>JACQVS010000106.1 GCA_016209605.1 Planctomycetota bacterium
CCATTCAGGCGATGCGCGATTTCTTCTACCAGCGGGGCTTCGTGCTGGTCGACACGCCGCTGCTCACCGGCGCGATTGGGGAATCCGCTGGCAATCTCTTCGAGACCGACTACTTCGACCTGGGTAAAGCGTACCTGGCCCAGACCGGCCAGTTGTATCTCGAGGCGGCGGCGGCCGCGCTGGGCAAGGTGTACTGCTTTGGGCCCACGTTTCGGGCCGAGAAATCGAAGACCCGCAGGCACTTGGCGGAGTTCTGGATGGTGGAACCGGAGGTGGCTTTCGCCCAGCTCGACGACCTCATGGCGCTGGCGGAGAACTTCGTCTCCTTCATCATCCAGCAGGTGCTCAAAAACCGGCGGAAGGAGCTGGAAGTGCTGGAGCGCGAGGTCTCCAGGCTCGAGAACATCGCCCCGCCCTTCCCGCGCCTGAGCTACGACGAGGCGGTGAGGTTCCTCCGCGATAAGGGCGTGACCATCGAGTGGGGGGACGATTTCGGCGCCCCTCAAGAGACCGCAATTTCCGAGGCCCACCGCCTGCCGGTCCTGGTGCACCGCTACCCGGCGCAGGTGAAGGCGTTTTACATGAAAAAGGACCCGCAGAACGACAAGGTGGCGCTCAACGTCGACATGCTCGCCCCCGAGGGCGCCGGGGAGATCATCGGCGGCGGCCAGCGCGAGGACGATCTCGCCAAGCTGGAGGCGGCCATCGCGGCCCACCAGCTACCCAAGGAGGCCTTTGAATGGTACCTCGACCTGCGCCGCTACGGCTCCGTCCCCCATGGCGGCTTCGGCCTGGGCCTCGAGCGCACGGTGGCATGGATCTGCGGCACCGAGCACATCCGGGAGTGCGCCCCTTTCCCGCGAATGCTGTACCGAATCTATCCGTGAGTGGTCATGATTCCAATCACCAGGTCCGCCCACGGCGCCAGAGACGGGCGGTTTTCCGTCTCCCCGGATCCGTAAGGTAACGTCACCGCCCACTGGACCTTCTTTTGGACCCGGAGACGCTCCAGCGCGGTTCCCAGCCCAGTCTGATGGAGGCCAGCCTGATGGAGGCCAGCCTGATGGAGGAGCACCGTCCCCTCCAGGTGAATCCGCTCCCAGGGAAAACCTGCCGTCTGCGCCAGGTAGCGCAGCGCCTCCACCTCATCGACCAGGGAGGCCACCCACTCGTTCGATTCCGCCGCCTCCATCCCCCTCAAGGGCAGCACCAGCCGCGCTCCGTACCGCTTGGCGATTTCCAGCACGCACTCGAGATCCGCGGGCTGGCTGCCCTCGACCACGAGAAGCGCGCTGGTCGAGGAAGCCTTGGCGGCGATCTCCAGGATAAATGGCGAAGCCGCGATCACGCCGAGCGGCCGGCCGGTCCGCTCCTCGAGGCCGCGCAGGATCGAGGGCAGGCGGTCGAAATCCAGATGCTCGGACTCAAGAAACTGGAAACCACGGTAGGAATTTTCCTTGAGTTCGGCGAGGCTCGGGGGCGTGGCACGGTCGAGAGCCAGCTCCAGATCCTCCGGCGAGGCGATCGGAACGGCGAAAAGGGTCAAGGGAGGCCTTTTATTCGGAGGGGCCGTCTCGGCGGCCTCCTCCTCGAACCGGGCCGCAGGGAGGCTCGCCTCTCTCCTCCTGGGAGGACGAAGAGCTTCAATCCACGGCCGCGGCGGCATGCCATCGAAGACCGCCAGGTCGACTCCGCCGTCGAAGGCTTCACGGATCCACGGCAGGAAGCGGGCCGCCGCCTCTGGCTCCTCAAAAACATCGCCAAGATCCACCGCCGTCAATCGGCCGGCCCAACGGCTCCAGGCCCGCAAGCCCTTCAACCAGTCCACTGGCCGGCCGCCGCCGCACGGGATTTGCAGCCCCGCCCCTTCCACCTGGAAGGCTTCCAGCAGGGACTGGAGGTCCCAGGTCCAGGAACAGGGACAGTGGGCCGGAAATAGCGCCAGCACCGGGCCGCTCCAGAACTCCCGCAGCGCCACCAGGGCCGCCTTCAGAGCCCCGACTCCCCCAATGCCGCGCAGGACCACCAGGTGGGGACCCGCCACCACCAGGGGCTTCGCCTGCTCGTGATAATGGATGTAGGCCTGGTCGAAACCGGCCCCTGAGAGAAGGCCGGGGAGGGGGCCCATTTGCGCCGCCAGGAAGGGGGGCGAACTCATGGCGACGGCAGCTTCCTGCAAAAGCTCCATGGCCAGCTGGTTGATCTCGCTCGTCTTGTGGGCCAGGCCGAAAGGCTTCAAGCCGGCGGGAGTCGCCTGCAGGGTAGGGGCCAGCAGAACCTGGGCGCCGGCCTCCACCCATTGCTTGCAGCGGTCTCTGACCAGATCCCCGTGATCGAGAACCACCGCCGGCGGCACCTTTACTCCAAATCCCGCGGCGATGACACCTTGTAAATCCTTCATCCCTTTTTCCAGGGGACTCAGGCGCAGGGGGAGTCTCCCTTCAGGGCCGGTTCCGGGTTGGGGATCACTGAGCAGCATTCGGCTTTTTTCTCCATTCCATAAACGGATCGCCGCCATCGCCTTTAACCCATCGCCTTTAACATCGTCATTTGAACCGTTCAAAATTTGTCCTTTTTTTGGCCAGCTAGGCTGAAGGGGCGATAATTTCCGTTGATACCGGCTTTTCAGGGGTATATACTTGGAATTACCTTGGCGGATTTTGGCCTTGCGGAGGTTCATACCTCCCTTTTTCAAAGAAACCTTTGAGGAACCGCGAGGTCGATCGGGTGTGGGGTTCGCCAGCATTCCCGGCTGTTGGTTGGCGATGAGCTTGGGTTGGGAGCTCATTCTGAAATTGTTTTTGTCATCGGATTGACAGACGGACCAAAACCGGTAGCGACAGGCGGGATGGCCGTTGAGCACGAACGGTTCATCCCGGACGGCTTCAAAGCGAGGAAGAAAAAAAATGCTGCGTCATCATCTTTGGTTGTGGGGATCCAGGGGGCTTCCAAAAGGCAGGCTCGGGCCGCATTCCTTGCCGGGGGCCAGGCCGTTCAAAATCCTGCTGGCCATGCTGCTGCCCCTCCTCCTCTGGAGGAGCGCCGCCGCTCAAAATAACGGCGACCTGCTCAATACCTACACCCTGCTGGCGGGGAATGATCTCATCGATCTCTGCCAGGACTCGAGCGACGGCAGCTTCTGGGCGGCCAGCCAGTCGAACGGCAAGATCTACCACTTGAGCATGGACTTCACCCTCCTGGGGGAAATCAGCAATCCCCACGGCAAGGGAACTTTACTCAAGCCCGTCCTCACCCGCGGGCTCACCTTCCGCGCCCCCACGCAAACCCTGCTGGCGATGGCGCTCAAGGAAGGGAAGTTCGAGGTTCGGGAAGTCACTCGTTCTGGGATCGAGCTCACCACCGAATTCCCCAAAACCATCACCCCTCCCACCGGCCAGAGCGACCTCTACGGCCTTGCCTGGGACCGCCTCAACAACCAGTTTTTCTGGTACGTCGACGACACCAACGATCTGGTGGTCCGGTCGAATTTGAGCGGCAACGTCGCGTTTTCCCAGCCGTTTCCGGGCGACACTCCGCCGGAGACCCGCCTGTACGGCCGCGGCATTGACTTCTCTGTCGAGGGAGGGCTCGGCTACCTCTACATTACCTATGGCAACATCTTCACCCTTGGCCCGAGCCAGATCCGCCGCCTGGCGCTCAACGGCCTGGCCACCGGCGCCGACACCCCCATCGCCGCCAGCCTCGGACCGACCATCCGCGGCCTGGTGTCTGCGCAGCTCGCCGGCAATGACGTCGTGGTGCTGATCGGAGAAGGATCCAACCTCCACGTCATCCAGAGGAAGATCCCCAATCCCATTCCCCCCTCCGACTTGCAGTGCACCATCGATCCCAACAACCATGTGGCGCTCGCCTGGAAGAACAACGGCACCAGCTCGGAGGGGCTCTATGCCGGCGGCATTGCACTGGCGCGCAACGACACTCTCCTCGCCACCCTCCCGGGGGGCTCCACGAAATACCTCGATCCGGAGCCGCCCGAGGGGACGGTGGTCTACTCGCTGCGCGGGTCCAACTTCGGCCCCTTCAGCCCCGAGGCGGTCTGCTCCGTCAAAACCGGGAGCGGCGGTTTGATGAAGTGGCAGCCCTTCCCCGGCGCCAAGATCTTCGATCTCTGCCGCAATCCCTCCAGCGGCGATGTGTACGCCACCGATCAAGGCTCGGATGGGAAGGTCTACCGCTTCGACCGCAGCCTGAACTTCATCGAGGCCATTTCTCTCCCCAACTGGGCCCACCCCAGCGGCATCGCCTTTATTCCCGAAGGGAACAACGGCCAGGGATCCTTGATGGTGACGCGGACCGACGGCGTCTTGATGAAGGAGTTTGACCTGGCGGGCAATCCGCTCGAGGCCGGCATCCCCATGAATCCGCCCAGCGGCACGCCGGTGCTCAGCGGGCTCACTTACAATCCCGATGACCAGGAGTTGGTTTACATCGACGAGCCGACCCACAACCTCATCACCATTGACAGGAACGGCAACCTCCTGCGGGTCGATAAGCCGAACGTGATCACGGGTCCGCCGGCCCACGGCATCGCGTACGATCTTCTGACCCGGAACTTCTACGCCACCTTCCAGCTGGAAGGCACGGTATTCGTCCGGGAAATCTACTCGAGCGGCGCTCCCACCGGCTTCAACTTCGACTTGACGCCGCTGGGCGCATCCATCAGCTTGCCGGTCGGCGTGAATGGAATTGAAGTGGCCGACAACACCCTGCTGGTCTGCGGCCTGAGCACCAACACCCTTTTCCAGGTGCTCATCGTTCCGCAAGGCCAGCCTTTCGTGCGCAGCGATGCGACCGGCAACGGCGAGGCCGACATCTCCGATGCGGTGCGCATCGCCGAGTACCTCTTCGTCAAGGGCCTGGCGCCAAGTTGCATGGATGCCGCCGACTCGAACGACGACGGGGTGATCGACATCTCTGACCCGGTGTACCTGCTGTTCTATCTATTCCTGGGTGGCTCGCCTCCGCCGGCGCCCTTCCCCAAAGCCGGCACGGATCCCACCTATCTGGACAATTTGAGCTGTTAGTTTCTGGATTTGGTTTGTCAAGTCATTCGGTCGAAGGGATAACATGCAAAGAGATTGTAAAATCAGTTTACAAAGGTCAGCGCGCCGTATTTTCTCTTTGCAGTTGCAGAGCTGGTCAAGCCGTGTCCTGTTCGCCATGGCGGTTTCCTGGTTATCCGGTTGGGGCCGCGGGGAGCTTGCCGCCGCCGACCGGATTCTGGTCGGCGAGGGGCAAGCCCTGCCGGGCGCTGCGGCTGACGCCGTGCCCGTGTCCATCACCAACGATCAGACCATCCACGCCTTCTCCATCGTCCTGACCTACGACTCCAAAACCTTGATCTTGAAGCAGGTCAGCCAGGCGCAAACGGTCATCGAGCAGATCAAGGCGGAATTCTTCTATTCCACCATCGAGAGCGAAGAAGGATACGTCATCATCGGCTCGATCTTCTCCTACGACTCCAATCCCTTCCAGCTGATCGAGCTGCCGAGCAGTCCGGAAGCGCCGCAAACCGTCGCCCACCTGCATTTCGAGGTCTCCCCCGAGGCGTATGCCGGCAAGTACCCCCTCAGCTTGAAAGACAATCTCGGCAGCCCGCCGGTCTCGAACGTCTTCTCCATCGGCGGCAAGACGGTGCATCCCCAGCGCGTCGACGGCCAGTTCACCGTGATCAACCAGAACTTCCTCCGCCTGCGCGGCGTCAAGGTCCTTCCCGGCAGTCGCTTCGAGGTGCGCGCCCTGGGAAAGTTCGCTAAGCCCCTGCAAGGCTACTCCCTGGCATTCACGTACGACAAATCGGCGATGAGCTTCGCCGCCGTCACCTATCAAGGGACCGATGCCGCCAGCCTGATCGTTCCAGCGACCATCGAGTTCTGGGGACCCCAGCAGGAGCCGGACTACTCCCCCACCCTGGCCCGCACCACGCTGGGGGTGATCCTGGACTATAATAACAATCCGCCCTTCAACGGCCAGGAGATCCCGCCTTCGCCGGACCAGTTCCGCTCCCTGGCGCGGTTCACCTTCGACTCCAGGGATGACCCCGCCTTGCTCAACTTCAGCTTCGACTTGACCCTGACCGACATCAACACGCCGGGCTTCCTGAACAACATCTTCATCATCGACAAGCTGAGCTTCACGCCTGAATTCGAGCACGGCGTGGTGGAGTTCACCAGCGGCGTCGCCTTATCGAGAGGCTTCATCAATGAGGATGCCCGCGTCGACCTCTCGGACGGGATCGTCATCCTGCTCCATCTTTTCAAGGGCGATCCGCCGCCGCAGTGCCTGAAGGCGGGCGACGTGAACGATGACGGCCGCTTCGACATCAGCGACGCCATCTCCCTTTTCATCTACCTCTTCACCGGCGGCGCGCCCCCGGCCGAGCCCTTCGGCACTTGCGGCATCGATCCCACCGACGACCCCCTCTCCTGCGAGGGATCCCCGCAGTGCGAGTGAAGATCACGGCGTGGTTTTCCCCCCACCTTCCGCTACCCCGCCGTCTGGATTCCCCGGCTCCTTCAGCGCCGCGAGGAAGAGGCTTTCCAGGCTCCGCTTCGCCGGCTGGATGCCTCCGACCTCGTAGCCCGCCTGGCGGAGGAGTTCGGCGGCGGCCTGGGCGCGCTCGGGGCCGGCGTTGTCGAGCAGGACGTGCTGCCGGCTCTTCGAGCTGAGCAGCTCCCGCGTCAAGCCGGCGCCAATGCACTCGCCGCGGTTGAGGATGGCGATGCGGTCGCACATCTCCTCCAGCTCCGGCAGCATGTGAGAGGAGATCAAGACCGTCCGCCCTTCTCGGCGCAGATCGAGGAGCAGCGCCTTCACCTTCTGGACGCCAATGGGATCGAGGCCGTTGGTCGGCTCATCGAGAACGAGGAGCTGGGGCCCGTGGAGGAGCGCCTGGGCGAGGCCGATGCGCCGGCGCATCCCCTTCGAGTACTCGCGGAACCGCCTCCGCCCATCGGCGGCGAGGTCGAGCGTCTCCAGCAGCCCCGCGATGCGGCTTTTCAGGAGCGGCCTGGCGAGGGGGAAGAAGCCGCCGTAGTAACTGAGGATCTCCTCGCCGGTCAGCATCTCGGGGGGCGAAAACTCCTCGGGGAGATAGCCAATCCGCGCCCGCAGGCTTTTTTCTCCTGGGGGCTTCCCGAGAACGCGGATCTCGCCGGAGCTCGGGCGCAGGAGGCCCAGGATCATGAGCAAGGTGGTGGTTTTGCCCGAACCGTTGGGGCCGAGCAGGCCGAAGATTTCGCCGTTCGGGATCTCGAGGGAGAGGGCCTTCACCGCCTCGAGGCGCCTCCTCCCCCAGAAGTCCCGGAAAATTTTTGATACCTTTTCCAGGCGGATGGCCGGCGGCCGGCCGTTTGCCGAGTCGTCAAATTCCGGCATCTTCTCTCAAGGCTTGCACCTTGTCGGTACGTTCCCAGGTGTAGTCGGGATGGTTGCGGCCGAAGTGGCCGTGGCGCGCGGTCTCCTTGTAAATCGGCCGGCGCAGGTTGAGGGCTTCGATGATGCCCTTGGGCTTGAGCGGGAAGTGTTTGCGGACCAGCTTCTCGAGGCGCTCGCGCGGCACCCTTCCGGTTCCGAAGGCGTCGACCATCACCGCCACCGGATCGGCGACGCCAATGGCGTAGGACATCTGCACCTCGCACCTTTCCGCCAGGCCGGCGGCGACGATGTTCTTGGCGATGTAGCGGGCCATGTAGCAGGCGCTGCGGTCGACCTTGCTGGGATCCTTGCCGGAGAAGGCGCCGCCACCGTGGCGGCCCATGCCCCCGTAAGTGTCGGCAATGATCTTGCGGCCGGTCAAACCGGTGTCGCCGTGCGGACCGCCGATCACGAAACGGCCGGTGGGGTTGATATGGTAAATGGTTTCCTCATCGAGAAGGTGGGCGGGAATGACCCGGCGGATGAGCTTTTCGATCAAATCCTCGCGGATCTTCTCGTAGGACACCTCCGGGGTATGCTGGGAGGAGACCACCACCGTGTCGATCCGCGCCGGCTTCCCCCCTTCGTACTGGACCGTGACTTGCGTCTTGCCGTCCGGCCGAAGGTAGTGAATCTCGCCCGTTTTCCGCAGGCGCGCGAGCTCTTCGACCAGTCGCCGGGCAAGGGTGATGGGGAGGGGCATCAGCTCCGGCGTCTCGTTGCAGGCGAAGCCGAACATCAGCCCCTGATCGCCGGCCCCCTGCTCCTTGTGCAGGCCCTGGCCTTCGGTGACGCCGATGGAAATGTCTTCCGACTGCTGCTGGATGCTGGTGACCACGGCGCAGGTTTCATAATCGAAGCCCATGGCGGCATCGGTGTATCCGACCTCCTGAATGGTCTGGCGGACGACGACCGGGATGTCGACATAGCAGGAGGTGGAAATTTCGCCAGCGACGAAAGCCAGTCCGGTGGTGACCAGGGCCTCGCAAGCCACCCGCGCGCCGGGATCTTGTGCCAGGATGGCATCGAGGATGGCATCGGAAATTTGATCGGCAATCTTGTCCGGATGGCCCATGGTGACTGCTTCCGAAGTGAAGAGGGTCTTTTCCCCCATGTCGTCTCCTTATCGAGAATTGAACGCCATCGAATCCACCGGCAACCACGGAAAACGCCGGATCATGGTTTCTTTAAACCCGGAATGATATCAAAATCCGGGCGGGGTACCAAGTTTGAATTGGGCCGTCACCGTAATTTTTCCCTGAGCCACTCGACATGCCGCTCGACCGCCCCCTGAAGCTCTCCCGCTGCTTGAGCAGCCCGCCTCCCGAGGTCTTCGCGCTCCGCGGGGCTGGAGAGCAGATGCTCGACCTCTTGGCGCAGCCGCTCCTTCCCCTCCACCTGCACCGCGGCCCGGCGTTCCAGGAAGTGCTGGGCGAGGTCGGCGAAGTTGAAGATGAACGGTCCGAAGAGGACCGGCTTCCCGAAGCGCGCCGGCTCGAGGAGGTTGTGCCCGCCGTACGGGATCAAGCTGCCGCCCACGAAGGCGATGCCGGCGATCTGATAAAACCGGTCGAGCTCGCCGATCTGGTCGACGACCAGGAACCGCGGCGCGGGAACTGCCCCGCTCGAGGCCGGCGGAGGGGCTCCCGCAAGCTCGCTCCAGCGCCGGGCGAGGCCCAGCCCGCTGCGCTGGCAGGCCTCCAGGACCTCCCCCGCCCGCTCGATGTGGCGGGGGGCCAGGATCCCCTTCAGGCCGGGAAGCCGCGGCTCCAGATCCCGGATCAGCTCGATTAGCGCCGCCTCCTCCCCCGGATGAGTGCACCCGCCCATGAGGATGGGACCCGCCTCTCCTCCCCCCCAGCCCAGGCGCCCCAGGGTCTCGCGAGGGAGGAAGGTCTTTGACCGGACATCGTACTTCAGGTTCCCGAGGATCCGGAGCCGATCCGCCGGCACTCCCAGGGAAGCGAAACGCCCGGCATAAGCCTGGTTCTGGGCGGCGTACCCGGCGGGCAGCGAGAAAAGGAGCCGCCCCAGAAAACCGGCGGACCGATACCTCCTCGCCGAGCGCTCGGTCAGGCGGCCATTGGCCACGAAAACGGGAATGCCGAGGTCCCTCGCGGCGAGGAGGAAATTGGGCCAAAGCTCGAGCTCCACCAAAACCACCGCCTTGGAACGTACCGCCCGCAAGGCGCGGCGGACCAGCCAGGAGAGGTCGAGGGGCATGTAAAAGAGCTGCAGGGCAGGCGCCGCCGGCAGAGCGCTTTTAGCGGCCGCCTCGAAGCCGGTTTCCGTGGAGGTGGAGAGCGCCAGGTCCCATTCCGGAAAGGCTTCCGCGAGCGCCGCGAGGAGCGGCAAGGCGGTGCGCACCTCGCCGACCGACACGGCGTGCACCCACAGGCAGGGGCGCTCGGAGACCCGGCGCGGCGCCGGCACCGCCAGCCTCCTCTTCAAGCCGGCAAAATAGCGCTTGCCGGTGAAGAGCCGGGACTTGAGGAAGAGGGCGGCGAGAATGAAAGGAGCCGCCAGCAGGTAAATGAGGTCGAGAAGGAAGCGCACGGGCAATGAGCACCGGTTAGACTATTTCATCAAATATTCTATGCAGGCTTCAGAGAAATTTTTGTGACTGCGGACCAAACTCTAATCCGCTTTGCGTCTTATCTTGGCGTCCTTGGCGTCTTTGCGGTTATTATTGGGTTGCGGGCGGAGCGCCCTCTGCCTTTTGGGTTGGGGGCGCAGCCCGCCTTAGGGCAGCCTTTCACCCTTTCCCCACCCCGCAGCACTTCTTGTACTTCTTGCCGCTGCCGCAGGGGCAGGCATCGTTGCGGCCGATCTTCGGTCCCTTGTTGCGGATGGGCTTCGCCGGCTCGGTCGAGGCCGGTTTGCCGCCGGCGGAGGCTTGCAGAGGCGGTTGAGTTCCCGGGGCGGCGGCTTGATGCTGGTACTCGGCGTTGTCGAGTTTGGTACCGAGAGCCGACTCGTCCTCCTTCCGCACCCGCACCCGCAGCACCGCTTCCGAGACCTCCCTTTGCAGGCCCTCGAGCATCTCGGAGAACATCTGGTAGCCCTCCTGCTTGTAAGCCATCTTGGGATCGATCTGCCCGTAGCCGCGCAGGCCAATGCTGTGCCGCAGATGGTCCATGGCGAGGAGATGGTCCTTCCACTTGTCATCGGTGATCTTGAGGAGCACGAAACGCTCCACCAGGCCCATCATTTCCGGGCCGTTCTCCTGAACGCGCTCCTCGTAGTGCTGGTCGTAGGCTTTGAGCGCTTGCTCCACCAGGGCTTCGACTTGATCCTCCTCCGAGCCCTCCTCCAGGGCGGCCCCGTTCAGGGAGATGCCGTAGTCGGCCTTGAGCGAGGCGCTGATCTCCTCCATCGGGTCATACGGCTTCTCCTCGCCGTTCTCGCTTTCGGACGCCGGCTCGTGCTGCAAGGCGGCCTGGATCCGCCGCCGCAGGGTCTTCTCCGCCATGCCGAGGATCATCGCCCGCAGGCTCTTCCCCTCGACGGCATCCTGGCGTTGCGTGTAGACCAGGCGGCGCTGCTCGTTCATCACCTGGTCGTACTCGAGAAGGTTCTTGCGGATTTCGAAATGGTACGCCTCCACTTTCTTCTGCGCCCGCTCGATCGACTTGGTGACCCAGGGATGGGAGATTTCCTCGCCCTCCTTCATGCCCAAACGCTTGAGGATGGCGCTGACCCTTTCAGAGGCGAAGCGCCGCATCAGGTCATCTTCCAGGCAGAGGAAGAACTTGGATGAACCCGGATCGCCCTGGCGAGCGCAGCGGCCGCGCAGCTGATTGTCGATGCGGCGCGCCTCGTGGCGCTCGGTGCCGACGACGTGCAAGCCGCCTTTCTCCGCCACCCCCGGCCCGAGGACGATATCGGTGCCGCGGCCGGCCATGTTGGTCGATATGGTGACGCGCCCGGGCTGGCCGGCCTGGGCGACGATCTCCGCCTCGCGCTGGTGATGCTTGGCGTTCAACACCTCGTGCTTGATGCCGCGGCGGAGGAGCATGCCGCTCAAGAGTTCCGATTTCTCGATCGAGGTGGTGCCGACGAGGATCGGCCGGCCCTGGTTGTACACCTCGAGGATCTCCTCGACGATGGAATAGTACTTCTCGCGCGCCGTGCGGTAGACGACGTCCGGATGGTCGGTGCGGCAGACCGGCTTGTTGGTCGGCATGTTCACCACTTCCAGGTTGTAAATGCTGAAGAACTCCACCGCCTCGGTCATGGCGGTTCCGGTCATGCCCGCGAGCTTCTTGTAGAGCTTGAAGTAGTTCTGCAGGGTGATGGTGGCGAGGGTCTGGTTCTCCTGGCGGATGGAGAGGTTTTCCTTGGCCTCGATGGCCTGGTGCAGGCCCTCGCTCCAGGTGCGCCCCTCCATGAGGCGGCCGGTGAACTCGTCGACGATCACCACCTCGCCATCGCGCGCCACGTAGTCGACATCCTTGTTGAAGAGGTGATGGGCCCGCAGGGCCTGCTCGATGAGGTGCGGCCACTCCATATCCTTGCCGATGTAAAAGCTCTCGACGCCCACCAGCCTTTGCGCGAAGTCGATGCCCTCCTCGGTGAAGTACACCGCCCGCTCCTTCTCCTTGACCTCGAAGTGTCGTCCGCGCACCATGCGCTTCGCCACCCGGTTGGCGGTGTAGTACTTGTCGGTGGACCGCTCGGCCTGGCCGGAGATGATGAGCGGCGTGCGCGCTTCATCGATGAGGATGCTGTCCACCTCGTCGACGATGGCGTAGTGGCGGCCGCGCTGCTGCACCTGCTCCTGCGGCAGGATCTTCATGTTGTCGCGCAGGTAATCGAAGCCGAACTCGTTGTTGGTGCCGTAAGTGACGTCGCAGGCGTACTCCTGCTGGCGCTCCACCGAGCCCATGTCGTTCTGGATCGCCCCCACTTTCATGCCCAGGGCCTGGTAGATCGGCGCCATCCAATCGCGGTCGCGCTTGGCCAGGTAGTCGTTCACCGTGACGATGTGGACGCCCCGGCCTTCCAGGGCATTGAGGTAGGCGGGAAGGGTCGCCACCAGGGTCTTGCCCTCGCCGGTGGCCATCTCGGCGATCTTCCCCTGGTGGAGGGCGATGCCGCCGAGGAGCTGGACATCGAAGTGGCGCATGGGCTGGCCGCCGGGGGTCTTCAAGTTTCGGTAGGAGGCCTCCCGGACGGCGGCGAAGGCCTCGGGGAGCAAGGCATTGAGGGTCTCGCCATGCGCCAGGCGGTCGCGGAACTCGGCGGTCTTGGCGGCGAGCTGCTCATCGGAGAGCTGGCGCATTTCGGGCTCGAAGACATTGATCCCGCCGACCCTCGGCCAGAGCTCCTTGAGGACGCGCTGGTTGCGGCTGCCGAAGACCTTTAAAAGCAAACGGTGAAACTTGGTGAAGATATTGGCCATTTGTTATTCTTTTACTTGCCCTGTGCAAATTTTGCGAGCTGAAGACAGCTCGCAAAATTTGCAAGGATACAGTTATTTTATCGTTCCCACGACTTGTTCAATCGAATCCAATCCCTCTTCTTCTAGAAACCGATGCAAATCCTCCAGGATTTCCAGCACCGCCCGCGGCCGGACGAACTGCACGGTGCCGATTTGCACGGCCCGCGCCCCGGCCACCAGGAAGTCCATGACGTCGTCGGCATTCATGATGCCGCCGATCCCCATGACCGGGATATTGCAGCCGCGGGCCACTTGCCAGACCAGCCGCAAGGACAGCGGCTTGATGGCCGGGCCGCTCAGCCCGCCGGTGCGGGCGGGGAGGATCGCCTGGCGCTTGCGCCAGTCGATGGCCATGCCGACGAAGGTGTTGGTCAAGGTCAAAACGTCGGCGCCGCCGTCCTCGGCCGCCCTGGCGATCGACACGATGTCGGTGACGTTGGGGGTCAGCTTGGCCAGGATCGGCTTCCGGGACGCGGCGCGGACCCGCTCGACCAGGAGCCGCGTGGCCTTCGGATCGATGCCGAACTCCATCCCCCCCTGCGGGCAGTTGGGGCAGGAGATGTTGAGTTCGAGGGCATCGACAGCCTCGCCGCCCTCCACCTCCTCCAGCCGCCGGGCCATCTCCACGTATTCATCGACGGTATCGCCGACCAGATTGACCACCAGCAGGGTCCCGTAACCTCGCATGCGGGGGAGGTAATCGCGGAGGAAAGCGTCAAAGCCGGGATTTTGCAGGCCGATGGAGTTGAGCATTCCCGAGGCCGTCTCCACCACCCGCGGCGTCGGATTACCGCCCCGCGGCTTGATCGAGATGCTCTTTCCGATAATCCCGCCGTAGACGCCGGGATTCAGGAAAGGCTCCATTTCCTCCCCGTATCCGAAGGTTCCGGAGGCGCTGAAGACCGGATTCTTGGCTCGAAGCGGGCCGAGGGTGACGGCTAGAGAGGGCAATTTTTGCTCCTGAAAATTACGCTCCTTAAAATGATTTATCGCTTAAGTTTCTCGAATAAGTCATTATATAATCCGGACAGGTGAAAACAACGTATTCGGCAGAGACAAGTTCTGGGCGATGGGGATCGCCGCATGGCTTCTGAAACCGCTTCCCAGACCGCCAGCTACCTGACCCGGTTCCTCTCTTACCTGCATCTGGAGCGAGGCTTTTCAACGAACACGGTTGAGGCCTACCGCCGCGACCTGGAGCGCTTTCTGGGCGGACTTGAGGAGGCAGGGGGCGTCGATCCTCGCAAAATCGGCGAGGAGACCATTTTCAACTTCCTGGTGGCGGAGCGGCGGCGGGGCTTGCACGCCCGCTCCATCCGCCGCAGCCTGGCGGCGGTGCGGACCTTTTTTCGATACTTGAGCCTGGAAGGGAAGGTGGAGCGCAACCCGGCCCGCCTCCTCGAAACCCCCAAGCTGGGCCGGCGCCTGCCCCCCGTCCTCTCCGAGAAGGAGATGGAGCGCCTGCTCGATGCCAGCAAGCAGCCCGCCAGCCGCTACCCGCGCCGCGACCGCGCCCTGCTGGAAATTCTCTACGCTTCGGGGCTGCGGGTCTCCGAGGTCATCGATCTGGCCATGGAGAACATCCACTGGGACCTCGGCATCCTGCGCACCATGGGAAAGGGGTCCAAGGAGCGCGTCGTCCCCGTGTCGCGGACGGCGCTGGCCGCCCTCAAGGAGTACCTGGAAACGGAGCGGCCACGCCTGGCCGATCGATCGGCCGGCAGCCGGGTCTTCCTCAGCCGGGGCGGCAAACCGCTGGGAAGGGAGGTGGTGCGCGCGATCTTGCTGCGCCACGCCAAGGCGGCCGGCGTCACCGGAAGGATCTCCCCCCACACCCTGCGGCACTCCTTCGCCACCCACCTCCTCCACGGCGGTGCCGACCTGCGCGTCGTTCAGGAGATGCTGGGCCACGCCAAGGTGGACACGACGGAAATTTACACACACATCGAGCGTTCGCAGCTCAAGGAGCAGCACCGCAAGTACCATCCCCGCGGTTGATCACAACCTGACGTTCGTGAACTTCAAAATCGTGAATCCCAGCCGGATGTGGTCCCCATCCTTGAGCACCGTCTTCTTGATGCGCTCGCCGTTCACCACCGTGCCGTTGGAGCTTTCCAGATCCACCACCACGAAATGGTCGCGCACCTGCTCCACCGAGCTGTGCAGGCGCGACACCTTGCCATCGTGCAAGCGGATGTCGGAGGTGGTCAAGCGGCCGATCTGGAACTTGGTCTTTCCAACCAGAGGGAAGACCCGTCCTTTTTCCTCCCCCTCGACCACCAGCAAGGCGGGCACGGTGGCCGTTTTGACGGCGACTTCCTGCTCCTCCTCCGCTTCGTCTTGAACCTCCTCAGCGTCCGGCTCTGGCTGGCCGGTCATGGCCTCCAGATCGGGGGCGCAAGAAGCGGCCTTGCCGGGAGCGTTTTCGTCCACCAGATCAAACTGGATCTCCAGCTCGCCAGCTTTGATGAGGTCGCCGGGCTGGAGGACAACCCGCTCGATCTCTTGCCCATTTACCAAGGTGCCATGCTTGGATCCCTGATCGTAGATGGAGTACTCCTCGTCCTTGCGGCAAATGCGGAAGTGGCTCATGGCCACGGAAGGCTCCTTGAGCAGGATATGATTGCCAGGGGATCTCCCCCCTTCAAAGACGCTCAAATCTTTGAGAAGAAACATTTTTCCCGGCTCGCTGCCGTTCAAGAGCTCCAGCCGCCCGACTTTCATGACACTTGAAAATCCATCTCCACCTTTGAAAACAACGGGATCGACCCCCGGGCTAGATATTGCCAGCGCAGGGACTCCCCCTCAACCGTGTTGGGGTGAGTCTTCATGAGAAGTTTAAAACAGGATTCCCCCCCGATCAAATCGGCCGCTCGTTCCGCTTCATGAAGAACGCATTACGAGAATCTGAAATTTTACCGGCATTTTCAAGATAAGATCATCTCGGAGAAACCATCAGCCAGCGGAGGTCGCTGGCATGAGAAAAGGTGATATCCATACCGAGCATATCCCGGGAATATGGCGCCATGGCCTGAGGCGAGACCACAAAGTTTCGACCCTTGGGATAATTGCTCCGGAATTCTGCCAATCCTTTGACTTCAAAGGAGGCAGCGTCCCATTTGCACTCAAAGGCATCGCAAGCCCCGCGGCTTCGAGGGATCACGAAATCCACTTCCCGCTTTTGCTTGTCGCGCCAGAAATGGATAGCTTCCGAGCCTGATAAGGACGACAAAGTATCCAGGACCAGATGCTCCCAAAGCAATCCACAATCATCGATCCGCAACTCCCCCCAGCCCCGGTAAAAGGCGGCAAATCCGGTATCGAACCCATAAACCTTGGGCTGCTGCAAGAGTTCCTGCCGGCCGCCGTGGTGATAAGGACGCAACAGGCGGATCGCATGAGTGACCTGAAGCACTTCGAGATAATTCAAGACGGTGGGACGGCTCAATCCGCATATTTTGGCCAGATTGGTGGCCTCGATGAGGCCACCGCTCTGGCGTAAGAGGGTTTCCAGCAGTAAAATAAAGCCTTTGCGTTTCTCGACCCGGAACAATTCCTGAATGTCCCTGGCATAATAAGAGTCGAGCCACTCGGCGTAAAACTCCGAATCCCTCTCCTCGGAAAGCAAAGCCTGCGGCAGGCCGCCGTGGAAGAGTCGTTTCTTCAGGTCGATCACCCCAAAGGCTGCCAACTCCTCGGCAATAACGGGCAAAAGGTGGACGGTTCTCTTTCTGCCGGCCAGGCTGTCACGGAACTTCTCCGTCGCGGCCAGCGTCGAAGATCCCGTGGCCAGCAGTTTCAAAGAGGGAAATGCGTCGGCGCCGATCTTCAAAATCCTGCTGGGATCGTGGAGCTGGTGAATTTCGTCAAAAATGACGATCGGCTTCGAGACAGAAGCATAAAACCGCTCCGGATCTTTCAAAAGCTCCACCGTGCTGGGAAGATCGCAGTTGAGATAAGCGGCATCTGCAATGCTCCGGCAGAGGGTCGTTTTACCGACCCGGCGAACGCCAGCCAGCCAAGCAATTGGAGCTTTGGACCAAACATCATGAATTTTTTTCAGCCAGAGCTCGCGCCGAATCATGAATGCCTATTTTACATTTAGCGGGTTAAATGTAAATAGTATTTTTAACGATTCCCCTTTGCAACTTACGGCCGCCGCAGTTCCTTGGCTTCCAAGTATCCGTCGCCGTTCCGGTCCAGCCGGTCGAACTCCCCCACTGGCCCCCGCCACTCCTGCCGCGACACCTTTCCGTCGCCGTCCCCGTCCCAGTCCTTTATCGGATTTCCCCTGGGCGGGCGCTCCGGCCGTCGCCTCTCGCCCGGCGCGCGTCCCCGCAACGCCTTCCCCTTCGACTTCCCCTCCAACTGGCCCAGGATCGACGCCACCCGGCGCTCGACGAACGGCTTCAGTCCGAACGCCGTCGCGTTCGCCGGCCCGCCACCGATCTCTACGTCCTCCGAGATCGACTTCACAAGCGTCGCCGTCGAATTCCCGGTTTTATTTGTTGCAGGGCAAGTCGTCGCGGGTGGGATCGACTCCGGGATTGGGGTAGGGCTGGGGCAGGATGGGGCCCCCTTTGAAGAGGTAGTTGAGAATGTAAAAGGCGTCGGAGATGTCGAGGCGGCCATCGTCGTTGGCATCGGCGGCTTTCTGGCAAACCACCCTCTCGGTCCGGAAAAAGATGAAGTTGAGGACGCGGATGGGATCGGAGATATCGAGGTCCTCATCATCGTTGGCGTCGCCCCGGATGAACCTCGCCCCCAGCAAGAGCGACAGCCGGCCGTTTTCCTTGCGCGGCTCGACGCTCAGGTTGTTGACGATGAACAGATTGCGGATGGGCGGCTCACCGGCCCCATCCTGGAAAACGACCTCGGTGAACTCCTGGTCCGGGAGGGCCGACACCACCTGGATCTGCACCTTGGCGATGGCAAGGTTCAAGCCGCTGGCGGGAATAACCTGGTTTTCAAAAGGAGGCAAGGTGTCGAGGAGGACGCCCAGGATCAAGATCCCTCGATTGTTGTCGATCTTGGGAGCCACATATTCGGCGCCCACGGCCTCGGTGATGGTGTCTTCCACCCCCGCTCCCAGAACCTGCAGCCGGGCCGGATCAAACTTCACCGCCAGGGAAAAACCCTGCAGCGGCTCGATGTTGAAGGCGGCGACTTCCAGCTCGATGGTCTGCCCCACCACCACATCCTCGAGGTCGCGGATCTTGAGATAATTGTCATTGATCACCGTCGCCGCGCCGTTTACCAGGGTGACCGGCGGGATGCTCGAGCCGTCCCGATAAATCAACGCCGGCACCGGCGGAATGCCCAGATTGCTTTTGAGCAGAATGGGAAACTCCGATCCCGGCTTGAGCCCCTGCTCCATCGAGAAATCGAGGCGGACCAGCTTCACGGCCGTCCCGGAAGGAATGTCGTTCTGGAAGGGGGGCGTGTTGTCCAGGATCGCCTGGATGGTGGCATGCCCGCTGGAGGTGATCACCGGATAAAATACCTCGAGCGGCTTCCGCCCGATCGCCGTGCCGTCAAAGGAGAACTTGAGGAGCCGCATGGCATACTGAGGGAACTCGATGCCGAACTGGAAGCCGCGGATGGGCAGGTTGAGCTGGGCTTGGACGTAGAGTGAAAAATTGGACCCGGGAAGCACATCCTGCCGGCCCAAAGTTAGTACGGCATCCTGGGCCAAGATCTCCCCCGCCGCCAGAAAGGACACGAAACCTGCGACCGCTCTCAACCCGGCGGAGCGGGAGGTCTTCCTGGTGCCGCGTGAAAAAGGTGAACGGGGAGAAAAAGAGGCTTTCATGAAAAATCTCCACGATCAAGCAGAGGCTGGAATTGATGGAACTGCGGATCAGAGCGTAAACGTCAGCCGTTTATTTCAAGACGTAGCCTCTATTGTAGCCCCTTTCAGCCAAGGGTCAATCGTGAAAACCCCGCCTTCCCCCCCCGGCTGGATTCAGCCTTGTTGGATCTCCTCCGGCCGGATCTTGTACTTCCGGATCATGCGATAAAGTCTGTTGCGATCAATATTTAAGTGCCTGGCGGCCTGAACCTTCTTACCCCTGGCCAGGCGGAGGGCGTGGAGGATGTGCTCTCTTTCCACGGCGGCCAGGGACTTGAAGCCGGCAGGCTTGGAAGCGCGGAAGGGGGCCGGCAGGTCCTCCGGCACGAGGATCTCGCCGCTCCCCAGAAAACAAGCGCGCTCGAGGAGGTTGCGGAGCTCGCGGACATTCCCCGGATAATCGTAGCGATAAAGCAGCTCCAGGGCCGGCGGGGAAATCTTTTTCCCCTTGCCGGACTCCCCGGCAAACTCCTTCAAGAAGTGGTCCACCAGCAGGGGGAGATCCTCCATCCTCTCCCGCAAGGGCGGAACCAGCAACCGGATGACATTGATGCGATAGTACAGATCGCGGCGGAAGCGGCCGCCCTCCATTTCCTGCGAGAGTTCACGATTGGTGGCTGCGATCAGGCGGGCCTGCCAGGGCACGGCCTGATTGGAGCCCAGGGGAACCACCTCCCTTTGTTGTATGGCCCGCAGCAGCTTGACCTGCAGATCCTGGTCCATCTCGGTGATCTCATCCAGGAACAAAGTGCCGCAGCCCGCGGCGGCGAAGACGCCCTCCTTCGATTCGTGGGCGCCCGTGAAAGCTCCCTTGACGTGGCCGAAAAGCTGATCCTCGAGCAGGCTCCGGGAAAAGGCGCCACAGTTGAGGCCGATGAAGGGGAGGGTGGCGGCGTCAGGATTGGCCAGCCGGTGGAGGGCGCGGGCCACCAGCTCCTTGCCGGTGCCGCTTTCGCCCTGAATGAGAATGGGGGTTTGGGGGCTCAAGGCGCTGGCATTGCGAATGAGCCGGAAAAGCTCCTGCATGGCCGGATGGATTCCGATCATGCCGTAGAATTCAGTGGCGAGATCCGGCGAGGGCGGCGGTCTAGATCGTTTCTCTTCGGATTCCATCTCCTGGAGGAGATCCAGCAGCTCGATGGGCGAAAACGGCTTCAGCAAGCATCCCCAGGCCCCTAGGCCGGCGCTCTCAACCGCCAGCGGACCAGCCGCCGGGGTGGCAACAGTGATCACCGGCAGCCCGGGATAACGTTTCCGGACCTCTCCCAGCCAGGCAAGCCCAGGGCGCCCATGAAAGGCCAGGCTGGCCACCAGGACGTCGAACTTTTCTTTCTCCAGGAGCCGCCGCGCCGCCTCCGGTTGCTGGCAAATCTCGACGTCATAGCCCTGGCCGCCGAGGATTTCCCGAAGGCGGTGAAGGAAGCTGGCTTCGGGATCCGCGATCAGAAGCCGCCTCAAGCTGAACATCATTCCCCCTTTCTTATAATGCGGGCTTCGCCCGCAACCGAGCTATCCGCAACTTCTCCGCAAGAAGCGGAGAAGTTGCGGAGGAAAAATCTAAAAAATCCTCTTCCCGATCCTTCTCCGGACCTTTTTCTAGACTTTTTTTGGACAGGGCTTACCAGCCGCTCTCCCCTACCTCCAGGTTTTTCTCCCAGACCCGATAGCACTCGGCGATTTGCGCCTCCAGATCGGCGATCTCCTTTTTCAGGCGCCGCATCGCCTCCGGGTTGAGATAGACCTCGGCTCTGGCGGTATCCTGATGCTTCTTCTGCAGCACCGCTTCCAGGGCCTCAATTTTCTGGAGCCACTTCTCCTCGCGAATCCGCGGCAGCGGGCTGCCTGCAGGCGGCCGGCGCGCCGCCGCCTTGGGCTTCTCGCGCCTGCTTTCCTCGCTGGCCTGCTTCTCCGCCTCGCGCCGGCGCCGGAGATCCTGGCGGTACTGCTCGAAGCCGCCGGTGAGTTCCCGCAGCCGGCCGTTTTCAACCACCAGGAAACGATCCGCCAGCCGTTCAATAAAATAACGGTCGTGGGTGACAAACACAACCGTTTCCGTAAAATCCTCCAGGCTGTGCTCCAGAGCTTCCCGGGAAGGGATGTCGAGATGAGTCGTCGGCTCATCCAGGACCAGGAGGTTGGCGCCGGAGAGCACCAGGCGCAGGAGCGCCAGGCGCGCCTTTTCGCCGCCGCTCAAGCTCTTCACCGGAAGGCGGATGCGGCTTTCCCGGAACAAGAACGCCGCCAGCAGGTTGCCTACCTGCAAGTGGGTCCATTTCGGAACCAGATCGTGGATTTCCTCGAAGACCGGCCGATCGCTGCTCTCCTCCGTGGGCTCTTGCCGGTAATATCCAACCTTGGTTCGCGCTCCCCGGCGTACTCCCCCTGCCAGCTGGGGCAGCTCGCCGGCCATGGTGCGAAGCAAGGTGGTTTTCCCCGAGCCGTTCGTGCCCAGGATAGCCACCCGCTCCCGGCGCTGGAGGTTCAACCAGACGTCCTGAATCACCGGCTGGTTCGCTCTAAAACCGCAGGCCGCTTCTTCCATGCTGATGACCTCGTCGCCGCCCCGCGCCGCCAGGGAAAAGGAGAACTGCGGGGCGTGGTCCTCCTGCCGCGGCGCCTCCAGAATCTCCATGCGCTCGAGTTTCCGGACCCGGGATTTGGCGCGGCTGGCGTTCTGCCCGTAAAAATTGCGGCGGATGAACTCCAGCTCGCGGGCAATCTCCTCCTGCTGCTCCTCGTAAAGCTTCTGCTGCAGGGCGATTTCCTCCGAGCGCTGGCGCACGTAGGCGTCGTAGTTGCCGCGGTAGGTGAATACCCGGCGTTCGCGGACTTCCAGGATGTATTGGGCGGCGCGGTTGAGCAGGTAACGGTCATGGGAGGAGAAGAGCAGGGTGGCCGGCGACTCGAGGAGGAACTCCTCCAGCCATTCCACCATCTCGATGTCGAGGTAGTTGAGCGGCTCGTCGAGGAGCAGGATGCCGGCATCGGCGAAGATGATTTTAGCCAGAGCCACCCGCTTCTTCTCTCCGCCGCTGAGAGTGGCGAGGTCGCGGTCGCTCATCGCCGGCGCGATGCCCAAATGCCGGAAGATGAGATCGACCCGCCGCTCGCGGTCGCGCCCCCCCTCCTCGTCATACTGTTTGAGCAGCTGCCGGTGCCTCTCCACCAGGCGGTCCAGCCTGTGGGGATCGCTCTCGGACTCCATCTGGCGCTCGACCTTTTGAATGGCCTCGAGGAGGCTCCAGAGCGTGGGATGGGACTCTAGGACATGAGCGCGCCCCCGGCTGCCTTCGGGGAACTGCGGCTCTTGCGGCAGGTAAGAGAGGCGGCGCCCACGCGCCACCTGGACCTTCCCCTGGTCGGGGGCGTAGTTTCCCAGGATGAGGTTGAAGATTGTGGTCTTGCCGCAGCCGTTCGGCCCGATCAAGCCGACCCGCGCCCCTTCCGGGACCAGAAAGGAGGCCCCTTCGAAGAGCGGGTGATCGCCGATGGAGAAGTGGACGTTGTCGAAGAGGATCACGGGTTCATGAAAAAATTCAAGAGCTGCAGGTGACGAAAATGGAGATTATACTGGCAGGAATTCTGGGAGGGAATTCTCAATTCAAGGGTCAAGCCCATTAAATTTTCTGCGGCGCTGACGCCACAGAAAATTTAATGGGCAATAACAGGGAGGGAATTGACAATCCTGGGATTAAGCCCGCTCGATTTTTTGCGGCGCGGACGCTGCAAAAAATCGAGCGGGCAATAAATAAAATAATAAAAAGGCCCGTCACTGTCTCCAGCAACGGGCCCATGGAACGTGGGTTGGGGGCGTTCTATAAAGCACTAGATAATGAGGTTGTCGGTAGCTTTTATCCTCGCGCTCCCCAGCGCTTCCGCATCGTCACCAGCGATCGGGCGCCTATGGCTTTCCCCTCTTTAACTCTTGTGGAGTCGACTGAACGTTTCTTTCAGACTCAAACGACGCGCAGGAGCGTCACTGAAGAATAGGTTGAAAAAAAAGCTGCGTCAAGAGTCAAAAATTGTCACCGGCGGGCCGCGGCCGCGGGTCAAAATTCGCTTCCAAACCGGGGAGGAAACGGCCGGGGTGTCTCTGATCTGGATGCTTTTGAAGCGTATGCCAGCACTGGATGACCGGTAATCCCCCCGATCTTAGCTGCTCTCCAGAGGAAGCAGCACCAGGCGCGCCCAGAGGATGCCTTCCTGCTTCTCCAGGTCGTTCACCACCTCCGGCGGCACCGGGTCATCGAGGTTGAGGAGGGCGATGGCGGTGCCGCCGCTGCGGTCGCGGCCAAGGGACATGTAGGAGATGTTCACCTGATGGGAAGCGAGGACATTGCCGATCACGCCGATCATGCCGGGCTTGTCCTTGTTCTTGACGAGCAGCAAGCGCCCTTCGAGCACCGCATCGAAATGATAGTCATCGAGAGACACCAACCGCAGCCCTTTCTGGCCGCGGATGGTGCCTCCCAACTCGCGCTTTCCGGCGGTGTCCTCGACGCCGATCTTCACCAGCTGGTGGAAGTACTTGCTCTTCCCCTCGCTGGCCTCCTCCACCACCAGCCCCATCTCGCTCGCCAGGTGATGGGCATTGACGGGATTCACCGGCTGGGCCGAGCGGTCCTTGATGAAGCCGCACAGCGCGGCAGAGGAAAGGTAGCGCTGGATCTTGCTGTCAAAGAGGTCACCATAAAAGCCAATGCGGATACGCGCCGGATTGCTCTCGAGGATCTGCGCTTGCAGGAGGCCCAGGCCGTAAGCCAGATCGTAGTAGGGCTTCACCTCATCGCGCAGCTCGGGCTCCAGGGAGAGGGTGTTTACCGGGCTGCTGAGCTTGCCGTGGACGAAGTAGTCGACGATCTGCCGGGCGGCGGCGATGGCGACGTTCTTCTGCGCCTCCTTGGTCGAGGCGCCGAGGTGCGGCGTGCAGATCACCTTGGGGTGCTTGATCAAATCGCTCATCTCCGGCGGCTCCTTGGCGAAGACGTCGATCGCCGCTCCCCCGATGCTGCCGCTCTCGAGCGCCTCGAGAAGCGCCGCCTCATCGACGATGCCGCCGCGGGCGCAGTTGATGAGCCGCAGGCCCGGCTTGGCCTTGCTCAACACCTCCTTGGAAAGCAGGTTTCTGGTCTCGGGCACGAGGGGAACGTGGATGGTGACGAAATCCACCATGCTCAGCAGATCTCCCATGGACGGGGCCATCTGCACCCCCAGATCCTCGGCGACCTTGGGCGAGACGAAAGGATCGAAGCCGATGGCCTTCATGCCCAGGCCGGTGGCCATTTGAATCACCTGCCGGCCGATCTTGCCGAGGCCCACCACCCCCAGAACCTTGCCTTGCAGCTCGGTCCCGACATACTTGGAGCGCTCCCACTTGCCCTCGCGCATGGACGTGCAGGCCTGGGGGATATTGCGGGCCAGGGACACCAGCATGCCGATGGTATGCTCGGCGGCGGAGCGGACGTTCCCCTCCGGCACGTTCTGCACCACCACCCCCTTCCGGGTGGCCGCGGCGACGTCGATATTGTCCACTCCGACTCCCGCCCGGACGATGATCTCCAGGTGGTCGCAGGAAGCCAGGAACTTGGCATCGACCTTGGTCTCGCTGCGGACGATCAAGCCGTGGGCCTTCTTGACGTGCTTGAGCTTTTCATCCAGCTCCAGCCCCGGCTGGTTCTCCACTTGAACCGCCGATTGCTTCTCCAGGATGGCCAGGGCCTCGGGCGAGAGCGGATCGGCGATAAAAAGGCATTTTTTGCGCGTCATGGTTCTGTTTCCAGGTTCCGGGCGCCGTCACGTGCACCGGCCGAAGAGGATGGAGGCGTTGTGGCCGCCGAAGCCAAAAGAGTTGGAGAGGGCGTAGTCGATGCGCATCTGCCGAGCCTCGTTGGGCACATAATCCAGATCGCACTGCGGGTCCGGATGGCGGTAGTTGATGGTGGGCGGCGCTACCTGGCGCTCCACGGCCAGGGCCAGCACCGCCCCCTCCACCGCCCCGGAAGCCCCCAGCAGGTGTCCGATCTGGCTCTTGGTGGAGCTGACCGCCAGCTTGCGGGCGTGGCTGCCGAAGGCGGTGTGAATGGCGCGGGTCTCCATCACGTCGTTGAGCGGCGTGGAGGTGCCGTGGGCGTTGATGTAGTTGACCTGGTCCGCGGAAATGCCGGCTTCCTTGATGGCCAGCTGCATGGCTCGCGCGGCCATCGTCCCCTCCGGCACCGGCGCCGAGATGTGATAGCCGTCGTCGGTCATGCCGAAGCCGAGGACTTCGCCGTAAATGTGGGCGCCGCGGCTCCGGGCGTGCTCGTGATCCTCGAGAATGAGCGCTCCGCCGCCTTCTCCGACCACGAAGCCATCGCGGTCAAGGTTGAACGGCCGCGAGGCGGTTCTCGGTTCGTCATTGCGCTCGGACAGCGCCTTGAGGGCGGCGAAGCCGCCGATCCCCAGCATGGTGATGGTGGCCTCGGAGCCGCCGCAAATCATGACGTCGGCATCGCCGTACTGGACGGTGCGGAAGGCCAGGCCCAGGGCGTGCTTGCCGGACGCGCACGCGGAGGCCACCCCATAGTTGACGCCCTGGAGGCCGAAGCGGATGGCGATCTGGCCGGCGCCGGCGTTGATCATCAGCTTGGGGATGAAATATGGATTGATCCGGTCGGGCCCTTTCTCCAGGGCGATGCGGTGGGTCCTTTCAATCTCGATCAAGCCGCCGATCCCCGAGGCCCAGATGCAGCCGGTCCGCTCCAGGGATTCCTGGGACAAGTTCAGCTTCGAGTCATCCACCGCCTGCTGAGCGCAGCTGATGGCGAAGTGGACGAACCGGTCCAGATGGCGCGCTTCCTTGGGAGACAGGACGGAGTCGGGATTGTAATTTTTCACCTCGCCGGCGAAGTGAACCGGCAGATTGCTCGAATCGAACGAAGTGATGACATCGATCCCATTTCGAGGCTCCACCAGGCCTTGCCAAAAGTCCTCTTTGCCAATGCCGATGGAGGAAACTACGCCGATGCCGGTTATGACCACTCGCCGTTTGCTCATGGGATGCACAATCTGAAAAGGGCAGAGCTACTTGACTTGCTTTTGCTGCTTGATGTAGTTGATCGCGTCGCCGACGGTTTTGATCTTCTCGGCATCCTCGTCGGGGATGTTCAAGTCGAAAGCCTCTTCAAACTCCATCACCAGCTCGACAATGTCGAGGGAGTCGGCCCCCAGGTCGGTGACGAAGCTGGTCTCGGGCTTGACCTTTTCCTTGTCCGCATCCAACTGCTGAGCAACAATTTCGATAACTTTGTCCTCGATTTTCTTATTGTCCTCCATCGATTTGCTCCTTCCAATCTGTTGTTTTTCGATTCAACTCACGTCCACTTCTCGCTAACCTTCCTCTCAAATGCCCAAACCGCCATCGACGCGGATGACCGTCCCATTAATATAACTCGCCCCGGGTCCTGCTAAAAAGGCCACCACTTGGGCGATCTCCTCCGGCTTGCCAAACCGGGCCAGAGGAATGGTCCCGAGCGCGGCGGCGCGCGCCGCTTCCGGCAAGGACACGGTCATGGGCGTTTCGATGAAGCCGGGAGCGACCGCATTGACCAGGATGCCTCGGGAGGAGAGCTCCTTGGCGAGGGTGAAGGTCAAGGCGATCAATCCTCCTTTCGAGGCCGCATAGTTCGCCTGGCCGGGGTTGCCGATCAAACCGACGACGCTGGTTATATTAATGATCCGGCCGCCTTTTTGCCTGAGAAAAATGCGGGCCACGGCCTTGGAGAGCAGGTAAGCGCTCTTCAAGTTGGTGTTCACGACTTCATCCCATTCCTCCTCGCTCATGCGCAGTAGCAGGTTGTCTCGAGTGGTGCCGGCGTTGTTGACCAGCACGTCGATTTTTCCGAAATGAGCGGCGACTTGATCGACCGCATTCTTCACGTCCTGGGACCTGGAGACATCAGCAGGGATGGCCAGCACTTTCCTGCCGAACTCCTGAACGGCGGCGGCGGCGCTATCCAGCTTGTCCTTGCTCCTCGCCAGCAGGGCGACCTCGGCCCCCCGCCGCCCCAGCTCGAGGGCCGTGGCCCGGCCGATGCCGCTCGACGCCCCCGTGACCAGGCAGACGAGGCCTGACAGTTCTCTCGTGGTCGCTGGACTTTGATCCGGGCCGCTCATACTTCAATGTCCTCCGACTTTCAAACCCAAGAGCGGCTCGAGGCCGCCGGCATCGTCGACGGAAGTGACTTTCAGATGGCGATCGATGTTCTTCACCAGGCCGGCGATCACCTTGCCCGGGCCAACTTCCAGGCACTCGGCGGCGCCGCCCCCGGCGACCTGCCGGACGATGGAGTCCCAGCGCACCGGACTTTCCACCTGCTGGAGGAGCCCGCGGCGGATCTCCACGGGATCGTCGACCCGCCGCCCGGCGACGTTGGAGTAGAACGGGCAGCGCGGCGGCCGGACCGGGATTTTTTCCAGGAGCGGCTTCAGCTTCCGCGCCGCCGAGGCCATGAGCGCCGAGTGGTAGGCGCCGGCCACCCGCAGCGGGATGGCGCGCCGGCACCCCAGCTCCTTGGCGTGCCGGACGGCGGCCGCGACGGCGGCCGCATCGCCGGAGATCACCGTCTGGTCGGGGGAGTTGTAGTTGGCGATCCCCACCCGGCCGGCGGCCTGGGCCGCCTTGACGGCTTTCTCCACCTGATCGACCGGCAGGCCGAGGAGCGAGGTCATGCCGCCCGGCGCTTCATCGCAAGCCTCCTGCATGAACTGCCCGCGCGCCACGACGACGCGCAGGGCATCGCCGAACTCCAGGCAGCCCGCGAAGACCAGCGCGGAGTACTCCCCCAGGCTCAAGCCGGCGGCGCCGCGCGCCGGCAGCGCCCTTCCAAACAGTTCGCCGCCGGAGGGCCTCGAGCCGCCGAGCTTCTCGCCGATCTGATCGAGGAGGGCCAGGGAGTGGAGAAAGATCGCCGGCTGGCTCAAGCGCGTCGAGTTGATTTCCTCCTCGGGGCCCTGCAGGCATTTTGCCGCCAGATCGACGCCGAGGAGCTCGCTCCCCTGGGCAAAAAGGCTGCGGGCCCGGCTCGACTCGGCGAGCAGGGCCTGGCCCATGCCGACGAACTGCGCTCCCTGACCGGGAAAGAAATAAACGTAATCTTGAATCATGGTTTCAAGCCATGCCAGGTTTCATTCCTTCAGAAGCGAACTCGGCGGTGCTGGCCCTCCCAATTCATCGACCGGAAATCCTCACCAGCGGACCAGGTTATACCCCCAGGTCATGCCCGCGCCGAAGGCGACCAGGAGCACGAGGTCGCCGCGCTTCAGCCGGCCCTCCTGGCAGGCCTCGGAGAGCGCGATGGGCACCGACGCGGCCGAGGTGTTGCCGTAGCGGTCGAGGTTGAGGTACAGCCTCTCCTCGGGAAGCTCCAGCTTCTTCAGGGCGGCCTCGATGATGCGGTAGTTGACCTGATGCGGGATGATGAGCTGCAGATCCGCCATGCTCAGGCGGTTGCGGATCAGCGCCGTCTCGATCAGATCGACCATGGCCTTGGTGGCGAACTTGAACACTTCCTTGCCCTGAAGCTGCAGGAAGTGCTGGCGCTGCTCCACCGTCTGGTGGCTGGCGGGCAGGCGCGATCCACCGGCCGGAATGGAAATCAGATCGGCGGCCGTCCCGTCGGCGCGCAGCAGGCTGTCGATGATCCTGGAGGAGCCTCCTTCCCCCACCCGGGAGATGACCGCCGCCCCGGCGCCATCGCCGAACAGGATGCAGGACGAGCGGTCCGTGAAGTCGACGAACCGCGACAGCGTCTCGGCTCCGATGAGGAGCACGTTTTGATAGAAGCCGCTTTGCACGAAGCTCGCCGCCACCGCGGTGCCGTAGACGAAGCCGGTGCAGGCGGCGCTGAGGTCGAAGGCGCAGGAGTTCCTGGCGCCGAGGGCGGCTTGAACGTAAACGGACACGGCCGGGCAGACGGTGTCGCCGGTCACCGTGGCCACGATCACGGCGTCGATCTCGCCGGGCGCGACCTTGGCGCTCTCCAGGGCCCGGCGCGCCGCCCCGGCGGCCAGATCGCTGGTGTTCTGGCCCTCGGCGGCGATGCGGCGCTGCCGGATGCCGGTGCGCTGGAGGATCCATTCATCGCTGGTGTCGACCATTTTTTCGAGATCGGAATTGGTCAACACCCGTTCGGGGAGCGCTGCACCGGTGCCGGCAAAGTATGCTGAGTACATAAAGCCCTCATTCCGTAATGCGGGCTTCGCCCGCAACCGAGCTATCCGCAACTTCTCCGCAAGATGCGGAGAAGTTGCGGATGAAAAATTTAAATTTTCGACAACGCTTGCAGCTCATGGGTGATTCTCGAGTTCAAGTCCATGGCGGTCATCCGTTCAGCGCAGCGGACGGCGTTGGAAACCGCCTTGGCATCGGAGCGGCCGTGGGCAATGATGACGTTGCCGTTGACTCCGAGGAGCGGGGCGCCGCCGTACTCCGAGTAGTCGAATCTCGACTCGAAGGCGCTGAAGGACCTCTTGAACGTCTCCCCGATCCCCGGCGCATTCGGCATGGACTTGATGCCGTCCTTGACCAGGGAGGCGAAGAGCTGGAACAGGCGCTCGGCCAGCCCTTCGGAGACCTTGAGAACGATATTGCCCACGAAGCCGTCGCAAACCACCACATCGACGTTCCCCTTGAACAAGTCCGCCCCTTCGACGTTGCCGATGAAATTGAGGCGGGTCTCGTTGAAGAGGGAATGGGTCATCTTGGCGAGGGTATGGCCTTTTTCATCCTCCTCGCCGACGTTCAAGAGCCCGACTCGTGGGCTCTTGACGTTGAGGATCTCCTCGGCGTAGATGGTCGCCATGAGGCCGTACTGGATCAAGTGCTCCGGCTTGCAGTAAACGTTGGCCCCCACGTCGATGATGACCACCGGGTTGTGGCCGGTGTGGAAGGCCACGGCAATGCCGGCCTTCTTGACCGCCGGCAGGCGGCCGAGGAGGAGCGAGGCGGCGGCCACGCACGCGCCGGTGTTGCCCGCGCTCACCATCGCGGCGGCCTTTTGCTCCCGCACCATGCGGATCGAAATTTCGATCGACGAGCCGCGCTTCTTGGTCAGCGCCTCGACGGGGCTGTCGGACATGGTGATGACGTGGTCCGCCGCCACCACATCGATGTTCGGGCCGTTCCACTCGGCCGCGGCCAGCTCCCGGCGGACCTCTTCTTCCCGGCCCACCAGGTGGAGGAGCACGTTTTCCATCTTGGCAGCCGCCAGAACCGCGCCCTTGACCACTTCACGGGGGGCCAGGTCCCCGCCCATTGCATCGACTGCAATTGCTAAGGACAACTTAAATTTCCTCTTTTGGAACGACCGATTTGCCCCGGTAAAAGCCGCAGACCTCGCAGATGGTGTGCGGCAGCTTCGGATTGCCGCAGCGGCTGCACTTGACGAGATCGATCAGCCGCACCCCGTCGTGGGAACGCCGCATCCCCCTGCGAGACTTGGATGTTTTTCTCTTGGGAACTCCCATAGAGTACCTTTGCATCTGAAATTGAGCGTGCCGGGACCCTGGGTCGGGTCCTGTGGACAGGAAGACGATGAACGCGTTAAAAAATAAAGGGAGTGATTGTAATGAAGGGGAGGCGGGTCTGTCAAGGCAAACTCGGAGATGGTAAATTTTTCATAAGGCCTTGAAATCAAAGTGGTTACAAAAAAATTAATCCTCCCGGATAAAAATTATGCCGGCGCCTTCCCCCGGACCGATGCCACCATGGCCTCCAGGGCCTCCTCGGCCCCTTGCGGTTTGGCGCCGCCGGCGCGCACCATCTCGGAATTGCCGCCGCCGCGGCCTTCAATGGGCGCGAGCCCGGCCTGGAAGATGTGACGGCAGTCCCAGCCCGCCGCCGTCAGGTCCCGGGAGACGGCCACGAGGACCTGCACCTTCCCCTCCTGCCGGGCGAGGAAGATGAAAATGCCCCGCCGGGTGCTGTGCTTGAGGCCGTCGTAGGCCGCCAGGGCGGCGTCGAGACCGCCCCCCTCCAGGATGCCGTAGTGGAGGTCGATGGCCCGCTCGCCGGCGCCGATCTTCTCCGAGCGCAGGCCGAGGGCGGCCGGGGAGTCCTTCCGGGCGGGTCCGGCCGGCTTCTTCCCCTCTCGCGAACGCAGCTTCTTCAGCTCCTCGAGGTCCTTGCCGAGGCGCTCGAGGATCTGCTCGGGCGGCACCCGCAGCTGGGCGGCCAGTTCTTCCACCAGGCGGGCGTTGCGGCGGTGGAAGGTGGCCGCCTCCCGGTCGGTCAAGGCCTCGACGCGGCGCACCCCCGCCGACACCGAGCCTTCCTTCACCAGGGCGAAGGCACCGAGGTCCCCGGTGTGCTGGACATGGGTGCCGCCGCACAGCTCGAGCGAGAAGTCGCCGATCCTCACCACCCGCACGCGGTCGCCGTACTTTTCGCCGAAGAGCGCCATGGCCCCCTGGCGGACGGCGTCCTGGTAGTCGGTCTCGAAGGTCTCGACCGGCAGGTTGCGCGAGATCAGGGTCTGGACCAGCTCCTCCACTTGCTGCCGTTCATCGAGGTTGATGCCGCTGAAGTGGGTGAGGTCGAAGCGCAGCCGCGCCGGCTCGACCAGGGAGCCCTTTTGATGGACGTGCTGGCCGAGGGTCTGGCGCAGGGCGGCATGGAGGAGGTGCGTGGCGGTGTGGTTGCGCTCGATGGCCGCCCGGCGCTCGGCATCGATTCTGGCCGTCAGGACCGACCCCGGCTGGACGCGGTCGGGGTTCCCCTCGAGCAGCCGGCCGTAGTGGATCCAGCGGCCGCGGTCCTTGCGCGTGTCCAGCACCTCGAGCACGAAATCGTCCCCCTCCATGCGGCCGGTGTCCCCCACCTGGCCGCCGCTCTCGGCGTAAAAGGGGGTTTGCGACAGCACCAGGCGCCAGTCCTCGCCGCGCTGCTGGGCGCCGAGGAGCTCCCCCTCGCAGATGCTCCGGCGGTAGCCGACGAACTCGGTCTCGGGGAAGCGCTCCAGGTCGAGCGCCTCGCTCGCCTCGCCCTTGACCAGGACCCCGAACCGCGACTCCTTGCGCGAGCGCGCCTTCTGAGCCTCCATCTCGCGCTCGTAGCCCTCGAGGTCCACCCGCATGCCGATCTCCCCGGCCATCTGCTGGACCAGGTCGACGGGGAAGCCGAAGGTGTCGTAGAGGACGAAGACCTCCTTCCCGGGGACGGTCTTCTCCCCGCTTTTCCGCAGCCTCGCCGCCATCTCCTCGAAGAGCTGGATGCCCTGGTCGAGGGTGCGGTCAAAGCGCTCCTCCTCGCTGCGGATCACGCCCTCGAGGTACTTGCGGCGCTCGGCGATCTCCGGGTAGGCGCCGGCCATGGTCTCGATCACCGTCTCCACCAGCCGGCAGAGGAGCAGCTCGCCGCCGGTCTGGATCTTGCGGCCGTAGCGGGCGGCGCGGCGCAGGATGCGCCGCAGCACGTAGCCGCGCCCTTCGTTGGAGGGCTCGGCGCCGTCGGCAAAGGCGAAGACCAGGGAACGGATGTGGTCGGCGATGACCCGGTGCGGCGTGCCGGCGGGGCCGCTCTCGTAGCGCTTGCCGGTCAACTTCTCGAGGCGCGCGATGATGGCCCCCAGGACGTCGGTTTCGAAGACCGAGTCGGCTCCCTGGAGCACCATGGCGATGCGCTCGAGCCCCATGCCGGTGTCGATCGAGGGGCGGGCGAGGGGGGTCTTCTTGCCGCCTTCGGCCTGGTCGAACTGCATGAACACCAGGTTCCAGATCTCGAAGAAGCGGTCGCAGTCGCACTGGCCAATGCCGCACCGTGGGCCGCAGGAGTACTTCTCGCCGCGGTCGATGAGGACCTCCGAGCACGGCCCGCAGGGCCCCACCTCGCCCATGCTCCAGTAGTTGTCCTCCTCTCCCAGGCCGACGATGCGCTGGGCGGGAACGCCCGCCTTGGCCTGCCAGAGCTGGCGGGCCTCCTGGTCATCCTGGTAGACCGTCACCCAGAGGCGCTTCGGGTCGAGCTTCAAGCGGGCGGTCAGGAGCTCCCAGGCGAACTCGATGGCCTCCTCCTTGAAGTAGTCGCCAAAGGAGAAGTTCCCCAGCATCTCGAAGAAGGTGAGGTGGCGGGCGGTGTAGCCGACGTTGTCGAGGTCGTTGTGCTTGCCGCCGGCGCGAATGCACTTCTGCACGGTCGCCGCCCGGCGGGCGGGCGCCTTCTCCTTGCCGGTGAAAACGTTCTTGAACTGGTTCATGCCGGCGTTGGTGAAGAGCAGGGTGCGGTCGCCGTGGGGGATGACCGGGCTGGAAGGCAGGACATTATGGCCCTTGCTTTCAAAATAGCTCAAGAAGGACTGGCGGATCTCCGGGGTGTTCATGACTGGAAAAGGCCCTTCCCCAGGGGCCGGTAAACTGGCCCGGCCGGGGTCAAGGTGCTTGAAAACAGTATCATACCATCCACATCTATCGTTGGCGGGCCGGCGGAAATCATTCCTGGCCGCTCGGTGAAAACCTTCTCCCAGCCGGCGGCCCTCTCGTGGCGCGGATTGCGGCCGAAGGTCAAGTGGGGAGTCCAGGGGCGGTCCTCCTTGGGAAATCCCAGGCCCGCCAGCCCTCTTTCCAGCTCCGCCTGGAGGCGGATGACCCGGTCGAGGGCCTCGCCCGGCTGGAGGGCCAGCCAGAAGACCCGGGGGGCGTCGCGGCGGCCAAAGGATCCCGGCTCGCCGGCCGCGAGCGCAAGCGGCTTCTCCGCCCGAGCCGCCGCCTCGAGGAGCGCGAGGATCGCCGGGACCTGGTCCGGGCGCGTCGCTCCCAGGAAGCAGAGGGTCAAGTGGATGTTCTCCGGCTTGACCCAGCGGACCTTCGGGTACGCAGCCTTGAGCGCGGCCAGGGCCGGCTCCAGCCAGGCGCGCAGGGGGGCGCCGATGTCGATGGCAACGAAAGTGCGCAGCTCGTCGGGCATGATGATTTTCCCGGAATCCTCGCTCAGGCTGCCATTAGATTTTTCCTCCGCAACTTCTCCGCATCCTGCGGAGAAGTTGCGGATAGCTCGGTTGCGGGCGAAGCCCGCATTATCAGCTTCATTCGATCCTCAGCAACTCGCAAAACCTCTGGAAGCGGTGCTCCACCTCCCCCGCCTCGGCCTCGAGCAGCCGGCGGACCCCGAACTCCTCGACGCACAGGGAGGCGACCACCGCTCCGTGGGCGAGGGCGGCCTTGAAGCCGGCGCCGTCCAGGCGCTTCGAGCGCGCCAGGTAGCCCATGAGGCCGCCGGCGAAGCTGTCGCCGGCGCCGGTGGGGTCCTTGACGTCGTGGACGGGGAAGGCGGGCAGGGGGACGACCTGCTCGCGGGTGAAGAGCATCGCCCCGTTCTCCCCCTTCTTGATGATGGCGCGCCCCGGCCCGAGGTCGAGGATTTCCTTTCCCGCCTCCACCAGGTTGCCGGCGCCGGTGAGGAGCAGGGCTTCCGAGTCGTTGATCACCAGGCCATCGATGCGCTCGAGGAGGTCGAGCAAGTCCTGGCGCTGGGTCTGGATCCACAGGTCCATGGTGTCGGCCATGACGAAGCGGGGGCTCCTCACCTGCTCGAGGACGCTCATCTGGGTGCGCGGGGCGCTGTTGGCGAGAAAGACAAACTCGGTGTCGCGGAACGTGGCGGGCAGCTTCGGCTGGAAGTCCTTGAGAACGTTGAGCTCGACGGAGAGGGTCTCGCGCCGGTTCATGTTGTCGAAGTACTCCCCCGCCCAGCGGAAGGTCTTCCCCCCCGCCACGGTTTCGAGGCCGGCGAGATCGATCCCCCGGCGGGCGAGCAGGCGGCGGTTCTCCTCCGGAAAGTCGCCCCCCACCACCCCCACGAGGCGCACCGGCCCGTGGAAGCTCGCCGCCAGCGAAAAATAGACGGCGGCGCCGCCCAGGGTGTCGTGGAGCTGCCCTGCCGGGGTCTTGATGCTGTCAAAGGCAACGGAGCCGGCGACGAGAAGGGACATGAAGCCTCCTGGGGACTGTCCATGGGAGCCGATAAACCAGGTAAAACCGTGAAATTATACGGTCCCGCCGCTCTCCGTCAATAAACCCTCAACTTCATTGCGGCCGGACCCCGGCCGTGCTATCCTTTTATAAGAGCCTGTCCCAAAAATCCATTCGGGCTTCGGCCGGCTGCAAAGGCGCCATGCTGCGTTGGGCCTCCTCGCCTTATTTCTCCGCCTAATAAGGCTTCGTCGGTCCGCCTTGCCTGGCGCCTTTTCGCTCGGCCTCGGGCCTCGAAGCGACTTTCGGGACAGGCTCGAAGCGGAAGAAACAGGCCGGCTGAAGTTTTTATAAAAACAATCATAAATCGAATTTACATCCCCTCCCACTGCATAGAACGCCAGGTGCCAGCGCGAATTTTCAAGGTAGATCCCAAGCAGTTTGACCCGCAGTGCCTGTCCGAGGCCGCCGGGATCCTGCGCTCGGGGGGAATTGTCGCCTTCCCCACCGAGACGGTCTACGGCCTGGGAGCGGCGGCCGAGAATCCCGAGGCCGTCGCCCGGCTGTGCGAGCTGAAAGGCCGGCCGAAGGACCAGCCCTTGACCCTCCACCTCGCCGACCCGGCGGAGGCGGAGAAGCACGCCGGCCAGATCCCCCGCCTGGCCCGCTTGCTCATGAACCGCTACTGGCCGGGGCCTCTCACCTTGATCCTGCCGGGGAAGTCGGGCGAGCCGGTGGGCCTGCGCGCCCCCTCCCATCCGGTGGCGCGGGAGCTGCTGCGCCAGGCGGGAGCGCCGGTCGTGGCGACGAGCGCCAACCCGCACGGCCAGCCGGACGCGACCGACGCCGAGGCGGTTACCGCCTGTTTCGGCGATCGGATCGAGGCCATGGTCGACGGCGGGCCGGCGATCCTCAAGCAGGCTTCCGCCGTCGTCCGCGTCGATGAGCAGGGCTACAAGGTGCTGCGCCAGGGGATCATCACCCACGAGATGGTCCATCAGCTGCTGGTGGGGAAGGACATCCTCTTCGTCTGCACCGGGAACAGCTGCCGCAGCCCCATGGCCGAGGCGCTCTTCCGCAAGTATCTCGCCAGGAAGCTGTCCGTGGCCGAGGACGACCTGCGCCAGCTCGGCTACTCGATCCACTCGGCCGGCATCTCCGCCATTGACGGCGGCGTGGCCAGCTCCCTGGCCGTCAAGGTGATGAAGGACATGGAGTGCGACTTGACCCGCCACACCACCCGCCAGCTCACCGGCGAGATGGTGGAGGAGGCGGACCGCATCTACACCCTCGGCCTCACCCACTACCAGCAGCTCCTCCAGCGCTACCCGCACCTCGAGGAGAAGCTGAGCATGCTGGCGGAAGAGAGCGTCGCCGATCCCATCGGCGGCAATATCGACGCCTACTGGCAGTGCGCCCGGGAGATCGAGGAGGGGGTGAGGAGGGTCCTGGAGAATTTCTAGATTTATATATTAACGCGAGGACCGGAGCCATGAAAATCGCCATCGCCAGCGACCACGCCGGCAGGAACCTGCGCCGTAAGATCAAGAGCCATCTCGCCGCCCGGGGCCACGAGGTGGTCGACCTCGGCCCCGAGTCGAGCGATCCCGTCGACTACCCCGACTACGCCGTCCAGGCCGCGAGACAGGTGGCGGGCGGCAAGGCGGAGCGCGGCGTCCTGGTCTGCGGCTCGGGAATGGGCATGATGCTCAGCGCCAACAAGGTCCCGGGCATCCTGGCGGTCGTCCCCCACACGGAAGATGAGGCCAGGCTGAGCCGAGCCCACAACAACACCAACGTCGCCTGCTTCGGCGAGCGCACCCAGGACCCCGAGCAGGTCCTCCAGCTCCTGGACCTCTGGCTCGCCACCCCCTTCGAAGGCGGCCGCCACGCGAGGAGGGTCGAGAAGATCCACAAGATCGAGGAGTCCCGCCAGGGAGGGGAGAAGTAAACGATGGGTCCTTGCTCCTCGACAAATCCGATAATGTGGCGCGGTAAAATTAGAGCCTGTTTCAGTAGACCATTCGGCCACCTCTGCAAGAGCACGGGGCCGGCTGCGAAGGCGCCAGCCGGCGTTGGGCCTCCTAGCCTTATTTCTCCGGTTAATAAGGCGGCGTCGGCCCGCCTTGTCTGGCGCCTTCTCGCCGGGCACCGCCCGGCGAAAGCCGGGTGGTCGCGGGCCTCGAAGCGCCTACCGAAACAGGCTCTTAGTCGACTCCTGGCCCTCGGGATCGTGGGCGCCGCCCTGATGGCGGGGCCGCCTGGCGGCTCCCTTGCCACGGCCGCGCCGGACCAGGAACCAGGCCGGGAGCAACCTTTGACCATCGGTTTCCACAAGCAGCTTCTGGTGGATGACGCCATCGTTTCTCAGCGCACCAAAGTCAGCCGTGAGCTGGGACAAGTGACCAAAGCCAACGGCGGCAAACCGCTGATCGTCGCTGAAAGATCCTGGGAGAACGCCGATCTCATCCGGCTGGGAGCCGTTTTCCGGGACGGCGGGCGATTCCGAATGTGGTATCAGATGAACGACACGCTCTTCGGCTATGCCGAATCGGAAGACGGACTGCGCTGGACCAAGCCAAACCTGGGCTTTTACGAACATGGGGGGAGCAAGGACAACAACTTGTAGCGCTCACCCCTCCGACTCGCCCGTGAAGAGGAAGTGCTGCACTCCCGCCCTCGCCCACAGCTCCTTGCGGTAGCTCTGGAAGTAGAAGTCCTGGCGCTCGCGGAGGAGATTGGCGTGGTAGTACTTCTGCCTCTCCTTGAACTCCTCGGGATTGGGATTGAGCTTGCCGTTCAACCGGACGATGTAGAAAGCCCCGTTATCATCGTCGCGCACGGCGCGGCCTGTCTTGCCCTCCTCCTCGATGGCGCAGGCCTCTCCGATCAACAGGCTGCTGCCCGGATGGGGCCTGGTGGCGGGCCTGGAAGGCTCGTCGCCCGGCGCCTCGGTCTTTTTCTTCCTGGCCGCTTTTTCATCCGGAACCTGAATCGAACCGTAGCGCTTCAGGAAGGGGCTGTCCACCACCTTGGCGCCGGCTTCCTTGGCGGCCTCCTCGAAGGACTTCTTCCCCTCGCGGATCGCCGCGGCCAGCGCCTCGGCCTGGTCGCGCAGCCGGTCCAGCGCCCGCGCCTTGATCAGCTCATCGCGGGCCTCATCCTTCACCGGCTCGACACTGGTGGGGAGGCCGGGGTAGCGCACCTTGAGGTCGTGGTAAAGCACCAGGCCGTCCTTGTCCTGGGTCTCCTGCCAGAATTCCGCCACCTTGATGGCCACCTTCTTGCTCTCGTCCGTCTCCTTGGCGTTCTTGTCGGCGGTGGCGAACCAGCTCGAGACCTGGAAGGTGTAAAGGTTGCCGAGCTTGTCCAAGGCCTCCGGGCGGGTGAACCACTCCGAGGCGCCGGCCTGGAAATAGGGGTGCTTCTGCGCCACCTCGGCGGCGGTGGCGGGCTTCGCCGGGGCGGCCGGCGCCGGCTGATTCTCGCCCGAGCCGGCCGGCGGCGCCGCCGGCTTCTCCTCCGGCATCAGCATCTTCCGGATCTCGTCGGCGGCCTTCCTCGCCAGCTCCTGGCTTTTCGATCTGGTGAGGTCCTTCACCACCTCGGCGCGCACCGCCTCGAGGGGCTTGTAGAGCTTCTGCTCGCGGGCCTCTTTATCCTGCGAGGAGAGCAGGTTGAACTCCGACTCGTCGACGTTCAGCCCCACCGAGTACTTCTCCTGCCGGGTGCGCAGGTACTCGCTTTTGATGTCGTCCTCGGTGAGCTGCGCCTCCTTCTCGAACACCTCGAAAGGAATGAAGTAGTGGCCGACCTGGATCTTGGACTCCTTGAGCTTGAAGCTGTCGAGGTTGTCCTCGAAGTGTTTTTTGATCTCCGCATCGGTGATCTTGGCGGCCACCTCCTCCTTGAGCTTGGCATCGGGCTTGAGCTCGAAGAAGGAAAGCTTGCGCAGCTGCTCCCTGCGCTGGTATTCCTGGTAAACCTCATCGGGATTGATTTGCGCCGAGTTGCGGGCATAGTCCACCGCCTTCTCGGCCTTGAGGTAGTTGGCCAGCATGGTCTCGAATTTCCGCGGGGAGACGCCGCTGATGCGGTGCTCCTGGAACTTCCTGAAGAGGCGCAGCCAGTCGGCGAGGTCCCAGGCGTTCGCCTTGCGCAGATCCTCCTTGCGCTGGAACCAGGCCATCCGGAGGTTGTCGAGCTTGCCGCCCGGCGCTGCGGCATTGGCGGCGCGGGCATCCTCGGCGGCCCTCATGCCCCAGTAAATTTCCCGGATCGCCGCCCCCAATTCATCCTTCGAGATGATGATCCCCAGGCGGTCGGCCTCGTGCTGGAAGAGGAGATAGTCAACCCAGTCGAGGCGGCCATCCCGGCCCTCGCCGAAGCGGAGCGGGCGGAAGGTGTCGGCCAGGAAGGTATTGATCACCAGGATTTCCGAGTTCGCCGCGATCTGGTCCCGGTCATAAATCACCTTCCTGTCGATCTTCAGCCGCGGCGATTTGCTTCCCAGTGTGCCGAAGTAAGTCGTCGTGGCCCCGGTGAAGGCAAAGGAGAAGGAAATCAGCACCAGGAGGACCACCCAGAAGACTTTCTCGTTGACCTTGACCCAGAGCCAGAACCGGTCCCAGGTGGTTTGCTCCTTGCGGCGCCGGTGCTCCATACGATCGTGCTTGGCCATGTTGAACTCCTTGACGAAGCCTCGCTCCCGGAGCCTTCCGATCCTTCCGGAAGCCGGGGCGAGGCGCCTGGCTTATTGATCGATCAAATTCCGAGCAAATCAATATAAGCCACGGAGCCGCTCCCCTGCAAATAGTTTTACCATGAAATGAGCACCTGCGCCTTGAGGGCGTGCAGCTCCTTGAAGTCCGGGTTCAAGAAGCGGTAATCTTTCTCGTAATCGTAAGCGATCAAAAAACTCAGTATGCTCATGGGCCGCCAGCGGACATGGGCCTGAAGCGCCCAGGCGTTCAGGCCGGCGAGGTCCGCGAAGCGGTTTGAGTACTCATAGTTGCGCAGCTCGACCGCCGTTCCCACCGCCACCTTGCGAGCCCAGTCCTGCTCGAGCCGCGCCTCGAGGCCGACGAAGCGCGGCTCGCCGTCGCCGGTCACGTCGCTGATAAAGCGAGGATCATCCCGGTCGTAATACTGCCGCCTCGGGAGGTCGGTATCGAGGTAGCGGATGACGGCGCGGCCGGTCAAGCCCTCCCAGGGGAAGTGCAGCGAGTCAAGGCCGCCCCAGACCTCGCGCCAGTCGGAGTTGTAGGCATCGCGGTCCGAGCGGCCGCGCACCCAGTGGCCGGTCCCTCCCAGGAGGAGGCCGAAGGATCCGGTGATCTCCTGGCGGACCTCGAGGCTCGCTTCATCGTAAGGGTCGATCTCTCCGAGGTTGAAGTGGCGGTCATGGTCGCGGTCCTCGACCGGGGCGCGCTCCGAGAAGGTGTAGTCGAAGGTGAAGTCGTTCGAGGACCGCCCCAGCCGGCCATAGTAGCTTCCGCGCGCCTCCAGCCCCCAGCCGGACTCCTGGAAGACCGCCTCGAGCTGCGCCGACTCGGGATGCTCGTTCACCTGGCGGTAGAGGAGCTGCATCGAGGCCAGCGGCCCCAGCCTCTGGAGGAGCGAGGCTTTCAGGGAGTTGTCGAGGTAATAGACGTCGGCAAACTCGAACTCGGTCCCCTGGGCGGGAAAATACTTGAGCGCGCCGCCGTAAAGGCCGGTCCTGGACACGCTGGGAAAGTAAGTCGCCCGCGCCCCGGCGAAGGCGTCGATCTCCACCGGCCGGTCAAAGAGCCCCAGCCCGCGGACATGGATCCGGCCGCCGTCGAAGTGGACGTACTCGGCCCCCTCGAAGTACTGCCGGCCCCCGGTGAACTCGAGATGCCTCTGGAGAAGGAGCGCTTTGAAGTTCAAGGCGCCGAGCTGCGCCTGGTCGCCGCCCGGAAAGCGGTCGTAAGCGCCGAGCGATTCGTTTCCAGCCGCGGTGCCGTCGAGGTCGGTGAAACCGCGGATGGAAAACTCGGTGTCCAGGCCCTGGCACCAGCCGCTCTGGGTTGCCGGCACGATCAGGTCATGAGTGCGCACCGCGAAGTACTGGTCGAGGTCGTGGTCTTGGTTGCGGCGGCGGCGGTCCTCCAGCTCGGCGGCGAACTGCCGGTCGGCGGGGTCGATGTCCGGAAAGTTGAAACGGAAGCGTCCGAAGCGAAAGAACTGCGCCTGATAAGCGGCCCGATAGGTGAGGTGGAGCTTCCCCTTGAGGGTCGGATCCTTCCACAGCTCCGCCGCCCCGGGCTTCTTCTCCTCCGCCGGGCCCGGCCGGCATGAAAGGAACAGCGCCGCCAGGAACGCGAACAGCCCGGCCAGTCGCGCTGCCAGCCTAAGAGCCTGTTTCAGTAGCCCTCCTGGCTTCGGCCGGCTGCAAGTGCGCCATACTGCGTTGCGCCTCCTCGCCGATACTCTCCGACTGTATCGCCTACGTCGGCGCGCCTTGTCTGGCGCGCTTTCGCTCGGCCTCGGGCCGACGGATGACCTACCGAAACAGGCTCTAAAATCCGGCTCCAGCACCGGCCGGGGCGGCCAAAAACACGGTTGAGGAGGGAGGGATCGGCTCATGGGGGGCTATGGCAGGGGGCGCAATTGCCCTGGAAGGAGTGGCAGGTCAAGCAGGCGCGCACCTTGAGCCGCGCCACTTGCTTGTGGCCGCCCGCCCGGAAGGTCGGCGTATGATCGGGCGGCGGCTGGCGGTGGCAGTTCTCGCAGAAATCGGAGCTGTGGCAGGTGGCGCAGGAGCGGCGGTCCTGGATGGCATACCGGCCGTGGGTGGAGCGCAGGAAGCGGAGGTTGTGGGACTGCGGCTTCCAGGTGCTGTGGCACTGCTGGCACTCGGACTCGAGGTGGCACAGAGAGCACTTGTAGGCCTCGCGGCGGGCCATGTCCTTGTGATGGCCGGTCCACGCCGCGGTGTGGAAGCGCGGCTTGCGCTCGCGGCGGTTCTCCACATGGCAGGTCTCGCAGGCCTGCGATTTCTCCACCCCGTTGTGGCACTGGAAGCAGGTCTTCATCGGCGGCAGGCCTCCGGCGAGCACTTCCTCCCGAGAGGCGCTCTGGCCGTGGCAGGTCGAGCAGTCGAGCTTGCGGTGCAGCTCGTGGGAGAAGATGATCTCTTGATGAGAATAGGGGGGGTGGTTCTGAGAGAAGGAAAGCGGCGCCAGGGAACCTTCCTCGAGTTGATCGATGTCGATGATGGTGCAGCCCAGGACGAGAACTGCCGCCACGAGGACGCAGGCGAAGGGAACCCGGAAACTTGACAAATTCCGAGAGAAAAGTAAAGGCAACACCATCTCCTTCACATGCGGCCGTAACGACAGCCAGGGTTTACATGAGTTGACAGAATCGCTTCAGACCCCCCATTCCACCCGGCCTCAAGACCGGGCACCGGCAGTTCCGATGGAGACAATTCCGATGATGAAATTTTATCGCTTATCGGCCGACAGGGCTACCCCCAAGGCCATCGGTATGCCGGTCCATGGCCTCGTTGACCAGCCGGTCGCAGCGCTCGTTCTCCCGGTCCCCGGAGTGCCCCTCGACCCACCTCCACTCCATCTGGTGGCGGCGGGTCAGCTCCAGGATGCGCTCCCAGAGGTCCCGGTTGAGGACGGGCTTCTTGCTGGCGGTCCTCCACCCCCTCTCCACCCACCGCGGCAGCCATTCCGTGATGCCGCGCCGCAGGTACTGGGAGTCGGTGGTCAAGATGACCTGGCAAGGCCTCTTGAGCTGCTCCAGCGCCCGGATGGCGGCAGTCAGCTCCATGCGGTTGTTGGTGGTGTGAGGCTCGACGCCCGAGATCTCCTTGCGGAGCGCCCCCGAGACGAGCACGGCCGCCCAGGCCCCCAGCCCCGGATTGCCCCGGCAACCGCCGTCGGTGTAAATCAGGACTTTCTTATTACCCCGTTTCATCACAACTCCCGCATTTAAACAACAAGCCTCAGTTCAGAAAAACAATCACCTGGCCGTTTGAGAAGATCTAGCGTTTGAGAAGATTTAGCATATTACTCGATGATGCCCAGAAAATGGAAGCGGATTTCCCGCATATCCGCATCCAGCTCGGACAGGACCACCCGGACGCGCTGGCCGAGGCGGATGGCGCGGCGGCGGCGGCAGCCCTTCAGGCAGAAGTCCTCCGGATCGTATTCGTAATAGTCATCCACCAGGGTCGACAAGTGGACCAGCCCATCGATGAGCAGCCCCTCCACCTGCACGAAAAAGCCGAAAGGGTGGATGCCGGTCACCATGCCCGCCATCTCCTCGCCGACGCGGCTCTTCAAGTGGCGGATGATCCGCAGGCGGGTCATCTCGCGCTCCGCCTCCTCGGCGCGGCGCTCGGCGTGGGAGGACTCGACGGCGCAGCGCGGCAGATCCTCCGCCCACTCGATCTTCCTTCGAGCGCCTTTCAACCGGCCCCCCCAGTGCTCATCCAGCACCTGATGCACCAGCAGGTCCGGATAGCGGCGGATGGGGGAGGTGAAGTGGCAGTAGGTGCTGGTCGCCAGGGCGAAGTGCAGTCCAGCCTCGGCGGCGTACTCGGCGTGCGGCAGGCTGCGCAAGAGCTCGAGGTGGACGATGGGGGCGTACGGCGCTCCCCGCACCCCGGCCGCGATCGCCTGCAGGCCGGTCGAGCCCTTCTTCCTTGACCTTCCGACGAGCTTCGGCTCGATCTTCTCGAGGAAGTAAAAGAACTCCTCCAGGCTCTCTTCATCCGGCTCGTTGTGGACGCGCGAGATGAGCGGCAGCCCGTGACTGCCGAAAAAAGCGGCCACGGCCTCGTTGGCCGCGAGCATGAACTCCTCGATGAGGTGATGGGAGGGATCGCGGCGGTCCTGGGCGATCTTGACCACCTCGCCGGCCCCATCGACGGTCAAGCGCGCTCGCGCGATATCGAGTTCGAGCGCTCCCCGCTCGAGCCGCCTCCGGTGCAGGAGGTCCCGCAGCTCGGCCATTTGATTCAGGACCTCCAGGTAGTCGCGGTAGTCGCCGGGCGGCAGCCGCGGGCTTTCGCCGGCCGTCCCTGAACGCGCCGCGCCGCCCCGTCGATCCACCTCCTCGAGTATGGCCAGCACCTCCTCGTAAGTGAAGCGCCGGCGGTTGTGGATGAGGCTGCGGAAGAGGCGGTAGTTGACCAGGCGGCCGGCGGCGTCGAAGTCCATGAGCGCGGTCTTGGTCAAACGGTCCTGATCGGGCCGCAGGCTGGCGAGGTCGTTGGCCAGGCGTTCGGGCAGCATCGGCACCACCCGCCCCGGCAGGTAAATCGAGGTCCCCCGCTCCCGCGCCGAGCGGTCCAGGGCCGAGCCGGAGGGGACGTAATGGGAGACATCGGCAATGTGCACCCCGAGGCGGTAACCTCCTCCCTCAAGGCGCTCGAGCGACACCGCGTCGTCGAAATCCCTGGCGTCTTCAGGATCGATGGTGATGGCGAGGAGATGGCGGAGATCCTCCCGTCCCTCCCGGGCCTTTTCCCTGGAAAGGTCCGGCAGTCGGGCCGCCTCCTCGAGGGCGGATTCCGGCTGCTCCACCGGGAAGCCGAATTCGGCGGCGATCTCCTGGAAATCGGCTTCCAGGCTCCCCTCCTCGCCGCTCGTGTGGACCACCTCCCCCACCGGATAAATCCCGTAGCCCCGTCCCTCCACCAGGCGCACCAGCACTCTCTGGCCATCCTGGGCCTCGGCCTCGCTGCCGGGGGGGATGTAAATTTTCGCCGTGGGATTCTTGAAGGGGATGACGAAGCCCGGCTCCTTCTCCCTGCCCTTCTTGTTGCATCGGGCTCTGGCAGCCTGGTACTGGCCGCGGATGAGGCCCCTCGAGCGCCGGACGATATCGACCACCCGCCCTTCCCGCAGCCGGGCCTCCACCCGGGGCGCCTTGCCGGCGCGCCCGCGGCGCTCCGGGCGGCGCGCCCCCCGGTGGCGGCGCCTTTCGATCTCCACCAGCACCAGGTCCCCATCGAAGCCGCCGGCGATCGCCTTCGGCGGGATGAAGATGTCGCCGGCGTGCTCGGGGCGGAGCAGCTCGACGAATCCGTGGCCGCGGCGGGTGACCTTGAGGAGCCCGACGCGGTAAGGGGCGCGCTCGGGAAGCACCCAGCCGCTTTCGGGAACGCGGACCAGCTGCCCGCTCTCCTGGAAATCGGAGAGCAGCGTCACCAGATCATCGAATTCGGAGTCCTGGACTTCGAAGATTTTGGCCAGGTCGCGGGTTTTCACGCCCTCATGGCGGCGGATTTCCTGGAGGAGCCGTTCGGAGGATGGAAGCATCAATGGATGGTCTTGATGATTTCAATCAGCGGCAGGAACAGGGCCACGACGATGAAGCCGACGGCGACACCCATGCCGACGATGAGGATGGGCTCGATCAGGCTCGACATTCCTTCCACCGCCACGTCGACGTCGTTTTCGTAGTTGTCGGCGATCTTGATGAGCATCTTGTCCAGCTCGCCGGTCTCCTCGCCGACGTCGATCATGTTCACCACCAGCTCGTCGAACACTCCCGAGGCGCGCAGCGGGTCGGCCACGGTTTCACCCTCGCGGATGCTGCCGTGCACCTGCTCGATGGCGCCCTGGATGACGGTGTTGCCAATGGCGTCCTTGACGATCCTCAAGGCCTCGAGGATCGGCACGCCGGAGGCGATGAGCGTTCCCAGCGTCCGGGTGAAACGGGAGATGGCGGACTTCTTGACGATGATCCCGAAGCCCGGGACGCTGAGCTTGAACTTGTCGATCATGAAGCGGCCCTTGTCGCTCCTCGAGATGGCGTTCCAGCTGATGATGAAGACAAAGGGAACGCCCAGGAAGAGGTACCAGAACTCCTTGATGGTGCGGCTGACCGAGAGGAGCATTTGCGTCATCGCCGGCAAGTTCCGCCCGATGTCCTTGAACATGCTTTCAAAGCTCGGCACCACGACCACCATGATCAAAGTCAGGATGGCGGTCGCCACCAGGGTGACGGCGATAGGATAGATCATGGCCCCCTGGATCTTCTTCTTCAGCTTCTGGGACTTTTCCATGAAGCCGGCCAGACGGTTGAGGATGACGTCCAGGACGCCGCCGGCCTCGCCGGCCTTCACCATGCTCTGATACAGCTTGTCGAAGGTGCGGGGATGTTTGGAAAGGGCTTCCGAGAGCGTGCTGCCGCCTTCCACCTCCTCGGCCACCATGGCGAGCTGGTCTTTGAACTTGCCCGGCCTCTGCTGCGTCTCGAGGATCTTGATGCTGCGGACGATGGGGAGGCCCGCGTCTTGGAGGATGGCGAACTGCGTGGTGAAGGTGGTCACCTGAGCGTTCGAAACGCGGTCGAAGAGGACGAACTTCTTCTTGCCTTTTTTCTCGCCGGCGGCCCTGGGCTTGGCAGGCGCGCCGGCCTTCAAGGCAATCTTGGTCGGGCGGAAGCCCTGGGACTTGAGCCGCTTGATAGCTTCGTCCTTCGAGGGCGCCTCCACTTCCTGGCGAATCTTTTGCCCGTTGACGTCGACTGCTTCATAAGCGAAGACCGGCATGGATCCTCTCCTGTCACATTCCGTAACCCTTTTCTCTTAATCCAAAACCACTTATACCTTTTACTTGCTTATTTTACAGTTTACACCTTTTCTGGACTTTTGAGGAGGTAAAATCCGGCAAAAAGCCGGAGCTCACATTAGATGCTCGCAATCGTCTCCTTCACGACTTCCTCGATGGTGGTGATCCCGTCATAAATGTGCAGGAGGCCGCTTTCGCGGAGGGTGCGCATGCCTTCTTCCTTGGCCACTTGCCGGAGCTCGGCCGTTGAGCCGCTCTTCATGATGGTCTCCTTGATGCGGTCGCTTGCCAGCATGATCTCGAGAACGGCGATACGGCCCTTGTAGCCGCTGCCGTTGCAGCGCTTGCAGCCTTTGCCGTAGTAGAACTGCTTCCCCTCGACATCGGAGGGGGTCAGCTCCAGCTCGTAAAGCTCCTTGTCGGAGGGGTCGTACGGCATCTTGCACTCGGCGCAGATGCGCCGCACCAGCCGCTGGGCCAGGATGCCTTCCAGGGTGGCGGTGATCAAGAAAGGCTCCAGGCCAAGGTCGACGAGGCGGGTCACCGCTGAAGGCGCATCGTTGGTGTGCAGGGTGGTGAAAACGATGTGTCCCGTCAAGGAAGCCTCCACGGAGATCTGCGCGGTCTCCAGGTCGCGCACCTCGCCGACCAGGATGATGTCCGGGTCCTGGCGCAGGATGGAGCGCAGGCAGTTCGCGAAGGTGACGCCGATTTCCTCGTTGATCTGCACCTGGACAATGCCCTCGAGGTCGTACTCCACCGGGTCCTCCGTGGTGATGATCTTGACATCGATGGTATTGGCCTCATTGAGGGCTGAATAGAGGGTGGTGGTCTTGCCGGAGCCGGTTGGGCCGGTCACCAGGATGATGCCGTCGGGCTTGGCGATGAGGTTGCGGAAGATGCGCAGCTCATCTGACCTGAAGCCGAGCTGGTCGAGGTTGAGGCTGACGTTGGCGCGGTCGAGAACACGCAGCACCACGCTCTCGCCGAACATGGTCGGCAGGGTCGAGACGCGCAAGTCGACGGGATTGCCGCCGATATTGAGCTCGATGCGCCCATCCTGCGGCAGGCGGGTTTCGGCGATGTCCAGGTTGGAGAGCACCTTGACGCGGGAGATGAGCGCCCGGGCCAGCTGGATGGGGGGCGGCATCATTTCGTAAAGCACGCCGTCGACGCGGTACCGCACCTTGAACTCGTGCTCGAAGGGCTCGAGGTGGATGTCGGAGCCGCGGTCGCGCACCGCCTGGAGGAGGACCATGTTGAGGAGCTTCACGACCGGGGCGGCGTTCACATCCTTCTCCAGCTGCTCGATGTTGATGTCTTCCCGCTTCGAGGTGATATCCAGCTTCCCATCGCCCATTTGACTGAGGTAATCACTGACGCCGCTGCTCTTGTTATAATAGCGCTCGATGCATTGATGGATCGCCTCCTTGCCGCCGACCAGGGCCTTGAAGGCCGGGATCTTGGGCAGGGAGAAGCGCAAGTCCTCGAGGACGTTCAGGTTGGTCGGGTCGGCAATGGCCACCGTCAGGGTGTGGCCGTCGTAAAGCAAGGGCATGACCTCGAGGGTCTCGGCAGTGTTCTGATCCACCAGGTCCAGGACCTCGGGTGCGATCTCCGCCTTGGAGAGGTCGGCGAACTCCATGCCCGCCTGCTTGGCCAGGGCGCGGGTCAGATCGGCATCGGTGATGGCGCCGCTCTCCATCAGGATCTGTCCGATAGCTCCGCCACTGTCCTTCTGCTTCTTGAGAGCTTGCTGGATATCAAACTCTTTCAAGATGTTCATTTCCTTGAGGATTTGACCGATAAAGTGTCGAGCCATGGGCGATTTCTCTTGAGCGGTTTAAGTTTCACAAGCAACTTCGAGTTGACGGAAACGCGGGCCATCTTCCTGCGGAACGCTGGCCAGATAAAAGTTCAGATCTCCATTTCGGCGCGATGGGTGATGCGCAGAACCTCCTCGATGGTGGTCATGCCGGCAAGCACCTTGCGGGCCGCATCCTCCTGCAGGGTAACCATGCCCTCGGAGCGGGCCTTGGCGCGGATCTCCTGGGTCGGCTTCTTCTTGAAGGACATATCCCGGAGGTCAGGGCTCATTTCCATGAGCTCGTAGACGCCTTTCCGCCCCTTGTATCCCTGATTGCTGCAGTTGGGGCAGCCGACCGGCTTGTACAGGGTCAGGCCCTCGAGCTTGTCGCGGGTCAAACCGATGGAGCGCATCTCCACATCGCTCGGCTCGTAGGGGGCCTTGCAGTGGGGGCAGAGGATGCGCACCAGGCGCTGGCCCATGATCGCCATGATCGCCGACGCCACCAGGAAGGGCTTCACGCCCATATCGATCAGGCGGGTGATGGCCGATGGGGCGTCGTTGGTGTGCAAGGTGCTGAACACCAGGTGACCGGTGAGCGCCGCTTGAATGGCGATGTCGGCCGTCTCGCGGTCGCGGACCTCGCCCACCAGGATGATGTTGGGGGCCTGGCGCATCATGGCGCGAAGGATGCGCTGAAAGGTCAAGCCGATCTCGTGGCGCACCTCCGACTGGTTGATGCCCGGCAAGTTGTACTCGATGGGATTTTCCGCGGTGATGATCTTGACATCGGGCCGGTTGAGTTTCTTGAGGGCGGCGTACAGGGTCGTGGTCTTGCCGGAGCCGGTCGGCCCGGTGACCAGGAAGATGCCGTTCGGGCGCTTGATGATCTTCTGAAACCGCTGGTAGTCGCTCTCGTGGAAGCCCAGCTCTTCCAAATCCACCAGCCCTTTCTCCTTGTCGAGGATGCGCATGACGACGCTCTCGCCGTGGCGGCCCGGCAGCGCGGAGACGCGCAAGTCGATCTCGCGCCCCATGACGTTGATCTTGATGCGTCCGTCTTGAGGCCGCCGCTTCTCGGCCATGTCCATCCTGGACATGATCTTGATGCGCGAGAGGATGGGGCCCTGCAGCTTCTTGGGCGGATTCTCCTTCTCCAGGCAGACGCCGTCGATGCGGTAGCGGATGCGCACGCGGTTCTCGAAGGGCTCGACGTGGATGTCGCTGGCCCGCTCTTTCAGGGCGTTGGAAATGAGCTGGGTCACGTACTTGATGACGGGGGCGTCGTTGGCCTCGGCATCCTCGCCGGCGTACTCGCCGCGCCCCACCACCACCTGCTCGCCATCGGCCCCCAGGACGTCCTTCAAGTTGCCGGTCAAGCGGTAGTACTGGTCGAGGGCCTCTTCAATCGCCTCCGGCGTGGCGATGGCGCAGTCAACTTGCTGATTGAGCAGGAAGCGCAGGTCATCCAGGGTGGCCAGATCGAAGTCCGACATGGCGACGATCAGCTTGCCGTTTTGCTTGACCACCGGAATCACCTTGTGCTCGATGGCCACTTCCTTGGGTACCAGGCCGATCACCGGCTGCTTGATTTCGGCCTTGCTCAAGTCGGCGAATGGCAGCCCGTAATGGCGGGCCAGGGCGCGGCTCACCGATTTCTGGTCGCAGGCGTTGATCTTGACCAGGGCTTCGCCGATGCGGCAGCTGTTTGCTCTAGAGTACTCAAGCGCCTTGGTGATCTGGTCATCGTTGACGGCGCCCATGGCCTTCAAAATCTGTCCAATCGATTTTTTGTTCAAGGGGATCTCCTCAACTCAAATCCCATGAGAAGATGGCTCGAAATATTCAGAGAGGGAGTCCGCCCGCCGGCAAACCTCTCTCGCAGTCACTTGCTCCAAAGATTACGGCGAACACGAATGGCGAAAATTTCATGCCGAGATCGAGCTCGCTAAGTGAATAACATCTTTTTTCTGCTACTTATCGAGGTGCAGGGAGGCCTCGGTAAACGGTCGGCCATAACAAGTAGTATACCGCCGCCACCCCCGCGGTCAATAGTTCAAATAGATTCTTCCTCCGCAACTTCTCCGCAGCCTGCGGAGAAGTTGCGGATAGCTCGGTTGCGGGCGGAGCCCGCATTATGAGAAAAACCGTTCCGGCGGCCGCTCAAAAGGAACGGATTTTCTGGGGCGGCCAGAACAGCAGGATGACTTTCCCCTTGATGAGGGCGCGGTCGACGCCGTGGAAGACGCGGCTGTCCTGGCTGTGCTGGCGGTTGTCGCCGAGCACATAATAGGTGTCGGGGGGGATCACTTCCGCGTGGTTTTCGTAAGGCGCCGGGTCCTTTTTGTTGATATAGTCCTCCTCCAGCTCCCGGCCGTTGATGAAGACCCGGCCGTTTCGGATCTGGATCCTCTCCCCCGGCAAGCCGATGACCCGCTTGATCAGGTCCTTGTTGAGGTCGAGCTTGGAGGCGAAGATGATGATATCGCCGCGTTCGATTTCGTAAAAAACCTTCTGCACCATGACCCGCTGCCCGTCCAGGAAGGTAGGCCTCATGCTCTCGCCGCGGACCATGTAGGCCTCGGCGACATAGCTCTTGAGAATGAACGCCAGGAGCAGGGCCGCTCCCACGATCACCGCGATCTCAAGGAGCGGATCCTTCCGGGCCGGCTGGGAATTGGCCGCCGGGTCGTTCGCCGGGCTTGCCGCCGCAGGGCCTTGGGGGGCTAGCGGATCCTCCTGGGGCAAGAGGGGTAAATAGGGCTCCGAGGGCATGTTGGAATCAGGGTATTCTGGGGGACTATGCATGAGTCTCTTCAGAGCAGTTGGTAGCTGTTTCGGGACCTGTTTCCAACAGTCCCGTCTTGTCCTTATCATTTTACTGCTCGAGCCCGGCGGGCACAAGGTGGGAGATTCGGCCTACAAAAACGTGGGGATTTAGCTCACCCGCTTGATGGCCACCATGGTCAGGTCGTCGTGGAACTTGCTCCCATCGACGTACTGGATGACCTCTTGATGGATGGCTGTGAGCAGATGCTCCGGCGACAAGCTGGCGTGCTGCTTGAAGGTTTCCCGCAAGCGCTCCTTGCCGAAGCGCTGCTTGGAAGCGTTGCTGCCTTCCCAAACCCCATCGGTGGTCAGGAGGAGGACATCCCCCACCCCCAAGGGTCCGGCCTTGAGCAGGTCATAGCCCGCCTCCGGAAAAAGCCCCAATGGGAAGCCGGTCGAGTCCAGATCGGTGATGATCTGCCGGTCTGCAGAATAGACGAGCGGGGTGTCGTGGCCGGCGTTGACGAACTCGAGGCAGTGGTCTTCCAGGCTCAAGCGGCTGAGAAAGAAGGTCATGAACTTGTCTTCATCCAGGTCGCTTTCCAGGAGGGTGTTGAGGCTGGCCACAATGTCCCCGACATCCTTCTTCACCGAGCAGAGGGCGCGGAGATTGGCGCGGCCGGTGGCCATGAGCAGAGCGGCTCCAATGCCGTGTCCGGAAACGTCGCCGATGGTGATGAACAATTCCTTGGGATTAGGCAGGATGAAGTCGAAATAATCGCCGCCCGTCTCCTCGCAGCTGGAGTTGATCCAGGCGATCTGATATCCCGGAACCCGAGGCGGCTCCTTGGGATACATCCCCTTTTGAATGCTCTGGGCGATCTTCAAACTGGCCGAAATGCGCTCGCGGTCCAGGGCCACCTTGTACAGGATGGCGTTTTCGATGGCGGTAGCCGCCAGACCGGACATGGTGAGGATGGAGTCCTGGTCGGTTTTGGTGAATCGCCCATCGTTGTTGGCCGAGTTGATGAGGAAGACCGCCCCCAGCAATTTCCCCTTGGAAACCAGGGGGATGCACATGCACGATTGGACGTGAATTCCATCGGCAGGCTGAAACTGATCCGGATCCTGATAGTTGGAAATGAGCTGCGGCTCCCCCCTCGCGATGGTGCGCTCGAGGATGGAATCGCCGTTCACGAAGCGGAGCTTGAGGGCGTTCTCGAGATTCAATCCCCACTCCACCCTTGAGACCAGGCGGTCCTCCTCTTTGAGGATGACGGACCCCACCTGGGCCGAGGAAATGAACAGAGAAATCTCCATCAGCCTGGCGAGCAGCACCTCCAGTTCCAGGCTGCCTATCAACCCTCCAATGCAGTTGATGGCTTCGAGCTTGGCAAGGCTGTGGTCCAGCTGAGTCTGAATGGACTCCCGGTCATACAGCCGGAAAAGAGCCACCGCCACATGATCGAAGATGAACGCCTCCAGCTCCTGGCGATCGGCCTCCAGGCCGGTGAAGGGCGAATGAAAGGCGATCCACCCGAATTTCTTGCCCGCCACCTCGATGAGCTTGGCCCAGGAAATAGGGATCATCCGGTCGCCCAGCTGCAGCTGGGCCTCCGGCCTCGCCCGCCCGACCGGACCACCGCCGGCATGCTGAAAGGCCTCCTTAAAATTCAGGATCTGGGCCGGCTGTTCGCAATCCCCCCCTCGAGGCAAGCCGGAAAAATTCGAAAATTCGAGCTGCATAGGGCCTTGACCATCGCCTTTCTGCCCATCGAAAGCGGCCTGCCCATCGAAAGCGGCCTGCCCATCGAAGGCGATGAAAGAGAAGAGAACTTCCCCGAAAGCCTCCTGAAACAGCTCTTCCAGATGGGAGAAGAAGTCGAACTTGGAGAACGCCCCAAAAAGATAGACGATCTTGCTCAGAAGCCGCGCCGTTTTCGTTTCAGTCATTCATTCCTCTCTGACCAGGGCGGATCATCCAATCCTGGGAATTCATTTCAAGTGTGACACACCGGAGGATTTTGTGCAAAAAAACCGTAAAGATATTCCCTCTCCGTTACCGGAATTTGCTCGATCTCTCTCGCTTCCCTATACTTCAAAGGGAATATCTACCATTCCAAAAATAGTACTGCAGTGACAACAAAACCGCTCAATCCAGAAATATCCTCGACGGAAGCTGGTGATGATCAAATTCGCACCACGGTCTTCGAATACGACAGCTTCACCATCAAGAAGTCGATGCATCGCAACATCACCATCCTGGAGGCTGCCGGGAGCTTCACTCCCCAGCTTGGAAAAGAGCTGGAGCGCCAGGCCGGCCAGGTCCGCAATAACCTCGGGCTGGATCTTTCCGGGGTTATCGGCATCCAGCCGACCATTCTTTCCAGCTTGCAGTACATCCACAAAAAAATCACTTCGCGCAGCAAATGCTTCCTGCTCTGCAATCCTCCTGACAAGCTGCTGGACATCTTGAAACTCAGCAACTTGACCGGCCAGTTCCAGATCACCAACGGCCTCAGGGATTTCGATGCGATACCAGCTTCTTCTCCGGCGCCGCCGCAGGAGGTTCCGGTGGTAAAACCAGTCGCGGAGCAGGGGATCAAAGGCTTCGAACCGGTCCAGAAAGAAATCACCCAGTTGACTCAGACGCTCAAACGGACCGAAAAACTGGAAAAGGGATTGGACTCCGCCTGCAAATGCGTGCGCAAGATTCTTCCGGCCCAGCCGCCCAAGGTCTCTGGTTACGAGTTCGCCTTCTTCTTCTCCCCCTGCGACAAGGTCGGCGGCGATTTCTTCGATTTCACCTTTGGCGATGACAATTTTCTGGATATTGCCATTGGAGATGTCTCCGGCCACGGCCTGGATTCGGCCATCATCATGGCCATGGCCAAGAAGGTCCTTCGCCTCCGCGCCAAGGATTTTCCCAGCCGCAACAGCAAGGAAATTCTCTGCCAGGTTAACAGGGATCTTTATGAAGACCTGGGCCAGCGCATTTTCATCACGGTTTTGTTCGTGCGTATGAACCTCCGTTCCGGCCTCGTGCATTTCGCTCGCGCCGGACATGAGCCACCCATCCGATTTCAGCCGGGCGCCAAGGAGGCTCCAGTTTTTTGCAACTCGACGGGAATCGCCATCGGCATGGATTCCGGACCGCGTTTCACTCCGATTCTTGAGGAAAGGAGCATCCAGCTCTTGCCTGGGGAAGGGCTTCTTCTGTACACCGATGGGATCGTTGAAAGCTTGAACTCGAGGCGTGACCTGTTCTCCCGCCAGCGCCTGGCGTACACCCTGGAACACCTGCAGGAGCCGGTCACCGCCCAGTCCGTCATCGAAACCATCGGCGCGGCGGTTGATCAGTTCTCGCAAGGATTCCCCCAGGAAGATGACATGACTGCTATTGCAATTCTGAGGAAATGATTCTGTGGCATTCAAAGGTGATGTTGGCCAACTTTCACTGCTGAACATTTATCAGGCGTTGAACCTGAACCGGCAGTCGGGGATTCTGGTCATCAGTTCCGGTAAGGTGAAGAGGAAAGTCCGTTTCCTGCCCAACGGTATCCGCCTGCTCACGAACTATCCTGGCGATTATAAAGGCCTCAAGCAAATCCTGGCCAAGCTCAAGATCCTCACCGAGTCGCAATTCCAGAACGTCATCTCGACGAAAAACGACGATAAGATGCCGCTGGGCGATTTTCTGTTCCACCGGAGGATCATCGACCAGGATCTGATCGAGGGGCCGATCAGCAAGCACATTCTGGAGCTGATTTATGAAACCTTCTCCTGGAAGTCGGCAAAGTACGAATTTCACGCCGGCGGAGATACGGATGACCTCGAACTGTTCAGTCTGGATGGTCCTGGAAAATCCCTGACCTTCAAAGTTCCAAACGTCCTCATGGAGGTGGCGCGGCGCGAGGATGAGTGGAACCGCATCCTGGCTGAAATTCCCAGTGAAAAAGAAATCTTCGTTCCGGTCAATCGCGGCGAATTTCTCAAACGCAAGGAATACGACGCCGAAGCCCCAACGGAGTCGATCCTCGAAATCAAGCAATTGATTGACGGGGAGAGGTCGATCGAGTCGATCTGCCAGGAGACGACTCTTTCAAACTACGAGACCTACATCGTTCTCAAGTTGCTCATGGCGGAGGGCGAAATCCGCGCCTTCACCATCGAAGAGAAGAAAGAGCTCGCTGAAAAGCTCCGCAAGAAAGGGAAGCTCCGGGAGCTGATCGACGTCTACAATTATCTTCTCACCCTGGAACCCGATGATCTGCAGACGCGGCTGAGCCTGGTGAGCCTATTAGAAAAGAAGAAAGACTTCTGCTCCTTCCTGGTCGAGCACTACCAGTATCTGGCCGAGCATTCCATCGCCAGCGGCGAGTTGAGTCAGGCCAAAAATTATCTCGCGCGCATGCTGGAAATCGAACCCACCTCCCCCGCAGCCCAGGAGTGGCTGTTTGAGGTGCACTGCAACCTCGGGGAGAACCGAGAAGCCCTGGAAGCAGGAAGGCAAATCGTCGAATCTGCCAAGCAAGCCAAGGAGTATTCGCGCGGAACCTCGATCCTGGAAAGGATGATCAAGGTCTTCCCCGAGGATCCTTCCCTCTACCATGAAGCCGCCGACTTGTATCAGCTCAACGGCAACACGGCGGAGGCGGTTCGCTGCCTGAAGGCGGCCGCCTCCATTTACGAAAGCAGAAGGGATCTCACTCGCCTTCGCAAAACCTACGAGAGGATCGCCGGCCTGGACTCATCCGAGGGCTCCACCCTGCGGAAAATCCTGGACCTGGAAAAGAAGAAGAACAAGCGGGGATTGAACACCTTTTCAGTGGCCTTCGCCGGTCTGGCCGCCGCTCTGATCGCGTTCACGGTCTACTGGATCACCATGGAAGTCTTCTGCCGCCGTGCCTTTGCGGCAGTGGACCGGGATGTCCAGACCCTCGCTGAAAACGGCCGTTTCAAAGACGCCCAGATGATCTTGAACTCCCTGGTCCGGGATTTCCCTTTGAGCGCCAAGCGCTGGGAAATCTCCAATCGCTTGAACTCCATTGCCACCGACCAGTGGAAAATGGTTTCCAAGATCCGCCAGGATGCCGAAAAAGAAAACCTGCTCTTCGGCTCCTTCCTGGCGCAGGTCGAGAAGCTGCGCCGCGAGCGGAAATATGTGGAGGCTCTCAACCAGATTCAAGGGATCCGCCGGGTGGGCCTGTCCCCTGCCAACCTCAACATCCTGAAGAAAATCGAAACGGAAATCATCGCCATCTTCAACGAAGCGCAAGCGACCTTGAAAAAAGCCCAGGCGCTGACCCAAAGCGGCAAGCTTCAGGAAGCACACCCCCTCTACATCCAGCTGCTCATGGAGTATTCGAGCACCCCGGTCGCGCAAAATTTGAAAATTCCCATGCAGCTGAAGACGGTCCCCGCCGGCGCGGAAGTGTTCGTCAACGAACAGATGGTTGGCAAGTCGCCATTGACTTTTTATTACCATCCCTTTGAAAAGTTCCGCCTGAAAATCGTCAAGGAGGGATTCCAGGAATTCCTTTGCGGAGATCCCGCCACGGAGCAACCATGCTTCGATTTCACCAAGGACTGGACCCTGTCGGCTTACCTGAAGCGCCTGCCGGCGTGGACGGTCAGCGCGCTCGATCCCTTGGGGGGCGCATACCTCTTCGATGGGAAGAACTTGTACTACTCCACTCAGAACGGCAAGGTCCTTGGTCATAGAATCGATTCGCGGGAAACCGCCTGGACCTATACCACCCCCAAGAACCTGCCGATCAAAAGCGAGCTGCGGCTCTGGAAGAACTTGATTTATTTTGGAGCCATGGATGGCTTGTTCATTGCCATCGACAAGGACAGCGGCCAAAGCCGCCTGGAGCTGGTCCCCTTGAAGAACAGCCATCCCTACCGGCTGGTTCCCTCTCCGGCTTCCGAAAACGGCACCGTGGCGGTGGTCGCCAAGCCTTATGTCCTGGGCTTGAATTTGCAATCCGGGACCCTGGTGTGGACCTATCCCTGTGATAATCTGGTGGAAGCCCCGCCGCAGCCCTTGAAAGGCTCCATCGTGTGCGTCACCACGGCAGGGGAGATCCTGTTCCTGGACGAGGGCCTTGGCAGTCTCAAACAGGCGATCGACCTCAAAACTGCACTTACTTCGGCGGGAGTCGAGTACGGCGGCGCTTATTTCATCACGGACAGTCAAGGGACCATATACCGGATCCAGCTGTCCACTGCAGAAATACAATGGAGCTTCCGGTCCGAAATCACCGGTCTCTCGCCTCCAAGCGTGAAGAACGATCAGGTCATTGTCAGCTCGAGCCACGGCAATATCCTGGCTCTCGACATCAACAAGGGAAGTCGCAAGTGGGACGTCAAGGTGCAAGACAGTTTCCCCGCTCCCGGCATCATTGCCAACAACCAGTACTATATCGGCTCTCAAAAAGGCGTATTGTTCTGTTTTGACATGCAAACTGGGCATTATTACTGGACCTTCCAGGCGGATGGGCCCTTTATCGCTCCACCCAGGCTCGAATCGGGGCTGGTCATCATCGGAAGCGAGAAAAATACGTTATACTCCTTTAGGGAGAAGTAACCCGTGAGCTTAATCATTTTCAATCCATTCAAGTTTTTCAAAGCGCGGCAGCTCAAAAAAGCACTCGCCGACTACGAAAAAAATCCTGGTCTGGAAGAAACCGTCAGCGTGGTTCAGCTTTTCCTCAAGTGCGGGCGATGCACCGAAGCATTCCAGCACGCCGAGGCCGGGCGGCAGAAATTTCCAGCTTCCAGCGAGCTGAACATTCTGCGCCAGCTGGCCTACAATAAACTGGGAGCTTTGGAGTGCAGGGCGCTGGCAAAGCAGATCGCCGCCCACCCCCGCCCTGAGACCATCGCCAAGGCTGTCGAGATCTGGCGCTCGTGCGAGAACTACCGCCAATGTGAGCGACTGAGGCATAAATGGAGAGATCGTTTTCCCGACAGCTGGATTCTCCAGTTTGCCATTGGAAAATACCTTTTCCATCGCTCCCTGGACAAAAAGATCAAAGATCAAAGCTCTGAAATAAAAGTCCAGTGCCTGGAGCAGCTGAAGAGAGCCGCAGCTCTCAATCCAGACAACTATAAATCTTTGCTTTATCTGGCCACCATCCTTTCGGGCACGGGATCGGTCTCGGATGCTCTGAAAACTCTGGATCGTTTGCTGAAGCTGTATCCTGGCGACCAGAGGGCGGTGGCGCTGCGAGAGCGGATCCAGCGGTCCCAAAGAGGCCGCCAGGCGCCCCCGGGGCCCTTTGCCGCCGAGGCCTTCAAGGCGCCGCGGGAGGCCAAAGCAGGCCAGGAAGGCTCTGACGACATCTTCAACGACTTGCGGGAATCACCTTCCATTTTCGCCGCCGTGATTGAAGAAGGCCCAAAGGACAATCTTCAGGCGCAATGTTATTTCGCCGAAAACAGCTGTTTCAACTTCGAACAAGGGGAGGCGGCCTTCCGAGACCTCATGCACGCCCTGCGAGCGGCTTCCAAGCGCATGGGCCTCGGGGAGCTGAAGACCTGCATCCTGGAAGGCGGATCCTGGCGGATCTTTCTGGGCAACCACCCTGTCAAATCACTGTTGATTTGCACCGACAAGAATTTTCAGGAGACCAGATTTGAAACGGCGATCCGCCGGATCATTCAAGAGAAGGTCCTGGCGTGAGGATTTTTGAAACTGGGAGCTTCAGATGAAGAATATTCTGAAGGATTTGAATCAAGAAGCCGGCATCAAGGGGAGCATGGTGATAACGCCGGATGGCATCATGGTCGCCTCCGCCCTCGGAGCGAATTTCGAGGAGGATGTGGTCGCCGCCATTGTCTCTTCATTGCTCGTGGCCGTGAGGAGAACACTCGCTCGTATCAAGGCTCCCGATGGACTCAATTCCTGCATCTTGTATGCCAATAACGGCAAGATCATGTTTTATGACATGGGCAAAGCCTTTCTGGTGGTCGTTGCCGATATGAATCTGAAGATGGACAGCAGCATCATCGCCATCAAGAGCGCGATCTATCGCATCCAGAACCGGCGGGTCGCATGAAAGCAGGTGGAGGGGGGCTACCTAGGAGGAAGGCAGAAGGATCGAGGTCTAAAAATTCCGAAAACATTCAACGATTCGACGATTTGAAATCCAGCATGCTATCATCCACTGAGTAGTCATCCTGTTGGAGAAGAGGAATGGTCCAAATCAATTTCGCTCTAAAAGAAGTCAATTGCAAAATCGTCTTCTATGGCCCCGGCCTTAGTGGCAAAACCACCAACTTGGAGGTCATTCACAGCAAAGCTCCCAAGTCCAATGTGGGAGAACTCACCTCCATTGCAACGGAAGGAGACCGGACTCTTTTCTTCGACTTTCTCCCTTTGAACCTTGGGCAGGTTGCAGGGATGACCACCAAATTCCAGATCTACACGGTCCCCGGCCAGGTCTACTACAACTCCACCAGAAAACTGGTGCTCCAGGGGGCTGACGGAATCGTTTTCGTCGCCGACTCGCGGCGGGGCAAGATTGAAGAAAACCTCGAGTCCTTCAAGAATCTTGAAGATAACATGAAGGAGTACGGGATGGATCTTCACACCATCCCCCTGGTTTTCCAGTACAACAAGCGGGATCTCCAGGACATTTACACCATTGAAGAGCTGGAAAAGGCTCTCAACCACTTTGGAGCGCCTTACTTCGAAGCCGTCGCCGTCAACGGCGATGGAGTCTTCCCGACGTTGAAAAAAGTCTCCAGCATGGTCCTGGAGAACCTGAACAAGCAGCAGAGCCCGACCAAGGTCAAGGCCAAAAAGCCTCAAGCCGCCAAGGAGCCGGAGCTGGTTCCGGCCGGCAATGTTTCGAAAGAAGAGGCTGCCGCAGCCGCTTCAGGACCGGTTCGGGGCCCCGCGCCTCGCGGCGCTCCGGTCAGACCGCAAGCGGCGGCGCCAGTCCGGCATCAAAGTCCGGGCGCCGTCGTGGTCAAGGAAAAGGTCACCAGCGCGCCCGGCGTCAAGCCGATAGAGCGGAAAGTTCCGGCCGGCGGCTCCGTGGTCAAGCGTAGGCCGATGGCCGAGCCCGTGGCGGCGCCAGCGATATCGGCTGCCGCCAAGGGAGGTTCCGGTGGAGGCAAGCCGATCTTCTGGATCGTCATTCTGGTGGTCCTCGCAGGCGCTGCAGCGGCCATTTTCTTCAGTGGAATTTGGGAAAAATTCATTTAGGAGTTCAAACCCCTGAGCCAATTCGGTGCCATCGGGTTCTGGCCGTTCGGCTGGATGAGACGGAAGGAGGTCAGCCATTATAACCGACAGTGATAAAATCCGTGAAAGCCGTTTGGTTTTCTACAAGGATGATATTGACAAGATCAATACCGTCCTCAAGGAGTTCTTGAGCCTTTCCGATTCAAAATGCAACATGCTGATTGACAAGGAAGGCCATATGGTGACCAAGGCCGGGCACACGGAGGACTTCGACATGCAAGCGGTGGCCGCCCTGGTCGCCGGCAGCTACGCGGCAACGAGGGAAATGGCCCGCCTGCTCGGAGAAGAGGAGTTTTCCGTGCTCTTCCATCAAGGCAAGAAGGACAACATCCAGTTGACCTTGATCGGAGACCGGACCATTCTCGCGACCGTCTTCGATGAACGGACCACCATCGGCATGGTCCGCCTCTATGCCAAAGAAGCCTCGGAAAAGCTCACCAAGATTTTCGCGGAAATCGGAACCCGCCGCGTCGATGGGGAAAACCTCCTCGGCTCGGAATTTTCGGAGTCCGCCCGGAATCAGCTGGACAGTTTCTTCGCCGAGTGAAATCGCCAAGATCTGAAGGGATCAAGGAATTATTACCCTTGCTCCCTTCCGTGCTTGCGGAGCCCTACTCCCCTTCCTTGGGCCTGTCGGTGTTCTCCCGAATGTCCAGGAGGAGCTGAACCAGGTCATTTTGCTGGTCTCCGACATCCGAGAGCAGGAACGCCAGCTCCCCCAGAAACTTGAATCCCAGATAAAGCGCTGCCCCCAAGATCGCCCAGCCGATCAAGCACAGCATCATCACGGCAATGCTTTCGATCGCCCCCTCGATTTTCAAGTAAACCGTGATCCCCATGCCCCCCAGCACCAGGAAAGCTTGCAGGTAGGCGAAAAAAAGGAGCAGCTCGGACAGCGCGCGCAATCTCAAAAAGCGGGATGGGGCATTGGGGTTGAAGTATCGGACGGCGCTTTGTCCCGTGCCAAAAGTTTCGTAATAGGGCCGGGCCGAGCGCCGCCGGCGCCGGCTCATCTTTTCAATCAGCGCCAGCCGCTTCCAATCCTCCTCGAGACCCGCTTGCCTCGAGGCTTGCAGCTCTTCCAGCTGCTGGATCTCTTCCTGGGTCCGGAGAACGGTCTTGGCGCCGCAGCGCGGGCATTCGATCTTCTTGCCGAGGGATTCCTCGGGCGCTGAAAACTTGCTTTTGCAGTTCGGGCAGATGCTTTTTATGGCCATAGGGTATCAACAAAGTCTACTCCATGGCGCCCCGGAAAGCCACGAGGGGGGCCGAGACTGGCTCTTACTGGTTCGTGGCCGCTTCCTTTTCCTTCGCCTCCTCGGCGGGCTTGGCCTCTTCTTTCTTCTCCTCTTTCAGCTCTGCCTTTTCAGCGGCCGGCGCTTCCACGGCCGGCGGGGCGGTTTCAAAGAGAAGCTGGATTTGATCGGCCATGGAGCCCTGCGCGGCGGAATAGGCGAAATAGCTGGCCTGGCGCAGCTTGAGGTTGGTATCGTTCATTCCATCGAGGATGATCTTCAAGAGGGAGGCATCGGCGCCGGCCGGAGCTCCATCCAGGATTTTACCGACCGCCCACATCGCCGCCTCGCGGACTTCCGGAGAGTTTTCCTTGGATTCGAACACCTTGGCTATGGAGCCAACCATACCTTGAGCCTGCCCCCGGAGATTCCCCAGCGCTCCCAAGCAGGGGATGCGGATGGAGTCCGGACGGTTGACCAGCACCGGCTCCAGGGCTCCGGCCACCTTGTCGAGGGTGAACCGGGTGGACCCGGCCGTCAGCCGCTCCAGGCTCCTGGCCGCGAGGCTGGCCAGGGCGATATCCTTCGCTCTGGCCGCATCCTCTTTCTCGAAGAGGGGCGCGAGGACGGTTTCCTTGAAATTCACGGCATCGACATCTTCGGGGATGACCAGCACCTTGTTCTCCTCGCTTTGGTAACGCTCTGATTCCTTCTGCAGATGGGCGGGATCCACCACCACCACGATCGGAACGGAGGCGGTCCGCTGGTTGCGCCGGAGCTGGCTCACCAGGAAATTGATGGGGGCGGCCTGTCGTTGAGCGGATGAGGAGGCGCCGAGAGCGGTGTCGACCACGATCAGGTCGGGCGGAATTTGCGAGGCGCGGACGATCCCCATTTCCGCGTTGGGCGAATTGGAGAGCGACTCCAGGTTCAGCTCCTGGAACAGGCCGTCAAAGCGGCGGACGTGCTCGGGATTGCCCATCATCTTGTGCACCGTCCGGATGCCGCTGTTGACGATGGCTTCGGCCAGAGCGTTGACCACGGCCTCTCCTGTTTTTCCGGCGGCTTCATCGGCATTCCAATCGGCCAGGACCATGGCGGCATGAACCCGCACGGTCTTGGAGTTGCTCTCCCGGAGGGCCGCTAGCAGCGCTGCGGGCATAGCCCCGCGCCGCTGCGTTTGCCCGGCGACTTCCAGCAGCTTCTCGGCGACCTCGTTCATGCGGTCATCCAAGGCCTGGCCGATCGCCCCGAAAAGGAAATCTTTGGGCGCGGCCAGGAGCCGCGGCTGGCGGAGGTAATCCATCGTGGCCTTCTGGGCATTGAGGGCGGACTTGACATCCTTCTGGCCGCTTTCCGGCGCCCCTTCCTTGGAGTAGAATTCCAGCCCCATTTGATATTCCACGAGCTGCAGGGCGTCATTGCACAGGGCCATCTCGCGGGCCGCCCGGAAGCCCGGATCCAGCTTGAGGGCCTGAACCAGCATCTGCTCCGCCATGCGCTCGTTGACCTGAAAGTCCGCCACCGCCTCCTCCACCACCTGATTGTCCTTCAAGTGATAGATGGTCGGCTGGTAGTACGGCTTGTTGAAGTCGTTCTTGTGAGGATTGAGATACAAGAAGCGGGCGATGTCGAGGTAGTAGAGCTTGGCATCCTTCAAGACGACTTCCGAAGTCTGGCCGCGGCCCAGAATCGCGATCAGGGACTCCTTGGCCACCGCTTTGACGCCGGCATCCTTGTCGGTCTGATAAAGCAGGGCCAGAGGGGCGACCGAAAATTCGTGCCGCATCGGCTTGGCCCCCAGAAGCCGGGCGACCGAGTTCCGCACCAGTGGCTCCGGATGGCCGGCGGCGGCGGCCAGCACCGGAACGGCATCGACGCCGATGTAGTGGGCGATCCACAATTCCGCGCGGGTGCGCGTCTCGATTTCCGAGTCCCCCAGCTTGGCAATGAGCTGCGGCACCAGATTGCGCCCGAACTCGGTGGCATGCTGGATCATCAGACGGAGCTGATCCTGCGGCGAGGCGGCGAAAGTCTCATCGATCGCCGCCTTGATCTTCTCGGGATCATGGATGCGGCCCTTGATCCCGGTGCGCCGGGCATCGAGCAGTTTCAGCCCGGCTCCGGAAATGCGCGGATCCTTGTCCCGCACCAGGCGCAGGATTTCCGCCGCCATCACCTGGTCCATGGCGGTGGCAATAGCTTCTCCGGTGGGATCCAGGGCGAACACCTTTTCCAGAAGGGCCAGGGCCTCGGCGGCATTGCCTTCCTTGTACTTGGTGATCCCCTCATTGAGCAGGGCGGGAATGTCGGCCTCCCCCTCCGCTTGAGAGCGCTTACCGGAGAGCCAGGAGAGAGCGGTCAACACGACCAGAACAACTGCAAAAGTTGCACTCCAGGTTGAAAATTTTCGCAATGATTTACCGGCCATTTTTACTTGCTCCATCACTTTGTAGATCTGTATGTAGATCTAAACCTAGAATATTGAGAGGTAAGGCTTTATCGGAATTCCAATTATAGTGGAGGGGGGATCTAGGGTCAAGGGGGCTGGATTAATTCCTTTTCAGCCGGCCCCCCTTGCCATAAACTCCCCCTTGCCATAAACTCCCCGCATGAAGCGAATCCTTTACTTAGACGCTTTTTCGGGCATCAGCGGCGACATGTTCCTGGGGGCCTTGGTGGATGCCGGCCTTCCCCTGGAGCCGCTCCTCAAGGGTCTCAAGGCCCTGGCGGTGGAAGGCTATCAAATTTCCGCCCAGAAGGTGTATCGGGGGCCGTTTCACGCCACCCGGCTGAAGGTGCATGTGAACAGCGGCACGGGAAATCGCTCGCCCGGCAACCAGCACGACCATTCGCACGGCCACGGGCACTCCCATTCGCACGATCACGGCCACTCGCCGCCGAAATCCGCACCCGAAGCGGTCAATCCGGCCACCGAGCGGAGCTATCGGACCATCGTTCAGCTCATCCGCTCCAGCTCCCTGCCGGAGCGGGTTCAGGGGCTGGCCATCCGGGTTTTTACCCGCTTGGGCGAGGCGGAAGCCAGGGTGCACGGCGTACCGCTGGATGAAGTCCACTTCCATGAGGTGGGGGCAGTCGACTCCATCGTCGACATCGTCGGCGCCTGCTTCGGGCTCTACTATCTCGATATCGAGACGGTCTGGTGCTCCCCCATCACCTTGGGAACCGGCTTGGCGAAGGGAGCCCATGGCACCTTCCCCCTGCCGGCCCCCGCCGCCCTGGAAGTGCTGAAGGGAGTTCCGGTGCGCCAGCGCGACACCGGTTTCGAGCTCTGCACCCCCACGGGCGCGGCGCTGGCCGCTTCCCTGGCCAGCGGCTTCGGCACCTTCCCGCCCCTGCGAGTCTCTTCGATCGGCTACGGCGCCGGCGACGATCGTCCCGGCGAGGTGCCCAACGTCCTGCGCGTCGTGATCGGGGAGAGCGGCGAGGCGCGGGAGCGCGACCGGGTGGTTCAGATCGAGGCCAACCTTGACGACGCCAGCCCCCAGTGGCTCGGCTACCTGCAAGAGCAGCTCCTCGCCGCCGGGGCTCTCGACGTCGCCATCACGCCGGTCTTGATGAAGAAGTCGCGGCCGGGGCACCTCCTCACGGTGCTGGCGACGCCAGGGAAAGAAGCGGTCCTCGAGGATTTGATCTTCCAGGAGACCCCCACCTTCGGCCTGAGGAAGCAGGAGGTGGAGAGGGTGATCCTGGCCCGCGATCTGGTCCCGGTCGCCACGCCGTGGGGGGAAGTGAGGGTCAAGGTCGGCCGGCGCGGCGGCGCCGTCGTCACCGCCGCGCCGGAGTATGAAGATCTGAAGAAGCTTGCCCAGAGCACCGGCCAGCCGATCAAGGAGCTGTCGAGGCGGGTGATGGAGGAGTTTCACCGGGGCGTCAAGTCCGGCTGATCCGCGCCATGGAGATGACACGGTTCCCGGAGCACTCGATCCCACTTCTTGGGAGACGCATCACCGCGAGGGTTCCGGGCTCTGCATGCGAGCCCGCAGCGCATCCTCCACCTTTGCGGCGGCATCCTGTTTTCTTACAGTCAAGCTTTCACTGATACTGCAAACGAGCCGAAGGATCAATGGGAAATCGTGGCGCTTATCCGTATTTTGTGGACATCCAAACCGGCATGGCGTATATTTTCCTTCAGGGTTTTCCTTAATATCTGCGAGCGCTGGTCCGACCCTTTTACCTGATGACATGGGCCTCTGTGGGCTTCCAAAAGGCCCCGTGTCAGGGAGGAGTTTTCCATGAGGACAAGGACTCGTTCTCGAGGTTCGATGGCCATCATCCTGATCCCCTTGTGGCTTGGCCCGGCTTCCCCGGTCTTCGGCGAGGAGACTTTCTTCAAGCGCGGCGATTCCAACTCCGACGGGACCCTGGACATCTCGGACCCCATCCATTCGCTGGAATTTCTCTACATCGGAAAGCCGGGGCCGACCTGCATGGACGCCGCTGACGCGAACGATGACGGGGGTTTGGACCAGAGTGACGCCATCTACTCTCTCGAGTTCAAGTTCCTCGGGGGACCTCCCCCGCCGCCGCCGTTCCTCGAGTGCGGCGCGGATCTTACCTCGGATGATGAGCTCGGCTGCGGCAGCTTCGCCCCCTGCCAACCGCCGGTCGAGCCTCCGCTTCCGACCTTCAGCGAGGCGGAGGCGCGCGGCTCCGGGCCGGGCCACCCCTGGCAAGGCGGGCCCTGGTTGGGCGCTCTCAACGCCTGGCTGCTACGCGACCTGGTCAACCTGGCCTCGCTCAGCCTCCAGGCAAGGGCGTTCCTGGTGGCCCTGCGGACGCCAAGCGGCCTCACCGTGCCCGTTTCCCTCTACCACAACTCCCAGGCCGCGTACTCCAACCCCGTTCTCCCGAAAAAATGGAACCACTCGCTCTGGGTCTTCCTGCTGCCGTACGTCGAGCAAGACAACATCCAGCGGATGGGCCTTTACTGGGGCAATCACACCGAGCAGCGGTTCAAGCTCCAGGGCGGCCAGTGGACGCCGCTCGACGGCTACCGCGACGGCCTCCAAACCACCCCGACCGGCGCCACGCTGACGCTCCACGACCAGACGAGGCTGGAGTTCTTCGCCGGGTACCTCGCTGGCAAGCGGGCGTACCTGCTGGACCGGATCGTCGATACGAGCGGCCAGGCGATCGACCTGGACTACGACATGTCCGGCCGCGTCGCCTCGGCCACGGACCCCGCGGGTCGGACCCTCGCCCTGACGTACAACCCCGACGGGCGGCTCGCGCAAGTCACCTTCGCCTACGGGGCCTTCTCGCGCTCCTGGGAGATGCGCTACGAGAACGATACGCTCGCGCAGATCGTGTACCCGCCGGTCACCACCGACGCCGGGCCCCAGGTTTACACGGCCTCGTTCGCGTACGACCCCCGGGGCAACATCGTCAAGACCACCGATCGCGAAAGGAACGAGTGGCTCTACGGCTACGACTTCACCCCCGTGCCCGACCGGCTGCGCTGGGTCCAGCCGCCGGGGAACACGCCCGCGCAGCGCTTCGAGTACAAGTGGCTCGATCCGGTGACGAGGGAGTTCGTCGATCCGGTGGGCGCCACGTCGCGGATCACCTATGACGCCTTCAACCGCGTGGTCTCGTGGTCTCAGGTGACTACGACGCAGGGCTTCACGTGGGCCCTGCAATACACCGACGGCGATTACCCCTGGGCGCCTTCGATCGTCAGGGCGCCGTCGGGCACGAGCTGGCAGTACGACTATGACCCGGCGGGCAATCCGATCGGCGCGATCGACCCCGCCGGCAACCGCTGGGACTACACCTACGACGCGTTCAACAACCTGGTCCAGGTCCTCCAGCCGCTGATCAGGGACGTCTGGGGGAACACCGAGCCGGGCCGGCGCCGGATGGATCTGGACTACGACTCCAACCACCGCCTGATCCTCCGCCGGCGCCTGGCCCGGTTCGCGAGCCCGCTCAACGAGTCCCACGAGTGGTCATACCTTTACAACCCTTTCGGCCAGGTGACCCATGCGACTGATCCCCTGGGGCGCACCACGGTGTACACCTACGACCCCCTGGGCAACCTCATCGAGGTCAGGTCGCCCGAGGGGCGCACGTTCGAGTGGAAGCACTTCGACCCCGAGGGCACATTCGGCTTCACCCTTCCCGACGCGGTGGTCAACGGCCTGGGGCAGTTGACCAAGCTGGCCCGCGACGAGTGGGGCCGGCTGCGCATGAAGGACTATCCCGCGAGCCCGGACGAGAAGTACTCCTACGACGGGCTGTCGCGCCTGGTCCGCGCCGAGGACGCCTTCACCCCGCCGACCGTGTACACGTACTACGCCTCCGGCCCCCTGTTGGCGCAGGAGCGCGGGCCGCAACGCCTCCAGATCGCCCGCCTGCCCAACGGCCGGCGCGCCAGCGTGGTCGAGTCGGGCGTCCCCCTGCCGCGGAACCTCCAGTACCAGTACGACCAACGCAACCTGCTCAAGACTTTGATCGACGGCGGGGCCCAGATCGGCTTCGCCTATGACGAGGACGGGAGGCTGATCCAGCGGACCCTGCCCAACGGCGTCTCGGCGGAGTACGCGTACAACTTCGGCAAGCTGACGTCGATCGGCCACCGCCAGCCCGGCGGCCCCCTGTTCGCGGTGTTCGACTACGGGTACCAGGCCAACGGGCAGCGGATGCAGGTGGTCGAGATGGGCGGCGCGGCCACGGTCCGCTACGGCTACGATCTGCTCGACCGGCTGGCGCGCGAGGAGCGGAGCGGCGCCGTCCCCTACGAGTTCCGGTGGATTTACGACGCGGCGGGCCATCGGCTCAGTCAGCTCCAGGACGGCCTGCTCACGGAATACAGCCATGACCAGGACGGCCTGCTCACCCAGATGACCGGCCCGCCGGGCGCGCGGACGTACGCCTGGGACGCCGCCGGGCGGCTCGTCCAGCGCACCTTCTCCCGGATCACCGAGACCTTCGCGTATGACGACGCGGGCCGCCTGATCCACGCCGACCAAGTCCAGCAGGGCATGCTTCCGCTGCCCTGGCGCGATTACCTTTACAACGCCCTGGGCAGGAGGATCCTGCGCCTGGCGTTCGCCGCCCTCGGCCAGCCGGAGAGCCAGACGGCGTTCTCAGACGCCGCGGGGGCGCCGTTCCGCGAGGAGCGGATCTCGCTCCAGGGGGGAGGGCAGACCTCCTTCCGGCCGACCTTCGCGGGCGGGCTGGTGCGCTGGCTGGACGTGAACACCGGCCAGTGCATGTACCCCGCCACCGACGCCGACGGCTCGATCCGAGCCTGGACCGACAACTCCGGGGCCGTGGGCCCCTACGCGGCGGTCTACAACGCCTTCGGCCAGGCCATCCTCGACCAGGGCCCGCGCCCGCCTTACGCCTTCGCCGCGGACTCAGGCGCGCGCAACGATGGCGACTTCGGGTGGCTCGCGCTCCCCGGCGGCGGCTTCTACAGCCCGGTGGAGCAGATTCTTGTAGGGCAAGCGGTCGGGGGGCACAACCCGCAGAGGGGGATTCCCTGGGAGCCCGGGTTACCTCAGCTCAGCGGCCTCCTCTCGATCGCAACCGGAGGTACCGGGTTCTCCTGGGGCTCGGCCACCCAGGATGAAGACCCAGCGGACCGGGCCCTTCGCGAGATGGAAGAGGCCGCGGCGGGGGCAAGGCTGGGGGAGTTTCACTTCCACTACCAGGTTCCCCGGAGCTCTTTTGGTCATTTCTGTGCCTGCCATCTTGTAGGCGGCGGGGGTTGCAGTTCTTGCCTCGCGGAGGTCGAGAAAGAATATGAGGAATGGAACGATCCGAAACGCAACCCGTGCCCCAAGTGCCCGCCCCCACCGCCCCCTCCGGTGATCCGGATCTACCCCGAGTTGTGGGCGCGCGGGGAGAGCATCTAGCCCCTTTGGACGACGCTCCTCCCTTGCCGTCCTGTTCGCGCACGAGGCGCGTGAACCGGCCCCGGCGGTCCTTGAAGTTCCTCGAGGATTTCGTCGAGAGGACCTACTTCTTCGTGGCTCGAAAGAAGAGGCGGACGGCGGCTCAGCCGCGATAGGCCGAGCCGGATCAACGGAGCCGACCTACTTCTCCTCGCCTGCCTCTTTCTTCTCGGGCGCCGGTTTTTCCGGAGGCGCCGGCGCTCCCGCCTCCGGCCGCCGGTCCGCTCTCCACTTCTGGATCTGCGGCGTCTTCTCCTCGAACTCGCGCATGAGGCGCCCGACCTCGGCGGGCGGCTGCCCCTTGGCGGGGGAGCGCTGCTGAGCTGGACCGGCCAGAGCCCCTGGGAGCGAGACTGGTACGATTGGCGTCGCCCGGACTGGTACGGTAACTTCGAGATCATCAGAGGCCCCGAGGACCCCCGCTGGCAGGACCCGATGCTCTGGGGAAACCGCTCGTGGTACGAGGACCCAAGTTCCCCCGGGTACAGGCCATAGCCTCTCCAGGTCGGTTTTGCGACGGCGGACCGGAAGGCTTTCGAAGTCGACGTCTCCGGTCCGTTTCTCGAGATCGATTTTGCCCGTAAGGTCGAGAATCCGAAGATCTCCGCCATCGAGATCGAGCGGCTGGAGCGGGAGAAGTGAAATCCGGGCACAGCCGCGCGATCCGACTTGGGCGGTTACCGTGGTCGTTGGCGGCTAGCGTTGCGGCGAGCCCTCGAGCTATCACATCTCGCTTCCTGCCGTCGACTACCGCGTCCCCCTGCACTTTGCTGAGACCTGTTTCAAAATTGTCGTTCGTCCATTGCTCGATTCTGTCCCGGGCCGCCATTGTAGAATCAATGTCCCGCGGCCAGAAGGAGGAGCACGATAAATCTGATCACGATAGCAGCTCCGTCTGGAACTTCTTGAGCTGGTTCTTGAGCCTGAGGAGGATGCGGGAGTGGAGCTGGCAGACGCGCGATTCGGAGAGGTTCAAGGTGGCGCCGATCTCTCGCATGGTGAGGTCCTCGTAATAGTAGAGGAGGAGGATCAGCCGCTCTTTCCGGTTCAAGCCCTTGGTGATGAACTCGGTGATCTCCTTGCGCTTGAGCTCCGACTCCGGATCGACCCCCTTCTTGTCCTCGAGGATGTCGATCTTGCGGAGGACCTTGGAGCCCTGCTCCTCCTTGCTCTTCTCGTTCAAGCTGACGATCGAGATGGCGCTCGCCTCGCAAAGGAGCTCCTCGTACTCGCACATGCTCATGCTCAAGCGCTCGGCCATTTCCGGATCGGTGGGAGCGCGTCCGAGTTCCGCCTCGAGTTCCCGCCAGGCGGTTTCTACTCGGTTGGCCTTGTTCCGCACGATGCGGGGCACCCAGTCCAGCGAGCGGAGTTCATCGAGGATGGCGCCGCGGATGCGAGTGGTGCAGTAAGTCTCGAATTTCACTCCGCGGCTGAGGTCGAATCCATTGACCGCATCCATGAGGCCGAAGATGCCGGCGCTGGTCAAGTCATCCAGCTCGATGTTGTGGGGCAACTTCGCGAGCAGCCTTTCCGCAATGTACTTGACCAGAGGCAAGTAGCGCTCGATCAGAAGATTGCGGAGGCTCTCATCGCCGGTTGCCTTGAACTCTTTCCAGACTTTTTCAATGTCGAAGGCCTCTTCCTTCTTTTTTTTCCTCTTGCGGGTTGCAACCACGTTTTTGAACTCCTCTCTCATGGCGTTGGTAGTTTTCATTACACCTTTCTGCCGCTTTTCCCGAGCAGCGCGGAAACTTCCTTCTCTTCACATTTCTTTTCACTTCCGAACGAATTTTTCAGGGCCTCAAGTCGTCTTTGAGGTCATGACTTCCTTTCTGTCCTTGGACGCTGATCCGGGCTGTCCAGGTTCAACTACCGGGCCAGGTTCAACTACCGGGCCAGGTTCCACTACCGGGCCAGGCTCCCGGCCCTCCCGCTCCTGAGCTTCCTTCTTCCATAAGGGGTGCTTGGGTTTTCGGAAAATGACCGGAACCTTCGGCTCGGGAACCTCGCGGAGAAGGACCAGAAGGGTGAGGCCGGCGAAGAACCCGGCAACGCCTCCGCCCAAGGCCATGAGTCCGGCCTTCTCCAGGGACGCGAACAAGGAGCGCTTGGTGCTGATCTCCGTGAACAGGCCAATGACTCCGGTCAAGATTCCCATGGCATAAGCCAGGATCATGTGGGGCTTCCAGTTCTTCAGCGGGCGCATCGGCTAAAACTTCCTTTCCAGCAGAGCCTCCGCAAAGCGCTGAAAAAAACCGCGCTGCGGGCGTTGGACGTTTTCGCTCAAAATTCGGTCGCAGATCTGGCGGATGCAGGTTGAAGCCGGCCCGCGCGGCGATTCGAGGAAGAACGGCTTGCGCCGCTTCACCGCCGACCGGACGCGGTCATCGGCCAGAATGTGGCCCAGGTTCTCCACCTCGATGCCCAGGAACCGCCGGCTCACCATGCGGATGCGCTCCGCCACCCGGCCCGCTTCGATGCGGTCGGCGGCGAGATTCACCACCAATCGGATCTTCCCCAGCCCCTTCTCTCGGCAGATGGTCTTGATCATGGCGTACCCATCGGTGATCGCCGTCGGCTCGGGCGTGGTAACCACGATGATTTCATCGGCCGCGCCGGCGAACTGGATGACGTTCCGGGAAATCCCCGCTCCGGTGTCGATGATCAAGTAATCTGCAAAGTCCTCAAGCCTCCGGAAGCTCTCGATAAGGAAGCTGCGCTCGCTTTCCTTGAGGTCCGAGAAGGGGACCGTTCCGGTGGCGCCTGGAAGCAGCAGGACGCCGGAATGGGTGGCCACCAGGGCTTCCAGCGAGTCCACCTCGCCGCTGAGCACGTGGCCGAGATGGAACCGGGGATTGACATCGAAGAGCACATCCGCGTTCGCCAGGCCGATGTCGACGTCGACCAGAACGACTTTCCGGCCCAGCCGGGCCATGGCTATGGCCAGGTTGACGGACAGGTTGGTCTTGCCGACACCGCCTTTACCGCTGGTCACGGCAATCACCCGCGCCCGGTGCTCTTTGGCATTCATCAACGAACGGAGACGAGCTGCTTGATCCATGGCACTCCCTCCTCAATTTTGACCTGGTCTGAAGACCAGCTCAGCCAGCCGGTCCGGATCGCTGATCATGAGGTCATCGGGGACGTTTTGCCCATCGGTGAGGTAGGACACCGGCTTCTCCACTTCCGACAATACGGCCGCCAGGGCGCCGAAGGACTCCGATTCATCGATCTTGGTCAGGATGATGCGGTGATATCCCAGCTCGGCGAACCGCTTGACGACGTTCTGGAAGGTGCGGGGATGGGTGGTGGTGCTCAGCACCAGATGCACCTCGGCGCCCGGAACGGCGCTGAGAAACTCCTTGAGCTCTTGCATCTTCAGCTCATCGCGCTGCCCCCTTCCCGCCGTGTCCACCAGGATCAAGTCCATGCCCTCGCTGTTGAACTTCTTGATCGAGGACTTGAACTCGATCGGATCGGAGACCACGTCGAGCGCGGTGCCGATGATGCGCGCGTACTTCTGCAGCTGATCCACCGCGGCGATCCGGAAAGTGTCCAGGGTGATCAAGCCGACCTTCTTCCCGCCGGTGATCTTGGCGCGCGCCGCCAGCTTGGCCACGGTCGTCGTCTTGCCAACCCCCGTCGGGCCGATCAGGACCATCACCTTGTTCTCCTCGCCGATGCCCGTGGGGACATTGGGAAGGAAGTACTTGCGCAGCTGCGCTTTGAGCAGGGCGCGGATGCGCTCGGCGTTCATCATGCCCATGGGCAGGCGCGCGGACTTCAGCTCCGACACCAGCCGCTCCGCGAATTTCCGGTCGACGTCATGGCTCACGAGAATTTCATAGGCATCTTTCAGGAACGGGTGGTCGAATGGCTCCTGGCGCTGCCTGGAGGCCAGTTCCTGGATCTCCTGCTGGAGAGTTCCCAGCGCCCGGGTGAGGTCTGCAACGTCGGCTGGAGGCTCCTTGGCCTCCGGGGCCATGCGGCTCAGGATAGGGTGGGGGACCTTGACCTCGGCCACCGCTGGAGCGGAGCCGCGGGCGGGAGCCCTGCCGGCGTCGGCCACGTACACTTCCACCACCTCCTTGCCGCCGACTCCTAGCCAGCCTCCCCGCCGGAAAGTGCGGGTGCCGACGATCATGGCCTCGTCGCCCAGGGTGGCGCGGATCTTCCACAAGGCTTCCTGCATGGAAGCCGCTTCGACTCGAGTGAGTTTCATATAAGCTCCAGGCTGACTCATGTCTTATCCACGGTCACGGTGCCGTGAGACTCCACTTGAACTTCTTTGACGATTTCGTTGTAAGACAAAACCACGATGCCGGGGATCCTCCCCTCCAGCATCTTCCGGACTTGCAGGCGGACCTGCGGAGCGCAGAGGATGATAGGCGAGTGTCCATCCACAACCATGCGCTCGACCTGAGCGGCGATCCGGCTGACGATCATGCTCAGCATTTCAGGGCTCAAGGTCATGTAGGACCCCCGCTCGGTGTGCTCGATGGAGTTGTTGATGAAGTCCTCGAGAGAAGGATCGAGGGTGATCACGTGCAGCTTTCCATCGGTATGGCGGTGCTGCTGGCAGACGTTCCTGCCCAGGGCGTTTCGGACGTACTCCGTGAGCACCTCGGTGTCCTTGGTCCTGGGGGCGTAATCCCCCAGGGCCTCGAGAATGGTTTCCAGGTCGCGGATGCTCACCCGCTCGTTGAGCAGGTTCTGCAGAACCTTCTGGACGTCGCCGTTCTTCAGGACGTCCGGGATGAGCTCGTTGACCAGCGCCGGCGACCTCTCCTTGACGTTCTGGATGAGGGTGGCGACCTCATCGCGGTTCAACAGGTCGCTGGCGTGGAGGCGGATCACCTCGGTGAGGTGCGTGGCGATCACGCTGGTGGCATCGACGACGGTGTATCCCAGCGACTCCGCCCGCCCCTTGTGCGCCTCCGGAATCCACACCGCCGGCAAGTTGAACGCCGGCTCCAGCGTGGGGATGCCCTCGATCTTCTCGGAGACCACGCCGGAGTCCATGGCCAGGTACTGGCCGGGGTAGACTTTCCAGCGGGCCACCGGAACCCCTTTGAGCTTGAGGCAGTACTCCTGCGATTCGAGCTGCATGTTGTCGCGGATCCGCACCGCCGGCACGACGAATCCCAGCTCGAGGGCGATCTGCTCGCGAATCAGGCTGATGCGGTTGAGCAGGCTGCCTCCCTGGCTCTGGTCCACCAGCCCGATCAAGCCGTAGCCGATCTCCAGCTCGAGCGGATCGATGGAGAGCAGGGCGCGGGCCTTCTCGGTGGGCGACTTCTCCTCCTTCTTCACCGCCTCCTTGACCACCTGCATCTGGGACTCGATCTGCACCTTCTTGAGGATGTAGCCGATGGCGAAGCAGCACAAAGCGCCTGAAACCAGCACGCCCTGCGGCAGGCCGGAGGGGATGAGGAAGAGCAGGAAGCCGCCGACGATGTACATGGCCTTGGAGTTCCCCATCAGCTGCCCGAAGAAATCCTTGCCGAGATTGGACTCCGCGGTGTTGCGCGTGATCAAGAGGCCGGAGGCGATCGAGGTGACGAGCGCCGGCAGCTGGCTCACCAGTCCATCGCCGATCGTCAGGATGGTGTAAACCTGCAGCGCATCCGCAATGGTCATGTTGTACTGGGTATAGCCGATGATGAAGCCGCCGAAGATGTTGATCAGGGTGATGATGATGCCGGCAATGGCATCGCCCCGGACGAATTTGCTGGCGCCGTCCATGGCGCCGTAGAAGTCGGCCTCGCGGTTGATCTGCTGGCGCCGCCGGCGGGCATCGTCCTCGTTGATCAGGCCGGCGTTGAGGTCGGCATCGATGCTGAGCTGCTTGCCGGGCATGGCGTCCAGGATGAAACGCGCCGCCACTTCCGAGATGCGCGTCGCGCCCTTGGTGATGACCACGAACTGGATAATGAAGATGATGGCGAAGATGACGAAGCCGACCACGGCGTTCGAGCCGGCCACGAAGTTGCCGAAGGCCATGACCACCTGCCCGGCGGCCGCCATGTGGTCCGTGCCGGCCCGGCTCAAGATCAAGCGGGTGGTGGCGACGTTGAGCGCCAGGCGGTAGAAGGTGGTCAGCAGCAGCATGGAGGGAAAGACGTTGAAGTCCAGGGGGTGGACAATGTAAATCGTCGTCACCAGGATGATCATGGAGATGGTGATGTTGATCACCAGCAGGAGGTCCATGAGGAACGGCGGCAGCGGCACGATGATGGTGAAGAGGACCAGGATGATGGCGATGACCAGGGGGATGTCCAGGTTGCGGTTCACCTTGGTCCCCCATTGAATCAGCCGTTTGTCAGCGACGCTTGCCATGACTCCTCTCATGCCGTTTGCCCGGCCAGGGAAGGCCTCCGGGCCAGCCGGTAGACGTACGCCAGCACTTCCGCGACCGCGTGGTAAAACTCCGGCGGAATCTCCTGTCCGACCTCGACGGCGCGGTAGAGCGCCCGCGCCAGCTCCGGCCGTTCCACCACCGGGACGCCGTGCTCCATGGCGATTTCACGGATCCGCTGCGCGATCGTGTCCTGACCCTTGGCCAGGCAAACCGGCGCCAGCATGGCTTCTTTCCGGTATTGAATGGCCACGGCGAAGTGGGTCGGGTTGGTGATCACGACATCCGACTTGGGGACGTTTCGCATCATGCGCTGCAGGGCGAGCTGCTGCTGCACTCTCCGCCGCCTCTCCCTGACCTTGGGATTCCCCTCCATTTCCATCATCTCGTCTTTGACCTCCTGCTTGGTCATCATCAAATCCCTCTCGTACTGCCACTTCTGGTAGGCGTAATCGAGGATCGACAGGATCAGAAGCGCGGTGACGCCGCGAAAGCCCATGAGCAGGATGACCTTGAAGGCGTAAGCCACGGACGGCCCGGGATTCGCCGTGAAGAGCATGAAGATATTCTCCCCGTCCTGGCGCGTCAGCTCCTTCCACAGGGTCCAGACCAGCACCGAGCCCACCACCACGATCTTGAAAACGCCGAACACCGTCCTGGTGGCGCCGCGGAGCGAGAAGATCTTGCCGAGGTTGTTCAGTGGATTGACCTTCGACAGCGACGGCTTGATGGACTCTGCGGTGTACAGGAAGCCGACTTGCAGGAGATTGGAAAGAACCCCCATCGCGAACGCCAGGATGAAGAAGGGCAGGACGACCTGGAAAATTGCCGCCAGAGACCAGCCGAGGGCGCGCACCAGGTACCCCAAGTCGAACTGGAACTCCGTCAAGGAGCTCAGGCAACGGATCATGATCGCCCGCATCTTGTCAATGCTGGGCTGGCCGGCGAAGTAAAGCACTGAAAAGACGGCCAGGAGCAGCAGGGCAACGTTCAAGTCCTGGCTCTTGGCGACCTGGCCGCGGCCGCGGGCTTCGCTCCGCCGCTTGCCAGTGGGTGGTTCCGTCCGGGATTCTCGTTCAGCCATGGTGCCAGCCTCGCTTCATTGACCGGACAGCGTCCTGAGGAAGGCCCAGCCATCCCGGACCATGCGCTCGAAAGAGGGTTGAAGGATGCTGACCAGGAAAGGAAACAACAAGATGAGCACCCACATGCCGATGAGGATCCGCACGGCAAAGCCGGAAATGAAGACATTCATCTCCGGAACCGCGCGCGACAGGAAGGCCATGGCCGTGGTCACCAGGATCAAGGTGACGGTGATCGGCAACGCCAGGCTGGCAGCGGTGTCGAGCAGGAAAGTCCCCTGCTGGGAGGCGATCTCCTTGAAAGCGCCTCCGGAGCCGATGGCGGCCGATTTCTTGAGCAGGGTCGCGAGCGGAATCCACTCGAAAGAAGTGGAAAGCAGCCGCAGGAGGTGATGATGGAGGTCCAGCAGCACGAAAAGCTCCACCGCCACCAGAGCCTTGAGCTGGCCGATCACCGAAGTCTGCAGATCGGAGAGCGGATCGATGATGTTGGCGATGGTGTAGCCGATGTCCTGGGAGATGTAGTAGCCCGCCGTCTGAATGGCCCCGATGACGACGCCGGCAAGGAATCCGATGGCGATGCCGATGCCGAGCTCCACCGCCACCGCCAGCGCGGCGGACACGGGATGGCGCAGCGCCGCCATGGCCTGCTCCCCCTGTCCGGAGAACACCGGAGCGAGGCAACCGGCGGCGGCCACGGCAAAGAGCACTTTGAGGCGCTGCGGCACCACCGGCCCGGAGAAGAAGGGGGCGGCCAGGAACAAGCCGCTCAAGCGCACCAGCACCAGGATGAACACGGCCAGCTGCGGCAGCAGGATTTCAGGAATTCGAACGTCCACGATTGACTTTTCCCCCCTTCAATCACGGCGCCAGCAGCGTCCGCATTTGAACGAAAACTTCGCGGGTGTACTCGGTGATCACGGTCAGCATCCAGGGTAAAAGCGCGAACATGGCCGCGGTGACGGCCACCAGCTTGGGGATGAATGACAAGGTCTGCTCCTGAATCTGGGTGAGCGCCTGCAGGAGGCTCACCAGGACTCCGACGATGAGCCCGATGAGGAGCATGGGCAGCGACAGCTCCATGGAGAGCACCAGAGCGCGCCGCGCCAGATCCACCGCCACTTGAGTCAAATCAGAGTTCATCGGTTGACCTCGCTTTTCCCCTCATTCACAAGAAGCTCTTGACCAGCTGCTCGACGATCAAGTTCCAGCCATCGACCAGAACAAAAACCAGGACTTTCAGGGGAAAGGAGATCATGAACGGCGGCAGCACCAGCATACCCATGGAAATCAAGGTCGTCGACACCACCAAGTCAATGATCAGGAACGGAAGGTAGAGGACGAAACCCATCTGGAACGAGACCTTGAGCTCGCTGATCAAGAAAGCGGGGATGATGACTTGCAGCGGCAGCGCGGTGACGCTTTCTTCAGCGGCGGCGCTGCCCGCTTTGGCCATTTGCTCTTCATAGCGGGAAAGCTCGACGAACAGCCGCAGGTCCTTGCGCAAGGTCTTTTCTAGCATGAACGATTTGAGCGGCAGCACCGCCTTGTCGAAGGCTTGCTCCTCGGTCAGTTTACCTTCCATGTAAGGGGCCAGAGCCTCTTGATAAATCCTCTGCCAGGTCGGCGTCATGACCGCCGCGGTGAGAAACAGGGCTAGGCCGATCATGATCTGGCTCGGCGGCAGGTCCTGCGTTCCCATGGCCCGCCGCAGGAAGGAAAAGACGATGACGATCCTCGGGAAGCAGGTGGTCATGAGAACGATCGAGGGGACCAGGCTCAGCACCGTGAGCAGCGCCAGGAGCCGCAGCGGGGTGGACAGCTGGGAGGGCTCCTGGCCGGTCAAGGTGCGGAGCAGGTCCTCGGCCCCCAGGGGGCTGGTGAAGAGCGGCGCCAGCATCAGGATCAAGCTGAGGATTTTCCGTTTCATCTAGCTCATCGCTCCTGACTCATGAGGCGGCTGACCCGGTCATCTTTTTCATCTTGACGCTCGCTCGAAACCGCCCCCGGAGCTTGGCGGCTCAAGGCGCTCCGCCACCCTTGAAAAAGCCGGCGGATTTTCTGGACCTCTTTCTGGAAGGGGAGCAAGTCATCGGCGCAGGCATCCCGGCGCTTCATTGCCGTCGCTAGCTCCGCTGTGGAGCCTGATGCGCCGGCGGCCTCCACGCCCTCCCGGCCATTCTCCGGCCAGGCCTGGGAAACGGAATCGAACTGGGCATGGAACTCGCCGCTCCCCGACAAAAGACCGGCGGGATCGGAGATTTCCGTCAGCGTCACCATGCGGTCCCCCGAGATCCCGACCACCAGAAGTTTCTGGTTGGCGATGCGGATCAGATAGATGGAGTGCCGGGTGGACAAAGCGCTCCGGCCCAGAACTCGGATGACGTTGCCGGTATTGAGAATTTTACCGGCCAGGGGAAGGCGTTTGAGAATCAAAAGCGCCGCGCTGGCGAGAGCGATGACGACGACCGTCCAGCCCAGCAGCCGGAGGAAGCTGCCGGTCATCGAAGGCGGGGCGGCCTCCCCGCTGCCGGCAGCATCGTTCAGGACATCGCCGATCCGTTCAGCGGTCGAGACTTTCGCCGCGGGCGAGGCCGGCTGGCTGGGCGAAGCTGGCTGGCCGGCGTGCTGAAGCCCTCCCGGGCCGCCCAGGCAGAAGATGGGCAATAAAAGCAGCGCGGCTTTTCTGGCCGTCCTTCTCTTCACGGTCCCCTCTCTCTTCCTCTCTCTACACGCTCAAGCCTTCACTTCACAAAATCTTCAAGCGCATGCACTCTTCCGGCGACAGGATCTCGGTGATGCGGACGCAAAAATTGTCATTCAAGACCAGGACTTCGCCGCGGGCGATCAGGCGGTCATTGACGAAGATGTCGAGCGGATCGCCGGCCAGCTTCTCCAGCTCCACAACCGATCCGCGGGCCAGGCGGAGGATGTCCTTGAGATACAGCTTTCCCCGGCCCAGCTCCACCTTGACCTTCAGGGAGACATCTCGCAGCAGCTCCAGATGCTTGGCCTGATCGATCATTTCCGCGGCGGCATTTTGCGGAAACTCCGGAAAGTTCGGGGGCAGGATGGTTTCAGCCCCTCCGCCGGCCTCCGGCGGGGCGGTGCTCGCCTCCGCCGGGGCGCTTTCCTGGACGCCTGCAGCCGGTGGCTTTTCAGATTCACCAGCCGCCGTAGCGGCAACGGCTTGTTGGGTTTCAGTGCTCATGATTCTTCAGCCTCGCTCCATTGATGTTCAGCGGCGTCAGCGGTTGAATAGCCGCATCTTCCGCTCGTACTCGATCACCCGCTCCACCACTTCCTCCATGGTCTCCCGGATCATCACTTTCTCCTCGTTGATGAGGGTGATGATGGTGTCCGGCCGCATCTCGATGAACTTGATCAAGTTCGCGTTCAAGATGAACTCCGCGTTGTTCAACCGGGTCAAACGGATCATGCGTCGTTCTCACGGGTTAACCGTTTCAGTAAATCTCCGTTACACATCATCAACAAAGCCTAAGTCTATCGAATTTCTGCGCGCCGAAGACGGCGCGCAGAAATTCGATAGACAATTGTTAAATCAAATTAACCAGTTCCTGAAGCATCTGGTCCGAAACCGTGATGGTCCGGGAATTGGCCTGGAAGGCCCGCTGGCCGATGATCAGCTGGGTGAACTCCTCGGCCAGATCGACGTTGGACTCCTCCAGGGTGCCGCCGCGGATCGCGCCGAAGCCCAGGGATATGGGGACTCCGATCAACGCATCCCCGGAGCTCGGTGAAGTCGAGAAATAGTTGTCGCCGACGTCAATCAATCCGTTGTTGTTGGGGAAGCGGGCCAGCGCCAGCTGGCCGATGCTTCTCGTCAAGCCGTTGTCGAAGATGCCGGTGATGGTTCCATCATCGGCGAGCTCGAACTCCCGCAAGGTGCCGCTGCGGAAGCCATCCTGGTCGCGGAGCTGCACTTCCGAGAAGTCGGCGGCGAACTGCGTCAGTCGCGAGAAGTCCAGCTTGAAGGTGAAGGGAGTCGAAACTCCTCCCGACTGGCTGGAAACCGGCTCCAGATCGATGCTGACGACCTCCGCAGGATTTCCCGTCGAGACGAACTGGCCGTTGGAATCGAAGACCATGGTGCCGCCGCCGACTATCCGGTCCCGGTCGATATCGTCATCCGACTCGGCGAAATACCGGAAGATATTGGGACCATTGGCGGAGGAGCCTTCGTAAACGAAGGTCAGGACCACCTGGCGCGGCGTGCCCAGGGAGTCGTAGACTGTCATGGTGGTGTTGACGCTCTCTCCCAGGCCATCCGCCAACGCGCCGGCCGGAAGAAGGTTGATGAGCTCTCCCTCCGCGCTGATTTCGATTTCGGAAAGATGATTGGCGGCGCCGGCATTGCCGCCGATCTCAAGGGTTCCTTCGGCGAGATCGACCACCGTGAAATCGCTCCCCGCATCCGGATCCTGGGACAGGCTGGAGTTGAACGAGACGGTGATGGTGTTGCCGCTGACGTCGGTGATCCAGCCCTGCACGGTCGAGCTGCCTGAAACGTACTGGACAAGATTGTTCACCCGGACGCCGTGCTCGCTGGCGAAGGAGGTCACGGAAGAGTCGGTGACGGTGAACGAGCTGATCCCCCCCGTGGTGGAAACGGAGCTCGGCGTCGCCCCGGAGATGGTCACCAGATCCTGGTCCGGCGCCATGCGGACACCCGCGGGGGCGTGGATGGCATAGGTGTCCCCCACATCCGGAACGGCGGTGAGGGTGTTGAAACCATCGGAGCGCAGGGTCAGCGTGTCCAGCAGGCCATCGCTGTCCGAATCCGTCACCGAGGAGATCTCGGCGATCTGGCCAGATGCCGCTCCCCCCGTGAAGCGAATGAAGTCGCCCGCCCGAACTCCCCGCAAGTCCCCGCCGCTGATGGTGATGCTGCTGAGCGAAACGGTGTCGCTGGAACTGATCGTTCCGGAGATCTCCTCCCCCGTCACGGCATGCGTGCGGATATAGGAGTAGGTGTGCTCGATTTGCTCGGCGCCATCGAAGGTCCCATCGGTGATTCCGAAGGCGTTCTGCAGGAACTGGAGAAAATCGCCCAGGGTGGTCCCGCCGTCGGGCATGGACCCGCCGACCGTGAACGTTCGCGTCGAGAGAACCCGGTCGCCTTTATCGGCTGTCACGTCGATCTCCAGGCCGGTGGGATTGTTCTGGAGCTCGGGGAAGACATAAGCGGAGGAGCCGGCGGTTCCGGCCGAGGAGGAAGTGTAGGAAGTTTCATCGCCAAGGCTTCGAACCAGATCTTGCAGCAAGGTGGAAGAAGTGGCCCGATTCAAACCCAGGGGATTCTCGGTGGAGATCAAGTCCGAATTGGTCGAGCTGGCATCGAAGAGATCGTTCGAGAAGATCCAGGTTCCCGAGCTGGCCACGGCGCCCGCCGAGTTGAGGTTCCCTTGTAGAGAAGCCTTCGAGGTCGAACGGGCGATGGTCATGACGCCGACCGGGATCTCGACATCCGCCAGAGGGCCTCCTGCAGACACATTGAAGTTCTCATCCGCCAGCCAGCCCTGGACGACGGCTCCGGTGGCCGGATCATAGAGCAGCCCCGCCGGGTTCACCGAAAACGAGCCGTCGCGAGTGTAAATCTGCCGGCCTTCGCGGTTCTTGGCGACAAAGAATCCTTCCCCGACGACGGCAAGGTCCGAGGGGATTCCCGTGACCTTCAACGGGCCCTGGGAAAAATCCCGGGAAATGCCCCCCGTCTGCACGCCTTGGCCGACCTGTTGGGGATCGATGCCGCCAAAGGTGCCTTCCGGAGCCGCGCCGAAGCTGGACACCTGGCTGAGGATGGTGTTGAACTCGACGCGCGCAGCCTTGAACGCAGGGGTGTCGAGATTGGCGATGTTGTTCCCCACCACTTCAACGCGCCGTTGCTGAACATTAAGACCGGTCAACGCCGGCTTCAACGAACCGATTAATGCCATAGGATCCACCCATCACAAATGTCACTCGAGTTGCTCCCTCTCTATAATGCGGGCTTCGCCCGCAACCGAGCTATCCGCAACTTCTCCGCAGAATGCGGAGAAGTTGCGGAGGAAGAATCAAGAAAATCCATAACCAAAAACTCACTGTTTGATCTCGAGAACCTTCTCGAAGGAAACCTGCTTCCCGCTGTCCAGCAGGAGGTCGATGTTCTGTCCTTGCACCCGCACTCTCTCCACGCGTCCGCTCAAGGTGCCGCCGTTTTCATCGGCAGCCATCACCTGCTTGCCGATCAGCACGCTGGCCGCCGAAAGGCGCTGCTGGAAGAGCAGCTTGTCGATGCCATCGCCCAGCCTCCCGGTGACGTCCAGGGTCTGCAGCGAGGCGAGCTGCTCCAGGAACTTCTGGTTGTCCATGGGTTCAAAAGGATCCTGGTGCGACAGCTCCGCGATCATGATCTGGTAAAACTCGTCACGGGTGAGCTGCGCCCGCCCGGCGAGGGACTTGGCCGCCGGGCTGGGCGTTCCGGTCAGTCCCGCGATTCTGTTTCCTGACGCTTCCATGACTTTCTTCTTCCTTTCGAATTAAATTACCTTATCAATGCGGTGGACCAGGCTTTCGCCGCCTTCGGCCTCTTCCACCGAGGGCGGCGCGGGGGCGGCGGGAGGAACATCCTGATCCGGCCTCCCAGCACGTCCCGAACTCCCTCCGCCCTCGCCGGCCAGGCTCCCGCCCCGCTGCCGGCTGTCGTCGCTGCCGATCAACTGAACATGAAATTTTTCCATCTCCACGCCTCCAGCCGAAAGGGCCCGCTGGAGCTCCTGATGGCGGGACTGCAGCAGCTCCCTGACCGGTTTCGACTCCACCTTGAAAGCCAGATCCAGAGCCGAGCCGCGCAGGGTCAGGTGCACGTGCAGCTGCCCCAGATGGGGAGGCCGGAGGAGGATCCGCATCTGGCTCTCGCCCTGGCGGATCCGGCTCAGGATCAACTGGCTCACTTGCTGTTCGAAGGAGTCACGGCCGGGGTCCAGGGTGACTTCATCGGCAGGGGCCTTGGCCGGCGCGGGGGCCCCCGAGGATGCCGGGCGGGGCGGGGCGGGCGATTCCAGAACGACCGCCTCTCCCGCGCCGCGGGAGCCGGCGTAGCCTCCCTTCGGGTCGCGTCGCGGCAGGGCCTCCGGGATCTCCGGCTGGAGCACCGGCGGCTCCATGGCCTCGCTGGCCGCTGGCGCGGAGGAACTGGACAGCAAGCCGGCTCCTCCGGTTTTCGAACCCGCCGGGGAGCGCCCTTTCTTTTCCAGCAGCCCGGCCAAAGTTTCCTGGTTCGAGAAGGAGCCTGCGTCCCCCGAATCCCGGCTGAGATCGAAAGTGTCCTTCCAGGCCAGCTCCTGCCCCGATCCGCCTTCCGGGGAGTTCGAATCGCCCGGCGGCGCCTGGAGGGAGCCGGGCAGCCAGGAATCCTCCACATTCGAGCTGTCCGCGGAAGAATATACGAGCGCGCCGGGACCGCCACCGTTCCACTCGGCGAGGCTGGAAAGGCTCCAGCCGGCGCCAGCGGCGGAGGAGGGGGATCCTTCCAGCCAGACCTCCGGAACTCCCGCTCCCTGGGCCCAGGAATTTCGCAGGGGGCTTCCCCCCGGCATGGCGGCATCCCAACCGTTCAGGCTCAAAAATTCCATCCCGCCGGTTGATGCGGCGGCCTCCATCTCCCGTGCCGGCAATTCCCCGTCTTCGCCGGCCCGCGCCGATCGTTCATTCCCAGCCTCCGCCTCCACTTCCCGCGGCTCCAGTCGGGCCTGGTCTCCCGTAGCCAGCAGCTCATCCAGCCCCATCGGCCCGCCGGGCCCGGAGGTCTGCGGCGCCGAAGAAACTTCCCGCTCGCCCGCCCTCGGCTCCACGGCCAGGCTCGCCTCGGACGCATCTCCAGCGGGCTGGCGGCCGCGCCCCAGCCGAGGCTCCCCTTTTTCACCGCCGCGCCGCGGCCCGGCGGCCGTGGCGGCGCCGGGGCCGGCTTCCGGGTCCTCGGACGCCTTGGCCGGCTCCGGGCGCTCCCGCGCCGGAAGCCGCCCTTCCTTTTTCAGCTCCTCGGATTTCCTGGAAGAGGCGCGCCGGCCGGCAGAAACGTCCTCCCGGCCGCCCGAGCGGCCATCGTTCTCCGCCCTCTTCTCTCTACCCGACCGAGGATCCACCTGGGCCTTGTTGAGGCTGGCCAGCAGCTCCGCGAAGCCTTTTCCAGCCGCCTGCGGCTGGTCGTTCCGCGCCTGAGAAACGGCAGCAGGACGGCCCGGAAGCATTTCAATCCGGGCTGAAGGCGATGGTTGAATCATGGCTTCCATTTCATTTCTTTCCTTCTGGCTGCCAAACCCTCTCCATTCTTTTCAACGCTCCTCGGAAATCCCTTTGCGGGGGGCCTCACCCGCCGCGGCCAGCATCTCGTGGAAGAGCGATGACGCTTTGGCCGGATTCTCCTCTTGAATCAGCTTGAAGATCTTCGCCAGCTTGGCACCGTCCGTATCCCTCAAGGCCATCAGGAAGCGCACCTCCAGGCTGTCGCCGGGCGGGGCGGAGGCGGCGGCGCTGTCGTTCTCCCCGCCGGTTTGAGAAGCGGAGGCGAACAGCCCCGCCAAAACTTCCGCCGGCAGCCCTTGCAAGGTCCGCAGCCGCTCTTCGATGGCGGCCTGCTCCTGGCCCTTCTGGTTCAAGTGGCCCAGCTCTTGAAGGAGGTCCGAAAACTTCAGCGCGTCCTCCTCCTGGGCTTCCTTCCCATCCTTGAGAACCTTGCCATCCTTGGACTCCTCCTTCCGGCGGACCACCAGGGCCTCGAACTGTTCCTCGGTGAGCGGCTTCCAGCCGGGCCTCGACCCCAGGAGCTGGTTGAGGAGGGGGACGATAGAAGCGCGGATGCCTTTCCAGGCCTCGCGGTAGTTGCCGAGCACCTCGTTCTCACTGATGATCTTCTCCAGGCCCTCCTTGACATCCTTCGCCAGGATCTCCACCCTCCCGTCCCAGAGGCGGATTTCATCGGCCGTCTTGATGAGTTCGCGCCGCAAGTCAAGAGCGATGCGGCCCGGCTCCTTGGCCTCCTTGGCGGCTTCGCCCTTCCTTTCCTCCGCGCCCTCCGCCGGCTTCTGAGCCAGGGCCTCGCCCCGGGCGCTCTCCAGGCGTCCTTCGCCCCCCAACGCCGCCGCGCAAATGGCCTGCGCTCGCGCATGGAGCGGCTTGCCGGTGACTTTCTCCACACCGGCATGCAGGAGGAGGGCCGTCACCAGCAGGGCCGCCAGCGCTGCATACAGGAAGCCGAGGACCTTGGCGAGCTTCAGGATCACGGGCAACAACTTTTTCATCCCTCACTCCTTAGTACCGACTTTCTTAAATCTTTGTAGGGTGATGCCGGCGCTTTTGTCTCCTGGCGGAGTTGCGCTCGCTCGTCGATACTCCGTCCCGTATCGACTCCGCTCGCGCGCCTTGCCAGTAGCCAAAATCGCTCGGCCTGACCCTACAATCTTTTGCGAAAGGCGGTACTTAGATTCTTTCATCAAATCTTCTTCGCAGGCTGCAGAGAAGTCTTGGTATACTAGGACCGCTCTTTCATTCGCCTTGCGTCTTATCTTGGCGTTCTTTGCGTCTTGGCGGTTCAATCCTCTTCATCTTTTTCTTATTCAGTCTCGACCTTTGGTTGCGGCCCCGGCCGCCTCATTCCGTTCTGGAAATAAATTTCGCCGATCTCATCGAGGTCGCGGGCCTCGCGCCGCGTTTCTTCCATCAAGAACTCGCGGCGCCGTCGATCCTTGAGCTTCTCGACCGCCCGCCGCTTTATCCGCGCCTGCCGGAAGACCGCCCGGACCTCCTCGAAAGCCTTGCGCAGCCTGGCCACCTCCTCTCTCTTGGCGACCATCTGCTGGTAAAGCACGTTGATGTACCGGCGCTGGCGGAGCATTTCCTCGACCTCGATGGCCAGCACGCCGGCGCTGGCGGCGCGGCACCGGTCCTTGACTTGCTCGCGGATGCAGGTCAGTTCCATCAGCTCTCCTTCCTTCTGCCGGAGGGACTTGAGCGCCATGAAGAAATGGCGCTTGGCCCTTTCCTCTTCGATCGCTCGAACTCGAAGGAGGGCCGCCAACTCGAATTTGAACCTGGCCATGGGGCTCTTTCTCCGCTCCCCGGCTCGTGTTCCGGTCCACTCTTCTCGAGCCGGTTATGGATTTTGAAAAAATACTCTTCCATCTCCATTTCTCTGATCACGGCCGTTTGCCTCCAGCCAGGCGCGCCGCCACCACCCTGGCCACCGGCTTATCAACCGCCTTGGCCTTGGGCCGGACGCTCTCCTTGAGGCCATGAACCGTGTGCTCGAAGCTCGAGACCTCGAGGCGGTCCTGCCGCAGGAGCTTTTCGATGGCCGGCATCGCCTGCACCGCTTCATCGACCTTCGGATCGGTTCCCGGGGTGTAAGCCCCCAGCTGCAGGAGGTCCTCCACCTCGCGGTACTTCGAAATCAAGAATATGGCCTTGCGGGCCGCCTCGTAGTGGTCCGGCTGGGCGACGTCGCTCATCGAGCGGCTGATGCTGAGGAGCGGATCGACCGCAGGAAAGAAGGAGCGGCCGGCCATCTCCCGCGACAGCCAGAGATGGCCATCGAGGATGCCGCGCACCGCATCGCCGACCGGATCGTGGATGTCGTCGCCCTCCACCAGGACGCTGTAGAAGGCGGTGATGCTCCCATCCACCCCCGGACCGGAGCGCTCGAGAAGCTTCGGGAGCATGGCGAAGACCGACGGGGGATACCCTCGAGTGGCTGGAGGCTCCCCCGCCGACAAGCCGATTTCCCGCTGCGCCATGGCGACGCGGGTGATGGAGTCGAGGAGCAGGATGACCTCCAGGCCGAGGTCGCGGAAGAACTCCGCGATGGCCGTGGCAATGAAGGCCGCCTGCAGCCGGCGCAAAGCCGGCTCATCGCTCGTGGCCACCACCAGGACCGACCGCCGCAGGCCCTCGGGGCCCAGGTCCCTCTCGACGAATTCCCGCACCTCGCGGCCGCGCTCGCCGATCAAGGCGATGACCGAGACGGGGGCGTAAGCGTTGCGAGCGATCATCGCCAGCAGGGTGCTCTTGCCGACGCCGCTTCCGGAGAAAATTCCCAGGCGCTGCCCTCGGCCGACCGTGAACAAGCTGTCGATCACCCGGATGCCGGTGGGCAGCGGGCGCTCGATGCGCCGACGGTGCATGGGATTGATCGACGATCCGTGAATCGGCATGCGCCGAGAGCCTCGAGGGATGAGCGCCGCGGCACCGCCGCGGCGGTAGTTCTGCCTCTCCGCCGGCGTCGAGTACCGCTCGTCGATGGGCTGTCCGCTGGAGCTGAGGATGCGGCCGATCATGTCCGTGCTCACCTTGACGCGGGGCACATCGCCGCAGAAGTAAATGCGGTCGCCGGCGGCGACGCCGCGGATGTCTCCGTAAGGGACGATGATGGCGTTCTCTTCCCGGAAGCCGACCACCTCCGCGGTGATCCGGTTTCCCCGGCGCCCGATGATCTCGCACTGGGCGCCGATGGGGGCCGCCAGGCCGTGGCTTTCGGCGATCATGCCGACGACTTGCGTGATGCGTCCGGAGATCTTCGCGGGCAACAGTTCCCCGAGGATCTCGATCTCGCGGTGGAAGAATCCGGGATCGGATCCGCCGGCGGCTCCGGCGGCATTCGCTTCCTCGGCCGGTTTGACCGCATCGACTCGATCGGCAACGAGCGCCTTCATGACCCCACCTCCGCCGGAGCGGCCAGGATCTCCTCGCCTTGAACCGCCTCCTCGAGAGCCTTCTGGATGATCTCAAACTGGGCCTGCAGCGAGAGGTCCACCTGCCCCGAGCCGGACAGGATCCGGCATCCTCCCCGGCTGAGCTCGCCGGCCTCCTGCAGCTCGAAGTCCTCGAAGCTCCCCAGGAACTCGAAGACCTGGCTGGCGTGCTTGCGGATCACCGGGACATCCTCGGGGTGGAGCTGGATGATGATCTTGTTGCGCGCGAAGACCATCTCGATGGCGCGGCGGACGTTGTCGATGACCAGCGCGCTCGAATTCCGGATCTCCCGCTGGACGATCTTCCTGGCGACCTCCACGGCCAGGCGGATCAGATCGCGCCGCGCCGCCTGGAGCAGCTCGCCGCGCTGGGCCGAGAGAGACGCCGCCAGAGACCGGATCGCCTCCACCAGCCCGCCGGTTTCCGCCTGGAGGCGCTTCGTTTCATCATCCCGGGCCTCTCGATAACCCTGGTCGCGCCCGTCCCGGTAGCCTTCCTCAAAGCCCTTGCGGAAGCCTTCCTCCTGTCCGTTCTTCGCGCCCGCGGCGAAGCCGGCTTGTTCTCCCTGAGCGAAACCGGCGGCCCTGGCCTCCTCGATCTCCTGGTCAAGAGCTCGGCGGCGATTGTCCAGGTCCGCCTCCGCGCTCCGGTAAAGAGCCTTGATCTCCTCCCCAGCCGCCTGGCGCTTCTCCGAAATCTCCGCCTCGACCGAATGCTTCCGGTCCTCCGCCTCGCGCACGGAAGAGCGCGCCTCGTCGAGGATCCCCTGGCTGAGGGCGCGGAACTGCTCCATGGTGACTTCCACAGGTCCGGTCGCCACCTTGCCGCTGCTCCCCCTGGGGCGGATGATCCGGAAGCTAGACAATGGTGGCTCCTTCCTCGCCGCGCCCCTGGATGATCACTTCTCCGGCCTCCTCCAGGCGGCGGACCACATCGACGATCGCCTGCTGCGCCGCCTGCACGTCCACCAGGCGGACCGGCCCGAGGAAGGACATCTCCTCCTTGAGCCCTTCGGCGGCGCGCTGGGACATGTTCTTGAAGATCTTCTCCTGCAGCTCCTTGGAGGACCCCTTGAGCGCCATGGCGAGCTGCTTGTTGTCCAGCTCTTTGAGGACGTTCTGGATGCCGCGCTCGTCGACGAGCAGAATGTCCTCGAAGACGAACATCAGCTTCTTGATCTGATCGGAGAGCTTCGGATTCTCCGCATTGATGTTTTCCATGATGGACTTCTCGACCGTCCGGTCGATGACGTTCATCATCTCGGCGACCGTCTTGACGCCGCCCACCTTCTTGTACTCCTCGAAGGACAGCGTCGAGATGTACTTGCGCAGCCCTTTCTCCACCTGCTCGATGGCTTCCGGGCTGGTCTGATCGAGCGTGGCGATGCGCTTGACGATTTCGGCCTGCTGCTCCGCCGGCAGCTTCACGAGAAGCTTGGCGGCCTTGACCGGCTCCATGTAGGAGAGCACGAGGGAGATGGTCTGGGAGTGCTCCTCCTTCAAGAACGGGAGCAGGGTGTCGATCTCGACGTTCTTCAGGAAGGCGAAGGGGATCTCGATCTGCTCCTCCGAGAGCAGCTTCATGAGGCGGTTGGCGGTGTCCGACGGAAAGGACTTCTTGAGCAGGTTGAAGGCCTGCTCCTTGCCGCCCTCGCGGATGAAATTGGAGACGTTGAAGAGGCGCTGAAACTCGTGCAGCACCGAGGCGATCTGCTTCTTGTCCACCATCCCCAGGCGCATGATTTCCTTGCTCAAGACCTTGGCTTCCTTGTCAGAAAGCCTCTTGAAGACTTCCGCCGCCACCTCTTCGTTCAATGTGATCATCAGGACGGCCGCCTTGCGGAGCCCCTCCTCGAGCTTGGGCCCCCACAGCGCCCCCTCTGCCGAAGGATCCTTCCCCTCGGGAGGAGCTCCCGCCCCCGCCGCCGGGTCGGCGTTCACCGCCGGCATGGCGCTGGTCGTTTCTGCTGGGTTGGTCTTGGTCGCTGGTGCCATGTTAGATCATTCCTCAAGGGTTTTCATTCGAGGTGACTTCGGTCATCCAGGTCCGCAGAACCGAAGCGACGTTGTCCGGCTTTTCCTTGGAGAGGCTGTTGGCCTGGATGACGTTTTCAAGCATGACGTTGGCGGAGGTGTCGACCTTGCCCGCCTGATCGCCGTCGGTCTTGAGCTGAGTCACGACGTTTTCCACTTCCTTCTTGATCTGCTCCACCCGATCGCGCCCGAGCTTGTCCTCCTCGATCAAGATGCGCTCCTCGAGGGTGGGGATCTCCAGCGGCGCGGGCAGCGAGCGCTTCATGAGCCCCACCACCGCCAGAAGTCCGAGAATCGCCAGGATGCCCAGAGACACATCCTTCCAGTAATCCGAGACCCAGCCGGCGGCCCGTTCGGTGAAGGCGATGGCCGGCGGCGGCTCCGGCCGGGGGAACATCACCGCCGAGACCTGAACCTTGGCCTTGACCTTCTCAGCCGAGACCGGGAGCTGGCCCTCGATGAACTTCTTCTGATCTTCGAGGTACTTTTGAATGGCCTTGTCGAGCGGCACCTTGGCGGTTTTCTTGGGATCGCTTTCATCGGGAATGGTGAACTGGTTGATGTCCTGCACTTTCGCCTTCTCCGCCTCTTCCGGCGTCAGGCGGGTGACCTCCTCCTCCTGGAGGATGCGGCGGACCGCGGCCCGGTCGACCACCAGGTTCACCGACAGCCCCTTGACCTCCCCCGGCGGGATGACGGTCTTCACGGCCTTCTTGGAGAACTGGTTCTCGAAGGTGTTCTCCTTCTTGTCGCGGCTCTCGCGCTCGAGGGACGCGGCCGCCGCCGCTGCCGGCGGAGCGCCGATCGCCCCCGTGGGGCCGATGTTGGCCCCGACCCCCGGCGCCAGACCGGGGTTGCGGACGGCGTTCTCGGTGACGGAGCTGGCCGTCTTTTTCGCCGACGCCACCTTTTCCGGATCGTAGAATTCATCAAGGACTTCCGAGGCTTCGCGGGAGACCTCGGCCAGCACGCCGACCACGAACTCCGTCGGCCTGAAGATGCGGGCGTAAATTCCCTCGATGGTCTTCAAGATGCGGTCCTGGGTGCGGTCTTCATCCTCGGTGTGGGCGCCGCCGGCGGTCGAATCGAGATGAGGGTAGTTGTTGAGGTTGTCGTCGGTGATCTGGATGTTCTGCTTGAGGATGTTGAAGGCGCCGCTCACCAGGGTGCGGATGGTGTTGGCCTCCTTGTTGCTCAGCTTCTGGACCCCGGGCTTGAGGTAGAGGGCCACGGAGGCGGTGTCCGCGGCGTTGGTCTGCCGGGCGTAAATCGGCTCCGGCCCGCGCTGGGGAATGATGCGCGCATCGCGGATGCTGGCGCTCCAGCGGATGGTGTCCTCCACGGTGCGCTTGCGCGACTCGAGCAGGCGCTGGTTGAGGCGCGAGTCGGTGTCGATGATGCTCGGGTCGCCGAAGAGCCAGTCGAGATGGGAGTCCTTGGCGGTGAAGACGCCGCTTTGCACCGCCAGCCAGCGGGCGCGGGCCGCCTGGCTGCGAGGAACCTCGATCCGGGTGACCTCGTTGGTGCCGGTCACCTGATAGGGGATTTGATGCTCATCGAGAATGGTCTTGAGCGAACTCATGTCCTTCAAGTCGGGCGGCGTGCTCAGGGTCACGAAGTCGCTGGAGCGGCTCATGAAGATCACCAGCGTCATGGCCATGGCGACGATGACCGCGAGGAGAAGGATGCTGATCTTCTGGGACAGGGAGATCTTCCCCAGCAGGCTGCGAATCTCCCCGGCGAACCGTTCCCACTGCTTCATCAAGAAATCCATTGCAGGTCCTTTTCTAACGCTCTCTCAATTCCCTTCCAGCGCCGGTCAGATCCTCAACCGCATCAGCTCCTCGTAGGCGTCCACCAGCTTGTTACGCACCTGCATGAGCATGCGGAAGGCGAGGTCCGCCTTCTCCACGGCGGTCATCACCTCGGCGACGCTGTCGGCGTCGCCCGCGGCGGCGCTCTTGATGGCCTCCTCCGCGTCATGCTGAAGGCGGTCCACTTTTTTGATGCTCTCGCGGAGGATTTGATCGAAGCCGGCCGCCTTCTCCTTGGCCGGCTCGGGCGAGGCTCCCTTGGCCGGCCCGCCGGCCGGCTGGACTCCAAATCCTCCAATCGGTATCGTGCTGTCCACCACGGCAAATCACTCCTTCTCAGGCCTCAGGCGATGATCCGGGAAACGGCGCTGGACATGGCCTTCGTGACTTCCATGGCCGTGAGGTTGGCCTCGTAAGCCCGCGAGGCCATCATCATGTCCACCATTTCCTGGATGACGTTGATCCGCGGCATGAGGACCTCTCCGAAGTGCGGGCTCCTGGGGTCCTTGACCGCATCGGGATGGTCGGGCTGATGCGCCCAGCGGTAAGGGTTGGCCGACTCCTGGATCCCCGCCACCCTCACGCCGCCGCTCCTCCGGGGGTCTTCCTCCTGGGGCGCGAAGAGGACCTCCAGCCGGCGGTAAGGGCTGGGGCGGCCCGAGGCGTCGCGGGTGGTCTGGGCGTTGGCGAGGTTCGAGGCGATGATGTTCATGCGCAGCCGCTGCGCCGAAAGCGCCGAAGCGCTGATTTCCAAGGGATGCATGCTCAACTCCTTTTCTCTGCTTCTCTCACGGGCTCTCTCTCTTCACTTATCAGCGTTTCCTCGGCGGCCTCTTATCCCGTCACCCGCTCTGAAATCGCCATCTGAATTTCCCCATAGCACTTCTTGAGCAGGTTGATCGCCTGGTTGAAGCGTGAAGCGTTGCGCGCCAACGCCGCCATCTCCCGGTCGATGTCGACATCGTTGCCATCGTGACGAAGGACGCCTTCCGGGGGAGAATCATCGGCTTCCCTGAGAATCCGCAGCATGCGGCGCGGCGGATCGGACTCGGCGAAGTCCTCCGGCGGCCAGCGCGCCGGCTCCAGCGCGCCGCCCTTCGAGGCCTGGATCGCCTCCTTGAGCGCGGCGTTGAAGCGTTCCGGAGACAGGTCCTTGCGCCGGTAGCCCGGCGTCTCGGCGTTGGCGATGTTCTCCAGAAGGCGCTGGTGCCGGGCCTCGGTGAAGCGCACCGCCCGCTCGAGCGCCTGCAAGCCGCGATCTGAAAACAAGCCGTCAATCAAGTTCATCCGATACGCTCCTGCTTTGATAAATGGATTGCCAAGGACGCCCTTGACGCAAGCTCAATGAAAGCAAAGGCCATACCAATCCCCGTGGCGCGTGTAAGCTCAAACCGGGCCGTCCTTTTTCCATTTGGAAAAGATTATCGGAAGCGGCTGAAATGATTCCTTTGAGAGCAGCGAGGGGCAATTTTTGATCCCCGATGCTTGGTTTCAATGCGGGGTTGGAGAAGAGGCGCACGCGGCTCATTTCAATTCCTTTCCGCCGGCGCCAGCTCTTTCCCTCGGCCAGCGGCCGACCCGGATTCGAGGCCGCGGGGCAGACCGATCACCGCATCCCGGGCCGCCGGGTTCCCGTAATCCTTCAACTGCATTTTCCAGAGCTTCATCTTGCTCCGCAGCGTCCGCACGCCGATGCCCAGCTCGAACGCGGTGTTCTTCTGATGGCCGCCGTGGCGCTGCAGGGCCTGCTGGATCACCAGCTCCTCGACCCTCCGGAGCGGCAGGCCGGCCAGCCCGCTGAGGTTCTCCTCCAAGCTCTCCGGCCCGGCGGTCAAGACCCTCGGGGCCTCGCCGGCGATGCCGGTCAGCGCCGCCGGGCCGATCATCGGGCCATCGGTGAGCACCCAGGCGCGCTCGATGACGTTTTCCAGCTCGCGCACGTTGCCGGGCCAGGAGTACTCCTCTAAAATACTGCTTGCGGCCGGGTGCAGCTCCTTCGGTTTTCCTCCCGAGCGCCGGCGCACCTTTTCGAGAAAATGCCCGGCGAGGAGCGGAATGTCCTCGAGGCGCTGGCACAGCGGCGGAACTTCAATGAAGAGGACGTTCAGCCGGAAGAACAGGTCCTCGCGGAAACGCCCTTGCCGCACTTCCTCCTCCAGCTTGCGGTTGGAGGTGGCCAGGACGCGCACGTCCGCCTTCAGCGATCGCGAGCTTCCCACCCTTTCGAAAGTCTTTTCCTGCAGGACGCGCAGCAGCTTGGCCTGCAGCTTGAGGTCGATCTCGCTCACCTCATCGAGGAGCAACGTCCCCCCTTCGGCGATCTCGAACCGTCCCTGTCGAGTGCGGTCGGCGCCGGTGAAGGCCCCCCTTTCGTGGCCGAAGAGCTCGCTCTCGAGCAGGCCGGCGGACAGGGCGGCGCAGTTGACGCAGATGAAAGGCCGGTCCCGGCGCTGGCTCTTTTGATGGAGCGCGCGCGCCACCAGCTCCTTTCCGGTGCCGCTCTCGCCGCGGATCAGCACCGTCGCCGGGCTGGCGGCGTACCGCTCCACCAGCTCGAGGAGGCGGCCGATGGCCGGGCTCTTCCCCACCAGGACGTGGCCCTCCGAGCTTCCTTCCGCCTCGGATCGCCAGTAGCGGTTCTCCTCGAGCAGTCGCGCGTGGTCGCGCGCCTTGTCGATGACGATCTCGAGCTCATCGGTCTTGAACGGCTTGGTGATGTAATCGAAGGCTCCGCGCCGCATGGCCTCCACCGCCGTCTCCACCGAGCCGAAGGCGGTGATGACGATGAGGGGAGTGAATCCGTTCAACTGGTGGATCTGCGAGCAGACCTCGGTCCCTTCCAACCCCGGCATGCGCAGGTCGCAGAGCACGACATCGAAGTGCCCCTCCTGGAACCTGGCGATGCCGCTCGGCCCATCGGCGCAGGCGGTGACGTCATATCCCCGCCGCATCAGGGTTTCGCGGAGCGAATCGCGCATGCGTTCATCGTCATCGATGACCAGCAGGGAGCAGTTGCCGTTCGGCTTCACGTTCACGGTTTCGCCCCCTCCGTCGATGCCTCTTTGCAGCAGCCGGTTTTCCCATTCAGGCCGGCCAGGAAGAACAGCCGCGCCTCCAGGCCGCCCTGGGGCAGATTATCCAGCTCCACTTTCCCCCCCAGGCGCTCCATGAGCGAGTGGACGATGGTCAAGCCCAGCCCGACCCCGCCCTTTTTCTTTCCCTCGGTGAAGAAGGGGATGAAGACCTTCTCGAGGTTTTCCGGCGGAATCCCCGGGCCGGTGTCGCGGATGGACAGCACGTGGTAAAGCTTCCCATCGCCGCGGGCTCGCCGCGCCCCCAGGGTGATGGCTCCGCCCGGCTCCATCGCTTGAACGGCGTTTTTCAGGATGTTGAGCAGGACGCAGCGGACCTGATCCCGGTCCCCGGAGATCCAGATCCGGCCGGGCCGGTCCATCTCCGGGGACTCGAATCGGCAACAGGTTTTCGATCTGTCGAGGTCGTTCTTCAAGAGGTCCAGGGCCTCTTGAACCACCACGGCGAGGTCGCAGTCTTCCCACCGGCTCTTCGCCGGGGAAGCGAAGATGAGCATGTTGACGACAATGGAGTTCAAGTGGGCGATGGCCTCCTCGATCTGCCGGATGAGCCGCAGGCATTCCGGCCGGGAGGCCTCGCCGCGCACTTCCTCGCTGAGGCAGTCCAGGTAAAGCGAGATGCTGCCCAAGGGGTTGCGGATCTCGTGAGCCGCGCCCGCGACCATGAGCCCCAGGGATTCGAGCCGCTTCTTGCGCTCGAGGAGCAGGTTCTTCTCGGCCAGCTCGCGGCGCAGCGAGGCCAGGCGGGCCTCGAGCGCCCGGTGCGATTCCTGCAGCCGGAGGGTGGTTCGGGAAAATTCTTCGAAGAGGCCGGCCAACTGCTCGGGCGAGAGGGCCGATTCCGATAACCTTGGGCCGCCGGGAAGGAGGGACCCGTCCCTGCTGCCTTCCATGGCACCTTCCCTGGCGCTGTCGATCCCGGAGGTCCTCTTCCCGAGCTCCTCCAGGGCTGCATTCAAGGGTTCCATAGGCGCTCCGGCCCCTCTCTCAACGCCTTGCAGGCGTCGGAATGGTAGAGATTCCAAAGATAAAAATGGGGACCACAAGGGGGCCCGGGATCCCCCTCATCGTCCCCTCTCTCTTCACTTCTTTCCAAAGGGCATGGCGACCTCTGAGCACCCCTTCCATCCTCCCAGGACGGCTGGGCGGTGCCGGCGTCGCTTCCTGAGCTCCGACCCCACGGCGAAAAGGTTTTCATACTCCTCGGACCTTTCCACCAGAGGCCGGTGAGGGACGTCCTTCTGGAAAAGATGGCCTATCATTAAACTATATTTTATAAAATGTAAAGTGATTTTCTTTGAACCCTCCATAATTTCTCAAGTCATTAAATAATTTTGACTTAAATCAGCGATGGCGTTGTTCACTCAAATTATCGGAAAGACAAACACAATTTAATCTCGAGAAAATCGGACTCAATTTACCCTCAACGCTCGAAGACCAGGCGGTCTCCCTGGGATTCGACCCGGAAAGAATAGGTGTGGGAGCTTCCCGTCCCGATCACTTGCACCCCGACCCACAGCTCTTTCCCCAGGAGCGTTTGAACATCGGCCGGGAGCTTCAAAGACAGCTCTTTTTCCGCCTGGGGGGCCAGGGTGACGCCGCTCCAGGTTTCCAGAGGGTCCGAAGGCTTCCCCAGGAGCGCCTTGGCGAAAACCTTGAGGCGGATGGGCCGGGCGGCGCGATTGCGCACCAGGAATGGAAAGTGCGGCTCCTCGGCGAAGGGGGACGAGGCTGACCGAGGGGGGGGAACCTCCCTGGCCTCCACCCCCACGATCTCGGAGCGCAGCGGCACCTTGTCCGCTCGGGTGAACTGGTAGGTCTTCCCCCCCTCGACCATCTTGAGCCGCAGGGAAAAGAGGTAATCCTTGAGGTGCGGAGAGGTTCGCGGCAGAAAAACCTCCACGGCCCATTCTCCCTCTTTTCCTGGAGGAAGGGTCTGCGCCGCGGGCGCGGATTTCAGCCTCCAGCCGGGAGGAGGCTCGATTTCCAGATTCAGCTCGAGAGGCTCCCTGGAGAAGTTCTTGATGGTGTAGGCCAGCTTCTGTCCTGCGGTTTTGGGCAAAAGTTCCCCGGCGGAGCGCCGGAGCGACCAGGCCGTCTCGAATCGCGCCGCGGGAAAAGAGGACAAGCAGACCGGCAAGTCTCCCGCCGGCAGCTCCAGCGTCCCCTCCGCGGCGTTGAACTTCACCCCGGATGGCCGCCCCGCCAGATCCTCCGCCGGCAGCGGGACGCCGGTCCAGAGGGATACGGGAACCGGCTCCTGCCCGCGGGAAAAGATGATGAGCCGATCGCCCCCGGCCGGATCTTGAAACCAGAGGAAGGAGGTTCGGAGATCCGGGGAGAGTTCTTTCATGAAGGCTGCTGACTCCACCCATTCCTCGATTTTCAAAAGCCCCAGCAGCGCCGCCCCGGAAGGCAAGATGGCCTCGGCGAAGCCCGGCGCGGGAGTCCCAGGGCCCTCGCCCGTCCCGTAAAAAAACTCCCAGGGCTCATCCACCAGGAGGCGGCGGAAGCCCTGCCGGATCGATTGGAAGGCCAGGCGGCCCAGCAGCGCGGCCTTCCCAGCGCCGTCAAGACCTCGGGGCAGGTCGATGACCACCCAATCCTTGGGATCGGCAGACGATGATGATGCGGCCCCTTCGGGAGGGGCTTCGACGGGCGTCTCCGCGGTGACCTCCAGAACCCGGAACTGAGCCCACCTCGGCCGCTCCCCTCGGGCCCCCACCGGGGCGCCGAAGGAAAGCTCGGGAAATTCCTGGCGCAGCCCCGCGAGGGCGTTCTCCTCCTCGGCGCTCAATGGGGAAGCGGCGGCAATTTCCCATTCCCGGACCAGCCCCGCGCTCCGGCGCACCAGCTCCAGGCAAGCCTGCGAACCGGCTTTGCTCCAGCGGACCTTGCCGAGCCAGGAAAAGGAGAGAGGGCCGTTCTTCGAGCCGTTGTTAGAGCCCGCCGCGCGAGCGCCGCCTGGAACCTGCCCGTTTTTCAAGACTTTCGTTCCGTCCCCCCACTCCAGTAAAATCTGCTGGAACGGAAAGTTGGCGGGCTGGGAAAGGAAAGCCTCCATCAGCTCCCCGGCGCGCTGCTGGCCTTGCGGCCGGAGCACCCAGCCCAGCTGGACCGGCGGCTCGAGGCGGGGGCCATGCCACGCCGCGGAAGGGCCGTTTGAAGCCGTCTTTGCCGCCGCTTCCGAGCGGGAGCCGCCGGACTCCAGTTGGACGAAGTGGCTTTCTCCTTGCGCCCCCGGTGCTCCAGGAGCTCCTTGAACCTGCACCCCAACCCGGTAAAGCCCCGGCAGCAAGGTTTTTTCATCCCTGGCCAGGAGGGACCGCAGGTCTTCGAGGAAGCGGAGGGGCTGCCCCGACTCCGCGACGAAACGCTGGCCGGTGAAGCGCCAGCCCGCCTCTTCGCCGGCCGGCCAGGCCCGCTCCAGCTCGACCTGCACCGGGTAGGTTCCCGGGCTCAATCCAGCGCACTCCACCTCGAGAAGCAGCGGCTCGCCGGCGGCAGCCAGACTTGCCGCTCTTCCCGGCCAGCGGATCCGGCAAGCGGGATAAACCTCCACCTTGAGCGTATCGATCCAGACCATGGCCAGCTTGTCAAAATACGATCCTTCCAGAAGAAGGCGCACATCGAAGGAGTCGGCTCCTTTGGGCACCCTGCCGCGGGCGCGGAGGTCGGGGCTCCAATCGCGATCTCCGCGCAGCGGCTCGGCGGACAGCCGGGTGCCGGGAATCTCGAACCTGCCTTCAAAGAAGCGAATTTCCGCCCGCAGCGATCCCTCGTTCAAATGGCGCATCCGCACCCAGCCTTCGAGCCGGACTTCCACCTCCTCCAGCAAGGGCTTTCTTTTGATCAGCTGGATGAGCAGGTGGTCTCCGGAGCTTTCGAGATAAAGGCAGCGCCTCCCTTCGCGGGGAAGGCGGCGGGTGAACTGGGCGAGAGGTTGGCGGGGAAAGCGGTCGGGCTGCTCGACGTCCGCTTCGCTGCCGAAGAGCTGCATCCAGTCCGGCTGGGTGACGCGCTCATCCAGGAAAATCGGCACCTCTTCCATGGAAAAAATGTCGGCGCCGTTCTGGGTCGGCGTTTCGAAGCCCCACTCATAGCACAGCGGCAAATTCAGAGTCTCCCCCGGCGCCTGGCGGCTGGCCAGCGGCAAGGCGAGGCAGGACCAGACAGTCAACGGAAGCAGGCGGCGCATCGAGAGCCTCACTCCTTTTGGTCGATGGCCTGGCAATGGGGAAGCAAGGGGGAGAAATAGGCCTTCTGGAACTTGCGCGCCGCGTGAAGGCGCTGGATCTGCCCCAGGATCTGATCGCGCTGCTGGAGCAGGAGGCGGCTGCTTTCCTCTTCGAGCTGGAGCAGCTCCCGCAGGGTCTTTTCCACGCGCGCGAGCATTTTCTGGACCGGCTCGCGCTCCGTTTCCGGAAGGGAGGACTGCAGGGAGTCCCACTTGGAGCGCGCGCGCCGCATGCCGCTCTCCAGGTACGACAGCCGGGCCATCTCGCTTTCCTTCCGCTTCGCCAGCTCGAGCAGCTCCTCCGAATAGCCGCCTTGCAGGAGGCGGCTCTGATTCCTGCCCAGCTCGATAAGACGGAGGTAAATCTCCTCGGCGGCCTGCAAGGCCCCCAGGAGCTCTTGTGCTGCCAGGTGCCCCTCGAGGGGGTCTCCAGCCAGGCCAGGAGCAGGCGATGTTTTCGACGGCGGTTTCGGTGGTAAGTTCATGCAATGACCTCCCGATAAAGATGTCGGAGTTTTGTCCGGTAAACTTTACAGGCGGTTTTCAGCCGCCACCGCCGGGGTTTGAGGCTCTTATGCAAAAGTCTTAAAAAAGGATGGCGATTCGATTCCTACCAGGGTACGATGGTCTCGTTGGAGGATTTTTCCGGCGATGGGCTTTGCTGGGCTTCAAAAGAGCACAGGGTCAGGGAGGAGTTTTCCATGAGGACATGGTCTCGTTCTCTTGTTTCGCTGACCATCCGGATCTCCCTATGGCTTGCCCCGGCTTCTCCAGTCTTTGGTGAGGCCACCTTCTTCATTCGCGGCGATTCCAACACCGACGGGGAGGTTGATATCTCTGACCCCATCTTCACCCTTGGCTTCTTATTCCTCGGCAATCCAACCGATTTGGACTGTATGGATGCCGCAGATTTTAACGATGACGGCGATGTAGACGTTTCTGACGCCATCTGTATTCTCGAGTTCCGGTTCCTCGGGTTCTGCTTCCCACCGCCTCCGGTTCTCCAGTGCGGGAGCGACCTGACGGGGGACGATGACCTGGGGTGCGCCCTTTACCCGGATTGCTTCGAAAACCTGCCCCCTCCGCCGCCGACGTTCCTCGGCACGGTTCCGCCCTCGCCGGCGAACGACAACAACCCCGAGATCCGCGGCCAAGCCGAGCCGGGTTCGACGGTCCGCCTCTACACCACGCCCGACTGCTCCGGCCCCGCGGCCGCAACCGGCTCCGCCGACCTGTTCGCCGCCGCCGGGATCACTGTGACCGTCCCGGACAACTCGACGACGACGTTCCACGCGACGGCGACGGACGGGGCGGGCAACGTCTCCCCCTGCTCGCCGACGGGCATCACCTATGTGGAGGACTCCGGCGGCGGCCCGTGCCTGAACCTGGTCGGCCCGGCCGATGCGCCCGCGATCGGCCACATACCAACTCTTGGCTTCCCGCCGCCGGACCCCGCCGAGTTCGAGTCCCTCAACGACGCGCTGGCTTCCCGAACGACGATCCTGCTGATCCCCAGCGAGGCCGCCACCGTGGGCGAGGCCAATGCGCTCCTCGCCTCGATCGACGCCTGCGTCATCGGCGGCATCCCGGGCTTCGACCTCCTGCTGGCGCGCTTACCGGCGGATACCACGATTGACCAGATGCTCGACGCCGTCAACACGCTGGAGGCCGACCCCCGAGTCGCGGCGGTCGTCATGGACCTGGGGGGCATGCAAAAACAGCAACTTCCGCCGCACAACGCTTCTCCGGGCCTATGGACCTGGGAGGTCGCAACGCCGCCAACGAACGGGAACTACGGGCTGAAACTGATCCGCGCGCCGCAGATGTGGAACCTCGATACCCATGTGCGCAGACACCGCGCTGCCAACACGATCTGCGCGGGAGTGGTCGAGCCGGCGCCGGCGCCGGATACGAACCATCCCGGCGGCGAACTCCTGTTTGATGCCGGCACGGCGGACGGCGACGACGATCACGCCACGATGGTCTCGGGGATCATCGCCGCCCGCTGGGACAACGGCGTTGGGGTCGAGGGGGTCGCCCCCGGCGCGGTCCGTGGCGCGGCTGCGCCCGCCGGAGCGCCGGCTCCATGGGTGACGCGTCTCTACGGGCGACCCAATGGGGAAATACCCGACATCGGCGCTACCGAGGCTGCCACGTACACCGCCCTCGGCAATGTCCTCGACGCTGATGCGTGCGTGAAAGTGGTGAACCACAGCTACGGGTGGCTCAGCCCCCCAGCTTGTTCCCCTCCTTCATTGGGCGTCATGAACCAAGCGGGCACGCTGCTCAGCACGGCCTGCGACCACTGGCTCGCCAATCATCCCGGCCGCGACTTCATTATCATCTCTGCCGCTGGCAACTGCGGGCCAGGAACCTTCACGAGTCTGAACAGTGCGCCGAGCAACGCGGCCGGTCGGTTCGCCGGCCGTTTCTTCAACGTCGAGGCGATCAACAACGCGAATGCCGCAGCGGACTTTACAAGCCTCGGGGGATCCGTCTCGGCCCCCGGCTGGTGTATCGACAGCACGGAGTCGCCGGGGGCTGATCACGACGACCCGGCGTGCCCCTGGACAGCCGCAAGCGGGCGCTACGCGGTCGCAAGCGGCACGTCCTTCGCGGCCCCCCACGTTACCGGCCTGATCGCCGCCCTCTGGAAACTCGACCCCGCCCTCAGCGTGACGGACATCCGATCCCTTGTCACCGGCGCCAACTACACGGTGAACACCAGCGGGGGCACCCAGCCCCGAATCGACGCGTTCGCGGCCGCGATGGGCATCGACCTGCTCCGGGGCAACAGGACGATGCAGACCGCCCTGGTCGACGTCGACGACGGTTCGCTCCTGGACGGGAACGCCCGGATCGACGCCGACGACGAGGATGGGGACGGGGACGCGACCGAGGAGTACGACGGCGCGCATGTCGCGGGCCTCATCGACTCGATCAACCGCGCCGACCGCCTCCGCGGGGACGGCGCCATCACCATGAAGGACTTCCGCGTGTTCCGGGATGCCGTGCTGCAGGTCCTGGTCGAGGAGGGCGCGCTGGCGCCGGCATTCATGTCGCTCGACGGGGCGCCGGCCCACTTCAAGAAGGACCTCAACTTCGACGGCTGCGTCTTCATTCCCGGCGCCGGGCCCGCGCCTGCCGCGCCCGGGCACCCCGGCGGCACCGTGCCGGCCGCGGCCTGCGGCGCCGACGCGCCGCGGGAGGGGGTCTACGCCCGCTACGACTTCAACGGGAGCGGCACGATGGAGCCGCACGGCGTCTTCCGCAGCCCGCCGCCCACCGGCGTCGCCCCGTTCAAGATCGACCCCGACATCGTGTGCTCGGGGCTTTACAGCGCTGGCGGTGGCGGCTGCTGGCGCGACCTCGACGTGCTGGTCGATCCGGCCTTCTGGATGGGCCACCTGGACGAAGAACACATCACGGCGAGCCGGACGGCCGACAGCCCGGGCGAGTGCGTCCGCGGCGCGGGGTGGATGCCGCCATACGCTCTTCTCCTGGACCGCAACGTCGATGGCGTCGTTGATTACTTCGCCTCCGCCGACCTCCACTTCATCTTCGGTCCCGACGCGACAGGTGACTACGACAACGTCTTCATCAACGTCGTCCACGTCGACCCCCCCCCGGCTGGGACGTTCGGCCGGTGCATCCACCTGAACGGGCCGCGCGCCGGCAAGATTCGCACGATCCTGACCGTGCCGCTTCCGCTGTCCCGCACCGTGCGCGTGATCATTGACGTCTGGGACGATGACGAGCCCTTCGTTCCGACCATCCACGGCGAAGATGACATCACTCTCAAGTTGGGGGAGGATCGAACCTTCACCTGGCCGTAGCGGCCGGCGCGCTGTCGCTCCAGGACCTCGGTCGACTACGGTGTGCCCCGGCTTGCTCGCAAGCAGCGCTCGCGATCTGAAGGCATTTACAAACAATAAGTGTCAGCCCCTTTCTGCCACCTGCCTGGCCGCCCCCAGGAGCTGGATCTTGACGTCATAGAGCTGGTCCCAGAACGAGTTTTCGTGTTCTGGGCCTTTTTCTGGACCTTTTTCTGGGCCGGTTTTTGGGGCGGAGCTCTCGGACTCGTCCTTGACCAGGAATTTCTCCCGGACCAGCCGGGCATCTTCCTGCGCCAGGAGGTTCAGGGCGCTGGCGATTGACTGGCGGCGGTCTCCGGTCAGCCAGTTGGCCCGGCGATCCGGCGACTGGAACTCCCTGGCGAGAAGCTTCTTCCCGAGGCTGAACTCCCGGAGGGCCTCCTGGGCCCGGCCGAGGTTCTGGAAGCAGTTTCCCAGCTGGTACTGGATCCAGAGGATCAGCGGCGAATCCGCCAGAAGGGTAGCCGCCTTCTGATATTCTTCCAAGGACCGGGAGAACTGGCTCAGCTGGAAGGAGGCGTCCGCCTTGGCGAGCCAGGCAGCATGGATCAAGTGCCGCACCTCCTGCTGATCCTCCGGGAACAGGTTCCTCAGGAGGGAGGATTTTTCCAGCTCGGCGAGCTGCTCGAACCAGCCGCGGGCCTCTTCCCACTGCCTGGCGCGGGAGGCGAGGTTGCCCAGGAGAAAGAGAGCCATGGGCACCCATTGGGAAGCCGGCGCCCCTTCCGAAGCCAGGACCAGGCGCTCGAGGATCTCGCGGGCCTCCTTTCGGCGGGAAGGCTCCGGACTGGCGGCCGCGGCCGGCGGCCGCGCGGCTTCCACCTCCTCCGCCTGGCGGCAAAGCTGGTAGCCGCGGATGAACATGGCGCTTTGCCAGACGGGATGGCGGTTGCCGAAGTGCTCGCAGAGGAAAATGAGGTTGTTCCTCGCTTCCGCATCCAGCCGGCGTCTTTCCAGATTTTGCAGGATCTCCAGGGCGGTCGGGCCGTTTTTCTCCAGCCATTTCAGGACCAGGTCTTCATTGATCCCGCCAAGCCGTGCTTGGAGGTGTGAATCCTGATGCCGGAGGAGAGCCACGGCGCCGTCTGCGCTGTCAAGCCGGCCCTTCAGCTCGCTGGTCAGCTGGCGCTTCTGGAGCATGAATTCTCCCTGGACGTTTTTGGCCCCTTTCTGGCTCTGGCCTTCCAGCTCTTCCTCCCAGGCATCGACGGCGTCCTGAAGCCGCTTCTTCAAGCTTTCACCGAGTTCCGGGATCTGGTAGGAGTCCAGGAAAAGTTTTTCGAGGATTTCACGGATGCCGGCCTGGACAACCGCGTCCCCCTCCGGCAGCATATGTTTCCTGATGAAGTCGGCGGCGGTGAGCGTTTCCCCGAACGGCGCCGAGCTCCGCACTCTTTGCACCTGCGCGATGGAGCGCCATAAATAGGCTTCGGCCGTCTCGGCCGGGAAGTCCCTCTGGGCGATGCGGATCTCCCAGATCCGGCTGTCCGGCGGTATCTGGCCGCCATCTCGAGACAATTTTACCGTCAAGATCAGCGCCTTCCGCGGATCATCGCCCGAGACCAGGCGAATCCGGTCTCCTTCGACGACCATGACTTCCGGGCCGGGATTGCGGTCGCCTGGAGACAGCCAGCGCAGCGTGTGATTTTTGGAATCGAAGAATAGCTGCCCTGTTCCGGTGCGGTTGGCCGGATCGACCACCGGATCGAGCTCCAGCCAAGCCGTCAAGTCATCCGGCAGGAGAATCGGGTAATGCGCCCCCAGCGCGAAGGGCCGGTCCAGCTCCTCGGTGGGCAGGTCGACCCCCCAGTAAATCTGAATCAGGCGGTTGAGCGTTTGAATCCCCTTTTGATACTCCCCCACTTGAACCAGAGCCTTGCCGATGGCCAGGAACAGATCTCTTTCCGTGGAAGGGATTTTTCCGATATCCAATTCAATGGCTTTCAAAATGCCGACCGGATCGCCGCTTTCCTCAAATGCCGCGACCGCCTCCTTGAGGAGCGAAATGTCCTGGGAAGATCGGTTGAAGCTTTCGGTGAAGAGCTCCGCTGCTTGCTGCCAATCGAGGCGAGCGTTCTCGCGCCCTGCATCTTCCTGGATGGCGCGGGCCCTGTCCCGGTAAACCATGGCCTTCTGGCGGAGGATCTGCGGCCCTTTGGGCTGGCGCTGGATGCGGCCGATCCAGCGGAGGCAATCCAGGGTTTCTTCATAATTTCCTCGCTGCAAATGATCTTGAAAACTGCGCACCAGATGGTTTTTCAAATCCAGCCAGACGCGCTCGAGGAAGTAGCTGGGGCGATCTTGAGATTCGAGCTGCCCCAGAATTTCCATGAGCAGCTTGTCATTGTTCTGGAAGGTGGTCCAGGCTGGATCGGGATCCATCAACTGCCCGCCGGCCCGGACGCCAAATAGCCCGACTCCCGCAGCCACCGCCACCTCCGGATTGAAGTCGGCGCGCCGTTGATAGAGCTTGCGAAACTCCTCCTCGGCGGCCCGGATGTGCTGCCGGACCTTGGCCTGCCCTTTGGTCATGCGGTCCAGCTCTTGAACCAGGGTGTTGAGGAAGCCGCGGTCGATCTCCTTCGGGATTTTTTCCCGATTGAGCAGCTTCTGCAGCACCTGCCACGCTTCCAGCATCAAACCGCGGTTCTTGAGCAGAATCGAGCGGAGCAGCTCGACATAAAACTGCTGCGGCTCGTCCTCTATGAAAAACTCCATCTGCCGGATGGTTTTTTCCAGTTTGGCCGCTTCCCCCAGCTCCTCATAAATCCTCCCCACGCGAAAAAGCGTGGGGAGGATGGGAGGCGGCCCCGGCGCCTGGCCCGCGGCCAGGCTTTCGAACCAGCGCCGGTCATCGGCATGCAAGGATCCCGGATGGTCCTTCAAAAACTTCAAGATGGACTGGTTCAAGATGGAGTGGGCCTCGCGGTCGCTTTTGTCCTTGTCGCCGCGCTCCCCAGAAGGGTTGGCGGAGGCGCTCGGCGGCAGGCGCCGAGCCTCGAGAAGCCGGCCCAGCGCCAGGAAAAGCGGTTTTTCCCTCTGGGAGCCGCCGAAATAGTCCCGCAGCACGAGGATGAAGTCTTCTTGAAAATCCAGCTCGAAGTAATGCCGGAGAAGCCTCAGCTTGAGGCGGAGGCGGGCCGGCTCGGACTGGATTTTGAACAAATATGCCGGCCGGCCTTGCCGGTAAGCCTGCAAAGCGGCTTCATGATGGGCGACGGCACGCCAATAAAGCCCCAGCTGCGCCAGGTAACCGGGCACTGATGGCAGTTCCTGGTATTGCTCGGGAACACCGCTTTTCGCCAGAAACTGGGTCAGCTCTTCAACCGCTTTCTCGGCGTCGCCCTGATGGAGAGAAAAGATCCCCTGGAGGAGAGGGATTTTTCGGTCCGGATCGGTCTTGAGAAACTGCTGAATTTCCTCGTCGTCATCCGGATTCAATGCCTCCAGCGCGCTGGCATCGGAGGCTTGCGGCGGCACCTTCCTGCCGATCCTCGCCATCAAGTCTGCCCGCAAAACCACGTACCGTTCTCGGTCAGCGGCCATCTCCCAGTGCTCGCGCACCTTGTTGAACTTGATCTGGCGCAGCGAGTCCAGAGCCTCCGGAACCTTGCCGGCCAGCTCTTCGAGCTGGGCCCGGTCCCAGAGCAGCAGGCCGATCTGGCTTTTTCCTCTGGCGGAAGCGCCGAAGAACTCCCTCAAGAGCTTGTCGGCAATCCAGGACTGCTGCTCCGGGGAGCACAAGCTCTGGTCTCTGAGGAGTTCCAAATTCCCTTTTTGAAGGTTGATCAAGCTGCGATGGCGGAGCGCGGACAAAGATTGAGAGAGGATCTTCCGCACCTCCCAATTGTCGGAGTCGAAGATGGTTTTCCAGAAGGAATAGCCCAAATTGAGGAGGCCTTCAGCGCCCGCATCGGCAAGGGGCCGCTCCGCGAACTTCTTCGCCAGCGGCTCGATCAGAGCCGTCTGCCCCAGAAGGTCATGCTGCGCGGCCAAGCTTCTAACCGCTTTCTCGACCACGATGAAATCGCTGCTCCCCAGATCCTCAAGGATCGCATCGAAGCGCCTCTGCAGCTGCGCCTGAGGATTGCCGCGTTTGACGATGAGAATAGGAAGCCCGACGGCGGCTCCCACGAGAAGGGCGGCGCCACCGAGCAGGAGCCATTTTTTCATTGCCCTGAATCATTCCCGGTCATTCGACCGACTCGGAGAGCTGGCTTTTCCGGCTGAGGATTTCTCGGATTTCCTTGAGGGTTTTCTTCTTCTTCAAACTTTCTATGCGCCTCAGCCTATCGAAAACTTCTTCTCCGTACAAGCGATGCCCCGAATCGGTCCGCTCGTCTTCGGTGATGAGTCCAAGCATGGTGTAGTTGTGAATGGTCTGGCGAGAGAGCCCGCTGTAACGCATCACTTCGCCGATCTTGAATAATTTCTTGGGAACAACCATTTCCATTAAGGCTCCAGTTTGAAAACGAGAATGACAATCTGGACGACGATCAAAATTAGATATCTGGCTGCCCCGATTGAATCTTTAATGAATTATAAAATATAACTTGTAAAGAGGGAAATTATCAGAATCACGGCACCGGATCGTCGCCGCCGCGGCAGAGGGGCTGGCACCTCAAGAGGCGCCAGAGGCCGAGCAGCGATCCACGCCAGGCGCCGTGCTTTTTCACCGCCTCGATGAAGTACTCCGAGCAGGTTGGCCGGAAGCGGCAGTGAAATGGCATCCAGGGAGAGAGTGTCTTCTGATAAAACTTCGCCAGGATGATGAGAAGAAGAGCAGGCAGCCGGCTCGCGAACAGGATCGAACGCTGCAGCAGGTGCCGGTAACGGTTCATGGCCTGCTCGCGCCGGAAGCTCTGGCCAGAACGGCCCGGCAATGGCTCAGGAACTGCTGGAACGCGTGCGCGTAGTCCTGGGAGGATCGGGGCGGGCCGGAAGGCTCTGGAATGATGACCAGATCCAGGGATCTGGGGATTTGCCGCTTGGCCTTCCGGAACACTTCCCGGAGCTGGCGCTTGACGCGATTCCGCCGCGGGGCATGGCCCACTTTCCTGCTGACCACGAGCCCCAGGCGGCTGAATCCCTGGCCGTTCTCCAGATAGTGGATGCGCAGGGCCGGGCTGCGGAAGCACTTTCCGGAGCGCAGCACTTTTTTGAAGTTCGAGGAACAGAGCAGGCGCTCCAGCCGCCGCAACTTCTGAGAGCCAGCAAGCGGAGCAGCGCTCGCTTGATTATTGAAGTCAAGCCGAAGGTCTCGAGTCATGTTGAATCATCATTGTAACCGCGCCGGCAGAATTGGCCAAGAGAGGACGCCGTTTCACACGAGAAATACTATTTGCTTTCGCCTCTTTCCAGTATACGTTATTTGCCAATGTACCGCTTTCTCATCAGCTTTCGTTATGTTCGCAGGCGGATCACGGCATATCTGGCAGTCGCGGCCGTCATGGTCGGCGTGGCTACCCTGCTCACCGTTTTGAGTATTTTCAACGGCTATATCATTCGCCTACGCGAAATGATTCGAGAGCAGGAAGCCCATCTACTCATCCGCGGCCCTTCCCCCATGAGCTTGTGCGGTCTCGATGAAATCGAAGCTGCCGTGAAAAAAATCGGCCACGTCGTGGAAGCCGCGCCGTTTTTAGAGGCGCCGGCGATGTACGGCCGCTTCAAGTACAATCCCTGCTACCTGCGGGGCATCGATCCGGGCCGAGAACCCAAGGTCACCGGATTGGGGAAATTTACGCTGCGACCGGCGGAGCTGGATGGGATCCTGGCCTCCTTGGATGAAAGCGTAAATCATGAAGACGCCATCCGCGACCTGCTCGAACGGAGGGACAGGAAGGCCCTCTCGCCCGAGGAGGTCCAGTTTCTTTTTTCTCCCGACTGGCGCCGGGAGATCTTCGCCAGGGAAAATCCTCCCAACCTGGTCGCCAAGTTCCTCGTTCCTCCACCGGCCGTGGTCGTGGGGAGCGCGCTCTTGACCTCGCGCGAGCTTTCCCTGGGCGAGCTGGTCAAGATCCTCACCCTCGATCCGCGCACCTCCCAGCCCGCTTATGGAGACTTCCTGGTGACCGGAGCCTTCAAGACCGGCAACTTCGAAGTCGACTCGAAGATGTTTTTCATTCCGCTCAACCGCATGCAGATCCTGCTCAACACCTTCGACGCCGCTCTCAACGAGGAGTGCTGCGAAGGCCTGCGCATTGCCCTGGATGACTACCGGCATGCCGAGCCGGTGCGGCGGCAGATCCACCAGGTTTTGTCAGGCTTGCCCGCGATTCTGGGGATACGGGATATCCAGGTCCGCACCTGGGAAGACGTCCGTAAGAATTTCCTGCAAGCCGTCACCATCGAGAAATGGATCAACGGCTTCGTCGTCTCCCTCCTCAACATCTTCACCGCGTGCGTCGTCTTGCTGATGCTTGTCCTCATCGTCATTGAAAAAACCCGCGATGCGGGCATCCTCCTCTCCATGGGGGCGACCCCGTGGGGGGTTTTTTCCATTTTTTTGTGGAGCGGGCTGTTCATTTCCGGGGTGGGAACGGTTTTCGGCCTGGTCTCAGGATCCATCTTCATCGCTTTGATCAATCCCATTCACGAGGGCATTTACCATTTGACCGGCTTCAAGCTCTTTGACCCCGAAGTGTACCTCATGGACCGCATCCCGACCGCCATTTCTCCCGGAGACATCGCTTTCACCATCTTGCCCGCCATCGGCTTTGGCCTCCTGGCCAGCTTGATTCCGGCCCTCTGGGCGTCGCGGAAGGATCCCATCAAATCCATTCAATATGAGTGACACCGCAATCCTGGAAGTTACCAATCTGCACAAGGAGTACCGCATCTTCCATCAGGCGGTTCCCGTCTTGAAAGGCCTCGCCTTGACCATCAAGAGAGGAGAGATCCTCGCCATTCTCGGCCCGTCCGGAGTCGGCAAAAGCACCCTGCTCAACCTCCTCGGCCTCCTGGACTCCCCCACGCAAGGGAGCATCGCCTATCGAGGGAAGGATGAGCAGTTCTACGGCCGGGATCTGGCCGCCTTGACGCTCACCGAAAAAGCGGCCGTCCGCAACCGCCTCTTCGGCTTCGTCTTTCAGTTCTATCATCTGCTCCCCGATCTCACGGTTCGTGAAAACGTGCTCCTTCCGGCCATGATCCAGTACAGCCGGGGGGAGTTCCACCGGCGCAAGGAGAAGCTGGTGGAGCGGGCGAGGGACCTGATCGAGAAAGTCGGCCTCCTCGAGCGCCAGGACTTTCCGCCGACCCGGCTGTCCGGAGGAGAGCGCCAGCGCACCGCCATTGCGCGCGCCCTCTTCAACGAGCCGGAGGTGGTGTACTGCGACGAGCCGACCGGTAACCTGGACTCTCAGACCGGTGAAAAGATCCATCAATTGGTCCTGGAGCTTAATCGCCAGACCGGAACGAGCTTCGTGCTGGTGACCCATGACCATGATCTGGCGGCGCTGGCTCACCGGCGACTGCACATGAAGGATGGGAGGTTTGAGGATTCATTTTAATTTTTTCACTTTTCAGACCGCCAACGGCGGTCTGAAAAGTGAAAAGGTCAGTTGAAAAAATATCAACCTGGAATATCATCATAAATTATAAATCAGCTTCTGACTTGCAACTTTAAACATGGCGTTAGCAGAGGTGTTGGATGCCGGTTCTACGAGTCAAATCCGGGACGGACAAAGGAAAGATTTACGAGATCGCGGACGACAGCTTTCTCCTGGGGCGCGACCGGAGCGGCGCTGTTCAAATCCTCGATCAGGGGGTTTCCCGCAAGCATGCCGAGATCTTCCGTATTGGCGAGTTGTTTTTCATCCGCGACCTGGAGAGCCGCAACGGCACCTTCGTCAACTCCGAGAAGGTTTCCGAGGTCGTCCTGCGCTTCGGCGACCAGATCCAGATCGGCAACTCGGTCCTGGTGTTCGAAGACCGCTTCGCCAGCCTGGAAGACTCCCAGGAGATCCTGCGCGGTGAAGAAAAAGCCCTGGCCGCTCCCCTTCCCTCCTCGACCTTGAATCTGCGCCCGGCTGACACCTTGATGAAAACTCCCAACACTCCCCCTGAGGACACTCCTGAAAGCCGGCGCCTCTCCGCGCTGCTGGGGATCTCCCACTTGATCGGCTCGGAAAGGAACCTCTCGAAGATCCTGGCGCAATCCCTGGCTCAACTCGGCAAGGTGGTCGACGCGGACAACGGTTTCATTTTCAGCATCAAGGGGGGCAAGAACGGCGATTCCGAGTTCAAGCTTCTGGCCCGCTATGACCGCAACGATACGTTCCAAAAAGAACAGGTTTCGCGGAGCATCATTTCGGACTGTCTGGAGAAAAACCGCGCGGTGCTGACTGCCGATGCCGGCACGGACTCCCGCTACCATGTCATGGCGAGCGTGGTTCTCAAGCAGATTCGCTCGGTCATTTGCGTTCCCATCACCGGCATGGGGAAGATCATCGGAGTTCTCTACCTCTCCAACTCGCAGCGGGCCGATGCGTTCAAATCGGAAGACCTGGAGCTGGCCTCGGCCGTGGCGGTCCAGCTGGGGCTCACCATCCAGCTCCTCCAGCTGATCCACCGCTCTGAACTGATCTTCCGCAACTCCATCCGCACCCTGGTCACGGCCATAGAAATGCGCGATCCCTTCCATAGAGGGCGGGCCGAACGGCTGGCGGCAATGTGCCTCGCCATCGCCAAGGAGCTCAACATGAGCACCCACGATTGCCGCAACGCCTGGCTGGCGGGCATGCTCTATGACATCGGCTCCATCCCGCTCTCCGATCGGGACCGCGAGGCGCATTTCACCGTCGATACGAGGAAAAACCACTACGCCAAAGAACTCTTGAAGGAGATGCCTGGCCTCGATGAGATCCTCCCGGCCATCGTCGAGCAGAAGGAACGCTGGGACGGGTCCGGCTCTCCGGAAGGCAAGAAGGGGGACGGCCTCCATCCTCTGGCGCAGATCCTGGGCCTCGCTTATCAGCTGGATGAGCTGCTGCAAAGCGGCGGCTCTGGCGGCAAGCCCCTCCCCGAAAAAGAAGTGCTGATGAAAATCCTCGAGATGGCCGACAAGCAGTTCAAACGCGACAACGTCAACGCCTTGCTCATCGCCTACCGAAAAGGCAAGCTCTTCGCGCCGGAGGCGGCCTTCTTCGAGGTGCCCAATTAAAAATTACTGCATGGTGAACGTGGTGAAGAAGATATTCACCACTTTGGCCGACTTGCAGCGGTCGTTGAACATGTCGATGAGCTCGGTCTTCAAGCGGCGCTTTCCCTCGACCGTGAGCAGCTCTTGAAACTTGAAGGAGCTGATGATTTCAATCAGCCCATCTTTGAAGGCGGGAAGCCGCTCGGTGATCTCCTTGAGGCGCGGATCGACTTTGTTGCTCTCCTTGCCGCTGCCATGGCCGCCCCCGTGGCCGCCGCCGTTCTCCGAGTTCTCCTCCGCGAGCTTGGCGTTCGGATCAGAGAAGACTTCGATTTCCAGCTGGATGGAGGTTCTGAGATAACGGTCGGCATCGACCAGATTCACCGTGAAATCCCCTAGCGGATACATCAACTTCTCGGTGGCGTGGACTTCTTCTTTCACCTGCTCTTCATGGCTTTCGCTCGAGGCGTTGCGAACCAGGAGCAGTGTCGTTCCTCCGGCCACCATTCCGGCCACCACCGTGCAGAAGCTTGCAAGAATAAGCGGCTTGCTAAAGAGTTTTAACAGTCCTTTTATGATTCCTTTCATGATTCCTTTCATGATCATCACCTGTTCGATTCCTGTACTTTGGCTTCCCGTTTTTGCTCGACGCTTTTCAACAAAACGATATCCGTGCGATTGTTGACCCGCCGGTCAGCGTCGTTCGAGTTCGACACCAGGGGGCGATGTTCCCCATATCCGGCGACTGAAATCCGCTTCACCTCGACCCCGCCCATTTCGATGAAAAAGCGGGCCACCGCTCCGGCCCGGGCGGCCGAAAGCTCCCAGTTCGAGGGGAAGAACACATTGCTCACCGGGACATTGCTGGTATGCCCTTCAATGCGGACCGGATTCGCAATGGTTGCTATGATCCTGGCGATATCGCGCAGGACGGTCTGAGCCTGTCCCTTGATGTCGGCGCTCCCCGGAGCAAACAAGAAATCATCGTTGAATATCGACACCGTCAAACCCCGCTCATCGCCGTGAACCCAGATCTGGCCGGACAGTTTCAGCTTCTCGAGGTACTTTTCAATGTTGTCCTCGATGTTGACCAGCTCGGGAGGGCTGGTCCCGGTCGCCTCCTTGGAATTGACAGAGACGTTGTTCACATTACCGGACTCAAACACCGCCGTCCCCCCCGTATGGAACTTGCCGGCCGCGCCCAGGCCAAAAACTTCCCGGAAGGTGCTCGACATCTGCCGGAACTTCTCCACATCCAGGATGCTGATGGAGTATAGCATGATGAAGAAGGCCATGAGCAAGGTGATCATGTCGGCGTAGGTCAGCAGCCAGCGCAAACCGCCGGCGCCGTCATGGCCGCCGCCGCCGTGGCTGCCTCCTCCTTTGTTCTTCTTGCCCATGGATCCAGCCTCTTGAATTCCTTATTTTGGTCGCAAATCAGGCCTTGACCGGGGCTCCGTCTGGAGCTTCGGCTGGGACTCCGGCCGGGGCTCCGGCCGGAGCCTTCGCCTCGCTCTCTGACTTCTTCAAGTGATTGCGCTCTTTCTCCGAGAGGTAAACCGACAGTTTTTCGCCGACCAGGCGCGGCGTATCACCGCCGCCGATGGCCATGAGCCCTTCCAGGCTCATCTCGTAAAGCTTTCTGTACTCCTCCACTTGCACCTTCAACTTGCCTCCGATGGGGAGATAAACCAGATTGGCCACCCCCACTCCGTAAAGCGTTGCCATGAACGCTGAGCCGATGGCTGCAGCCATGGTTTTGGGATCGGACTGCCCGAGCGCGTGGATAAGCCCGAGCACCGTACCGATGATCCCCAGGGTCGGAGCGTTTCCTCCCAGGCTGGTGAAAATCGCCTCTCCCTGCCTCTGTTCATGCTCCCAGATGCCGATTTCCGTCTCCAGGAGCTCGCGTACAACCTCTGCCTTTTCGCCGTCAATCATCAGCATCAGGCCTTTTTTGATCAGCCAGTCCTTCTCCTCCTTGACCTCCGCTTCCAGCGCCAGCATGCCTTCACGCCTCGCCTTGCCGGCAAGCTGAACCAGCCGCTGGGCTCGATGGCCGAAGCCGATGTGCCCGCCGAGAAGGGAGTTCAGGAAATACTTGGGCAACTTGAGCACGGTCGCTATGGGAAACGCCGCCATGGTCGCGCCGGTGGTCCCGAATCCGATCAAGATGATGCCCGGGAGGTTGAAGAGAGCGCCCAGATGAGTTCCCTCCAGCATGGCCGCTCCCAGGACCGCGGCAAATGCGCCGACGAGACCGCCAATTGTCGCAAAATCCATGGCCGAAAATTCCCTCAGCTCCGACCAGCCATTGTTCCAATAATACTATCCATTCCAATGCTATCAAGCACTCCAATATTACGATGGCACGGCCCAGAACGTCCACCCGACCGGGCGCGATGGCCATGAGGCCACACCAGAAAAGCGACGAGTTCCGGAAAACGGTTTATTGCGGCGGCGAGCGGGAAAAACGCGTTTAAACCTTCTCCTTCTCGATCTCCTGGCTCTCATCCCGAGCCGCATCCTTGAGGTGCATGAAGGCCAGGGGCAGGAGGTTGGAAAAGAAATTGTAGTATACCAGATCTTCCGTCAGGCTGGCCTGCTGCGGAACCGGGTCGAGGATGTAGACCACGCCTTCATCCTGCAAACTCTGATAAGGGATGATCGCCAGGGAACGGTATCCCGCCTTGATCAGGTTGCCAAGATAGCCGACGCGCGAGTCCCGCACCAGGTCCGGAATGAACAGGGCGCTGCGGGTTTGCAGGGCGTTTTCAATCAGCTTGAGCGGGAAGAGCTGCGCCGACTGGTTGTCCTTGCGCTTGTCCAGATTCAAAGAAGCGCAAATCTGCAACCGTTTTTCCCGCCGGGCCAGGACGAAGGCCGCCTTGCCCTTCGAAGCGGTCAGGATGCGCTTCAGCATGAACTGCAGAAAGCTTTCCAGGCTTGCCGAGTTGCGCAGGGCCTGCATGAGCTCATTCATGTTTTCCAGAGTTCCGCCGACTGCTGGATGCTCGTGTGGGGCCCCCGCGCCCTGTCCGGTTGAACCCAACGCCAGGCGGTCGCCGACCAGCGGCGCCGGGGTGTGGCGGGCGATCGACTCCTTGGCCGCGGCACCTCCGCCCAGGTCGGGGACTTCCACGGCCGTGGCCAGCGAGTCCTTGAGCGCGAAGTGGATGCGGCGCTTCTGCCGGTAGCAATCGATGAACTCGGCGGGGATGCGCTCCAGGATCTCCCGCACCTCCTCCTCGGCCTTGCGGTACTCCTCCTTGGCTTGGTCGAGGCGCCGCGCTTTGACATGCAAATCGCCGATCTCCTGATGGATTTCCGCCAGCAGTTCAGGGTTTTCCGTCTTGGCGCAAATGGACAGGGCCTCGTTGAAGATGCCGATCAGCTTTTCAAGGTCCTTTTCGCCGGAGTCCCGCAGCACTCGCCCCTTCTCCATCAGGCAGCGAGCTTTCAAAGACTCGATGTCGAGCTCCACCGCATACCGGCAAGCCTCTTCGACCATGGAAGCCGCTTCCACATAGTTGCCCCGCAGGCGATGGATGGCGACGATTTCGAGGATCACCGTGCACAGCCCCCAGCGGTTGCCTTGCTTGGAGTAGGCGGTAAGCGCCCGGAACAAGTGGCTCTCGGCGCGGGAGTAGTCTTTCTTGTCGATCAGGATCCTGCCGAAGAGGATGTAGTTCTGGATATTGAGGAATCGCATCTTGTAGCCCCGGGAAAGCTGCAGGGAGTCGGCCACATGAGCCTCCGCCTGATCCAGCTTGCCAAGCTCGAAATAGAGCCAGGCGAGGTTGTGCAGGCCGACGGCTCGGCCGTAAGGATCGCCAATCTCCTCGCTGTTCTTCAAAGCCCGGCGGAAATGCTCCATGGCCTCGCTGTAATCCCCGCTGGCCATGAACGCGCGCCCCAGATTGTTCAGGCTGACGGAAATTTCAGGAATGTTCTCCAGGTTTTCCTGGATCTTCAAGCTGCGCTGGTGGAACTCCACCGCTTGCCGGAAGTTCCCCTTGTAGTAGTTGGCGCTGCCGATGGTCCGGAAGATCATGGCATGCTCCACTTTTTCAGTGGTGCCTTCGATGACGCGCAGGCCCTCAACCGAGATGGCCATGGCCTTCTCGTACTTCCCCATGCAGACGTAAACCCACCCAATGCAATTGAAGACGCGGATGCGCTCGTCGATGAGGTCCGGATCCTGGGAGTTGGCCAGATGGTCGCGCGCATCCTTGTAGCAGCGCAGCGCCGTGTCATAGTCCCCTTGAATTTCGAACACCTTTCCCTTGCTGCGGTAGTACCGGCTGATGGCCTCATTGGAAAGAGCATCCGGATTTTCGAAGTTGAGCAGGGCGTTGTAGCTTTGCTCCGCCATGTCGTACTTTCCCATGATGGTGCAAAGCTCGCCGATCTTCTCTTGAGTAGCCAGCCACAGGTCGGTCTTGGCCGCATCGCCTACGATTTTTTCAACGATGTAGAGATAAAACTCGAGGGCCTTGTCATTGGCGTAGATCGCCTTCAGCCGGTCGCCCGCCTTCACGGCCAGCGACAGGGCCTGGTCGGTCAAGTCGCTGCGCTGGTAGTGGTATGCCAGGTCCTCCAGGATCTCCTCTTCGCGGCCGCGGTACAGATCGGCGAAGAACTCCCCCACCTCCCCATGGTACTTGCGGCGCTGCTCCTCCGGCAGGTCCGTGTAAAGGATTTCCCGCATCTTGGGCTGGTCGATCTGGAAGGTCAGCTTGCCCCCCTCGAAAACCTTGGTGATGAGGCCGGCCTCCTCGAGGTCCCGCAGGTGCGCCAGGATGGGGATGGAGACGAAACGCTTGAACTTCTGGAGCACCTTGGGGCTGATGGGGCGGTTGAGGACGCTCATCACGTCGAGAATTTCCTTCTTGACCGGCTCCAGCTTCTGGATGCGGCGGAGGAGCAGTTCCTCGAGATTGAGGGGGATCTCGACCCGGTTGTAGTTGGTGGTCTTGATCTGCCAGCCGTCATCGGTGTGCTTGAGGATCTCCTCGTCCTGGAGGGCCTTGAGAGTCTCCTGGATGAAGAGGGGATTGCCGCCGGTCTTCTCCTCCAGGCGGTCGAGGAACTGTGCCGGAATCTCGGTGAAGCCGAGCATGCTTTGGAGCAGCTCGACGATTTGCGACCGCTTCAAGCGCCGCAGCAGGACTTCCTGGCAGAAATTGAGCTCCTTGAACCGCGCCAGCACGTCTTTCAGTTCCTCCGAGACCTGCTCATCGATTCGCAAGCTCACCACCACCATGACCTTCAAGGGTCCATCTTCCCGCGTGTGGCGGCCAATGCGATCTCCCAGGGCCATCAGCAACTCCACCGAGATCTCATCCGCCCAGTGGAGGTTGTTGATGAAGAGGACGTACGGTTTGATCGCCAGGACATCGAGGAGGAACTGGACAATTCGGTCGATGAAGAAATGCTTCTCCTTGTCCGGACGGTAGACGGCGTCGCGCGAGGCCTGGTCGTCCAGGCCCCCCAGCTCCGGAAGCAGCTTCAACAGATCGCCCTGATACTTCTGGCAAAGCTCCGACTTGAGGCCGAGGCCGTAGACAATCTGGCGCAGGATCTCGATGAAAGGCTGGTAGGCGTTGGTGGTCCCCTCGTAGCAGTTGCCGGAATAGAGCTGGATATTGTTGAGCCGCAAGTAATGTTGGAACTCCTCGATCAGCCGGGATTTTCCGACCCCCATTTCGCCGCTCACCAGGACCATGAAGGGCGACTGGATTTTTTCGCTGTCCGGCGAGTCCGCGGCGGCATCGGGGCCGGCCGCGGCGCCGTCGGCCGGCTCATCCGCCTCCACAAAATCCAGGGCCCGACTGGAAGCCGGCTGGTTTGCAGCCTCGCCCGCCGGCGGCTTTTCCCCAGGCTTCTCTCCTGGCTTCTCGCCCGCCTTTTCCCCCGCCTTTTCGTCCGCGTTCGCCTTCAAGCGCTCCGGGCAGAAGATCTGCTCGAACTGGCTGCGGAGGACGTGGATTTCCTTCTTGCGGCCCACCATGCGGTTCGAGTGGAGGTAGCTCATCTGCGTCTCCTTGGTCTCCACCTCGTAGTGGGTGCCGGAGTGCTTGCTGATGAACTGAATCACCTCCCGAGCGCTCTGAAACCTCTTCTCCGGATTCTCTTCGAGCAGCTTCAGCATCATCACCCGGAGATACTCCGGATGCTTCTTCATGTGGAATTCGAACAGATCGGAGCGCTTGGCGGACTGCAAGGGATTCTGGTGCAGATCGTTTTCCTCGCACTGATAGGGAAGAGCCCGGTTGGTGATTTGATAGAGCGTCACCCCCAGGGAGTAAAGGTCGGCGCGCTGGTCCGGGGTCTTGCCGCTGATGATCTCGGGGGCCAGGTAGTTGAGCGTGCCCTTGATGGCGAAGCTGAAGGAGCCGGTGATCTTCTCGGCCAGCCCGAAGTCGATCAGCTTGATGCTCGGCTTGGAGTAAACGGATCGGTTCTTCTCCAGGAAGTCCTCATCGGTGTACTGGACCTTGGAGCCTTCCTTGAGGCCGAAGGTCTTGTGGCGCGTCACCAGGATGTTGTCCGGCTTGATGTCGAAGTGGATGTACCCCCGCGAGTGGATGTACTCCAGCGCCCGGCAGGTCTGGACGATGATGTCGTTCAGCTCTTCGTAGTTGACGTACTCGGTGGCAGAGTAGAGGTCGATCCCCTTGATGAACTCCGAGACGATGAAGTAGTCGCCGGTGTTGCTGATCTTGCCGAAATTGTAGACCCGCGCCAGGTTCGGATGGCGCAGGCGAGTCAAGGCCTCGTACTCGCCCTTCGCCCAGACGTCCTGGTCATCGATGTTCTCCGAGATCAGAACCTTGAGCGCGACCTGGATGTTGTTCTCGACAATGTCCTCGCAGAGATAGACGCTCCCCATGGCGCCGGCACCCAGCTTGCGGACCACGCGGTAGCGGTTGTTGACAGTGTCGTTGGTTTTTAAATCGAGCATAAAGTAAGATCAGCCCGAGCGCTCTCGCTCGGAGATCCCCGAAGGAAGAAAAACATTTCGTCCCAAGAAGACTATATCGATGCGGATCTTGGAGCAAACCTGGGGGTGATAATGTTGAAGAAAACCGACAGGATGAGGCAGTCTTGAAAAGGATCCATGAACTGGACGCCCCAAAATAAGCTCGCCAGTCCCCGTGAAACAAGGCCACGAAGGCCTTGTTTCCACGGGTACCAAATTAATTGGCACAAGGGGGATAATTGGCGCAGCCGAGGTCTTGTGGGGAGCCTGGCGAATCGGGATCGGACCCGCAGGGCTCGCCCGGCGGACCGGGATCGGCCGGCGGCGTCCCCCCGAGGAACGTGAACTTCAAGATGGTGACGCCATCGGAGATGTCGAGGGCGCCATCATTATTGGCATCGGCGGCTTCCCTGCAGGCGGGGCCCGGATCGCCAAGAAAGAGATGCCGCAAGAGCACCACCGCATCGGTGACTTCCAGGGCGCCGCTCGAGTCCACATCCGCCCTATGGAAGAGGGGCGCTTCAACTCCTCCGGGCTGAGGCGGGATTTCAGGCCCGGAGATGGAATTGGGGCGGCCAGGGCTTCCCTGGCGAGCCGATGCCCCCCAGGACCCTGGCAAGCGGTTATCGCTCCGCGAGTCGATGAGCTCAAGGCTCGGCCCGCCCCCATCGGCCTCCTCTGGCCAGGGCGGATCATCCCCGTAAGCGACGCTGTCCATCAGCCGGCCGGCCTCATCCCACAAGGAGATGGTGTCGCCGCCGTTTGCAAGGAAAAAGGGCAGGTCCGTTCCGGCCACCTGGACGATGTTGTAATACTCGAAGACCGCCCGAGTGTTCCTCGAGAGAACGAGGAAGCCGTCAGGCTCAATGAGCGTTCCCTCTGGAAAAACATACTCCGCGGCGACGCTCGCGACCTTCAGCTTCCACCCGGAGAGATCCATGGTCCGGTGGAGGTTGTTCTTGAGCTCGATAAACTCGATGTCGTAGTACCGCGCCCGGTACATGATCTCGTTCACCACCACATCGCCCGGGACCGGAGGGCCGCTCTTCACATCCAACGCCAAGTACTCAAAGCCGTGGCGCCCGGGATCGGGCAGGAAGCCCTCGCGTCCTTTATCGTCGCGGGCGGAAAAGCAGTAAAAGAGCCGCGCCTCTTTGTGGAGAGGCGGGATGGCGACCGCATAAAAATCGTGGATCCTGGAGTCGACCGCGGCCATATCCACGGCCGACTCCTCGCCGCCCTGAAGGAAGTGCAGCTTCACTGACACCAGGTTGCTGGGCCCGAGGTCATAAGTGCCATCGTAGCGGCTGCCGAGGGCGTTGGCGGTGAAGGTCAAGGCATCGCCGGGCCCGGCGGGCTGCGGCCCCACGGAGGCCTGGGAGAGAAGCGGCTCCCGGTCGAGGAACTCGGCCAGATATTTCCTCCGGCTGCTGACATAGACTTTGTCGAAGCGGGCATGGAAAGAAAAGCCCTTCCAGTTCCAGCTCGTGTCAAGCGCGTTCCACTTGTCGACGTCCATTTGCGCCTCCTCGCCATCGGTCTTCTGGATGCGGTCGATGACCGGCTGGATCTCCGTCTCCGTGAAGTAAGTGACCAGGGCTTCGGCCAGGGTGTCCTTGAGCTGGTCCCTGAACTCCGGAACGCCAAGGTAAGCGCTTCGCAGGGCGCTGACCATGAACTCTTGAGGCTCCGGGTTGAGCGTCGAGCCATCGTAGGGGTGGAGGTTGTGGCCCTGGGCGGGCGGCGGCTTGCGGCGGCTGTAGCCCCACGTGATGTCCATGTCCCAGGGGAAGCGCACCCAGCGGTTGCCGTTGAGCTCATCCTGGTAGAAATAGTAGTTCTGCGAGGTGCTGTCCCAGTGGGTCGAAAGGATGATGGCGGCGAGGTAGCGGCGGTAAAGCTCCAGATGGACGTTGTTTTCCAGGAATCCCTTGGTGCCCGTGCCTCCGCCCTCCGAGAGCGAGACGATGTATTCCACCCGGTGCCACTCCCCGACCTGCCAGCGGAACTGGCCCGACTCGTTGATCCAGCGGATGCCGGCGTTGACGAGATGCAGCCCTTCGCTGCTCGAGTTCAAGTAACGCAAGGATGGGCAGAGGGTGCCGCTGAAGGCGTGGCCCGGCGGATCCCCCAAGAATAGCCCCGCTCCGGCCCAGTTGTCCCCGGTCTTCTGGCTGGTGATGCGGACATCGTAGGTGACGGTGATGGGCCGTTTGGAAAAATCGATGATGCCGGGCCGGGCAAGGCGGTGGTGAGAAGCTCTCAGAGGGGAGACGAGGCGGATGGCGCCGCCGGCTTCCCAGGTCCCCTCGACTCCGGTCCAATCGTCAATGGCCTCCCCGTTTTCAACCAGCAGGTTGCAGGAATTGGGAGCGCTGCTTTGGTCGGCGATGCAGATCCCATCGAACTCCGCCAGGCAATTGTAAGCGATCAGGCCGATCGAGGCCCGCTTGGTGTTGAACTCGCTGAGCCCGAGCTGGGTGAAGGTCGGAAGAGCCGGCCGGACCCCGCCGTCCCGCTTCCAGATCCGGCCGGCGACCATCATCGTCCCCGGGGTGTCCGACGACGAGCCGGCCAGCCCTTCGACGAAGTTCCGGATGCTGGAGTAATCGGCGCGGTCGTTGCTTTGCTTCTCATAAGCGCTGGAGTAAGAGGGGACCGGGTAGTTGTGAGCGGAGGCCGTGCGGCCATGCTTGTAGAGGTCGCCGAGCCCGGTGAAGCCGTTTCGCTCCAAGAAAGTCTCATCGATCGCCTCCACCTCCACATGCCAGCCGAAAAAGCTGTCATTGACCATCAGGCGGATGAAGCGCGTTCTGGAGGAGGGAACGCCGGCGCGGTCGAAGGTCAGATAGCAAAGCTTGTCCTTCAAGCCGTTGTCGCCCCGCTGGTAGGGATCATCCCAGTGCATGTTCCCCTGAATGACCAGGACCTCGCGCCCCTGGTAGCGGTCCCAGTCGGGAAACTCCAGGCGCCAGGAGTACTTCAGCCGTCCGGCGTGCCGGCTGGCGAAGCCGCCGCGGTGGCGGATGGCCACCTTGCGGTGCACCCGGCCATCGAGGACGGCGAAACCTGGAAAGGCGTCATCGAAATGAGGGTAGCGCGGGTCTCCCGGGCTCCGGATCTGGGCATTGTCATCGAGGATCTTGAGTTTTTCCGGGGAAAGGAAGATCAAGATGATGGGAGCCGGCGTGTCGATGCTCCCGCCGTCTACAAACCAGGCGTAAAAGTCCGATTCATCGCCGGCGGGCGGAAAGGGACGCTCGGCCCCTCGATCATCGACAAGGATGACCTTGAACTTGGCGAGGGTGCGGTCAGGAAGCGGTTCCACGGCCACGGTGTATTTCCCATCGGCCGCTTTCGAGTCCGGCCACGCCCCGTCGTCGCGCATGGCGTGGTCGCTAGCAAAATTGTTGAGGAAGAGGCGGAGGGTGATGGCCTGGAGCGGGATCTCTGAAAAAACCTGGGCGCTCACCTTCACCTGATCCGCGGGCGTGACCGCCGTGGGGTTGACTCTGACATCGTAGGCCATGGGAGGAAGGGCCGCGGCGCTGGAACGGTTGGGGGCGCCGGGCGTCGGCGGCCGGCCAGGTCCCCAGTTGCCGGGAAAGTCGTGAGGCGCCGCCGGCTTGATCAACTCCAGCGCTGCTCCTTCTCCATCCGCCTCCTGGGGCCAGTCTTCGTTGTCGTTGTACTCCACTTGATCGACGACGGCCCCCTTGGAATCGGCCAGGAAGATCTTCTCCCCCGAGTTGCTCAACTTCCCTTCGTAAATCCCCGCCAGGTTGATCCCGGGATAGGTTCTCAAGAATTCATCCCTCGTTGCCGCGACCACGGCGTATTCCGAGGCGCCGAGAACAAAGCCGGCTGGAAAGACGAAGCGGATTCCGCCGCTCAAGATCCAGCCCGAGAGGTCCGCGGCCTCGCCGCCATTCCAGAGCTCGATGAATTCTTCAACCTCGAGCGATCCGGGGGGGTTGTAGTGGATCTCGTTAATGATGACCTGGGAGGCGGCAGGCCGGGTCCACAGCAACGCCAGCCCGAGAGCGGCCAGTGCGAGGCCGTGAATTCCCGTCCCGCTCCCGCACCTTGCCGCCAGTGGCGTGAAAAATTTCTTTTGAACGATCACGGGCAGGGGAAGCTCTCGCAACTGAACTTTAGAACCTCGACTGATCCGCATTCCGGGAAAGGCGCCGCCGGCGGAGCACCACCCAGGAAGGCGAAGTACAGGTCGATGATGGCGTCCGTTTGATTGATGTTCCCATCCCCGTCCGCATCCAGCGCTTCCAGGCAGGTTCCAGGAGATCCTCCCAGGAAGGCATAGAGCAGGATGAGGATGGCATCGGTGGCGTTGATCTCTCCGTTGGATTCGACGTCGCCGCGGCGGAAAAGGTTCCCATCCGGCTTCCCCGCATAAAGCTCGATCTCGTCAAAGACGTTTTGAAGCTGCGTCACCACACGGATGGCGCGCGCCTGGACCTGGTTGAAGCCGTAACGGCGCCGCAAGTTGGGAAAGTCGTTTCCAGAGAGGTGGTCCTTGGCCGCGCCCAGAGGCTTCCAGTTCACGGCGGCCACCGCTTGGTCGCTCGCGTGGTCAAACTCCTCGGCAGCGTACTCGACGATGTGCAAGCCGCCAGCCCGGTCAAACAAGTTTCCCAGGTTGTCTCTCCCCAGCGCGATCTCGCCGACGGCGCGGGGGCCGCCGGTGAAATAAATCCCGGCGTAGATCTTGCCGGAGACCGGCCCCGCCTCGGCGCCAAGCCAGCTGTTGTCGTTGCCGTAAAAACCGTCGTTCAAGTGTGGAATGGAATGCTGCGGCAAGTCGAGGGTCGGCGTTCCAAAGGCGACGGCATCGGCCGCCAGAGCCAGGTTGCCGTTGGCAAAGAGGGGAACGTCGAAGGGGAGCGCCGGAGTGGAGAACGGCCCCCCAACCTCGAGCAGCGCCAAAGTCTTGAGCCCGGGCGGCGGCTCCACCACCTCCCCCGCCTCCTCGTACACCTCCAGCTCATCGATGGCCGTCCCCTCTCCCAGTCCGACGGCGGGAACCAGGATCCGCACGGCGGTCGCCTCGACGGCATTGAAATTGAAGCGATGGCGCAGCCAGGGGAGCCCGTCGGGAGGAAAAGCGCCAGCGTAGTTGGCGTAACCCACGCTCTTCCACTCTGAAGCCGGTGTGGCCGCGCCGGCATCCGGGACGGTAGCGACCTGGAGGATGTAAAGGCCCTGGTTGCGGTCAGTGTACTCCTGGGCTTCGCCGCCATTGTCGCGCCCGAAGGCGATGCTCCGGATGGTGAACAGCCCTCTGAGGTTGATCCCGGCAAATCCGGGATTGCCGCTCTCGCCGATCCAGCTGTTGGTGTTGCCGTAGAGGCCGTCGTTGAGATGGGCCGTGATATGGAAGTCGAATCCCGCCAGGGAATCGATGGCGAAGGCCGTCGCCTCCGGCCTCACCGCCAGATCCTTGGCTGGCTCCAGGGAGCCGCTGAGCTCGACCAGCTTCAGCTCCTCCCCCAGCTCCGAGGTGTCCAGGTAAAGCTCGATCTCATCGAGCGCGTTCCCCTGGCGGGTGATGATCCGCACCGCCCGGGCTTGAACCAGATCCAGCCTGTAGAGCCGCCTCAAGCCCGGCCCGGCGGCGCCGAGGTGCCCTTCGGCCTGGCCGACCGCCGTCCAGCGGGCCGTCTCGATCAAGCCGGGAAGGGTGAAATCGATGAGGCTTTCAGTGACCTGAAGGATGTAGGGCCCCTCCGCCCGCTCGGAAGCTTGGCCGGTATTGTCCCTCCCCAGAGCGATGCGGTTCACGGCCCTCGGGCGGTCTTGAAAAAAGACCCCGGCATAGACGAGGCTCAGGCCGCCGGCCGGCTGCTCTCCAAGCCAACCGCTCGCGTCTCCGTAGAGGCCATCGGCGAGCGCGTCGATCTTGTGAGGATCGGCTGTCGGCGAGCCGAAGGCCCTGGCATCGGCGGCTCGAGCCAGGTTGCCGGCCTCCGCGCCCGGAACATCCCCTGGGGCCGCGGGAGTCGCACCCGGGCCGCCGGTCTGAAGAAGCTGGAGCGGCGGGAAGGCGGAGCCGCGGTTCACCACGATCTTCCCGAGTTCGAGCTCGTCAAGGGCGTTCCCAAGAGCGGTGACCACGCGAACGGCGCGGGCGCTCACCGGCGCTGGAAGCCGGTAACGGCGGCGCAAGTTGGGAGGCGCCTCCTCGAGATGGGCGCGGGCCCGCCCCAGGACTTGCCAGGTCGCGGCGGCGACCTGCGCATCGTCGGTGAAGTCGAACTCGTCCTGGGTGTACTCGATCAGGTGGGCGCCCGCGGCGCGATCCGCGTACTGGTTCAAGTTGTCGCGGCCAAGGGCGATCTCCTCGATGGTCTTGGCCCCCCCGGTGAAGTAAATGCCGGCGTAGACCCGGCGGCTCGAGAGGCCCTCCTCGTTTCCAAGCCAGCTATTGGGGTTGCCGTAAAGGCCGTCGTTGAGATGGGGGATGGTGTGGGCCGGATCGGGATAGGGAGGCGTGCCGAAGGCCACCGCATCGGCGGCTCGAGCCAGGTTCCCCTCGGCCAGGGTGGAGACATCCCCGGGGGAGATCGGGGGATTCACCGAACCCCCTTTCTCGATAAGTTCCAGGTCGGGGAAGAAAGGGCAAGGGTCCCTGTCCTCGCCCGGAATACCGTAAACTTCCAGTTCATCGATGGCGGTCCCGTCTCCCAGGCCGGCGGCGGGAACCGTGAGGCGCACGCCGGTGGCTTCCACCGGCGCGAAGTTGAAGCGGTGGCGAAGGTAGGGCTTTTCCGGACAGAGGCCCCCGCCGTAGACCACCTGGCCGATGGCAGTCCAGCTGGCATTGGGGGTGAGGTGGTCGGGATTGTCTGCCGTGGTGAACTGCAGGATGTAGCGGCCCCCGGAGCGGTCGGTGTAAACCTGCGCTTCGCCGCCGTTATCGCGGCCGAAGGCGATGCTGGCGATCGGGAAGCGGCCGCCGAAGTTGATCCCCACGAACAAGCCGGTCTGGCCGATCCAGCTGTTCGAGTTGCCGTAGATCCCATCGTTCAGGTGAGGGATGTTGTGGATCGTCTCAAAGCCGGCAAGGGAATCCGGGGCGAAGGCAGCGGCTCCAGGGCCCGCGGCCAGGTTGTCGGCGGCGAACTCGCCCCCCTCCTCCACCAACTGCAGGTCCGCCAGAGGGGGGAGGACGCAGTTTTCGGCGAGGACTTCGCCGGCAGCCTCGTAGATCTCGATCTCGTCAATGGCGGTGCCGAGGCCCAGGCCGGTTCCCGGGACGATCAAGCGGATGCCGGTCGCCGCCACCGGGGAGAAGTTGAAGCGGTGCCGGAGCCAAGGGGAGGGGGGGCACAATCCATCGTAGAAGACTTCGCCGATGGTGACCCAGTCCGGGTTTGGAGTCGCCGCGCCCGGCGAGGGCGCCTGAGTGTACTGCAGCACGTAACGGCCCTGATTGCGGTCGGTGTACTCCAGGGCCTCGCCGCCGTTATCGCGGCCGAAGGCGATGCTGGCGATGGTGAAGCTCCCCCCCAGGCTGAGGCCGGCAAAGCCGGGATTGCCGGTATTGCCGATCCAACTGTTGGTGTTGCCATAAATCCCATCGTTCAAGCGCTCGATCCGGTGGACATCAAAGCCGATGTCGGCGAGCGCATCGATGGCAAAGGGAACGGCTTGGGGGCCGGTGGCGAGATTGTTGGGACCGAAGGCACCGCCCACCTCGACCAGAGCCAGTTGCGCCTCGAGGCGGGCAGATGCCAAGGACGCTAGCAGAATTGAAAAAGCTAACGGTTTGAGCAGCGGCTGCATGGCTTCTCCTTCATGATCTAGGGCCGTGGTTCTTGAAAAATCATGGACAACCCACGTTTCCGCCGCAGCGGGCGATCTCAGGCACGAGGAGGCATCCCGCTCCCTGGACCGGCGGGGGGCCTCCGGTAAAGAGGTGCCGCGCCAGGAAGAGGATCTCCGGGATATCCACCTGATTGTTCCCGTCGAGATCAAGAACCATCAAATTGCCGGGACTCGTCAGGTCATCGCCGCCGCAGGGGGAATCCACCCCCGAGCGGTCGAGGATGAAGAAGCCGCGGAACTTCAAGCGGAGGATGCACACGATGTCGGTCACATCGCGCCTCCCATCCTGGTTGCAGTCGCCGGCAAGCTGGTAGCGCGGCTCAAAGAGCTCGATCTCGTCGATGGCGTTCTGGCCCTCGGTGAGGACGCGGATAGCGCGGGCGCTGAGGAGATCGAAGCGGTAGCGATGGCGGAGGTGAGCCATCCCATCGGTGAGGTGGGCCTGAGCCAGGCCCACGGGAATCCAGTTGGCGGCGTCGGTGGCCCCATCAGCCGCCGGATCGAAGGTATCCAGGGTGTACTGGACCAGATAAGGCCCGGCGGCGCGGTCCAGGAACTGGCTCAGATTGTCGCGGCCCAAGGCAATGCCATGGATCTGCCGGGGGCCGCCGGAGAAATAAACGCCGGCATAGACTTTTTGAGACGTCGGCCCGGGCTCGTTGCCGAGCCAGCTGTTGGAGTTGCCGTAGAGGCCGTCATTGAGATGCGGGATGGTGTGGGCAGGGTGCGGAAAGGGCGGCGTGCCGAATGCCACGGCATCGGGAGCCCGTGCCGCGTTCCCATCCTCGAAGGTGGGGACATCGCCCGCCGCGGCCGGCGTCGCCAGGGGGCCGCCGGTCTGGACCAGCTCGAGGGGCACTGGGACGACGCATTCCAGGCTCCCCGCCCCCGGATAGTTGTAGGCCTCGAGTTCATCGATCGCGGTGCCTGCAGCCAGGCCGGTTGCCGGCACGATCAGCCGGATGCCGGTCGCCTCAACGGCTGGAAAGTTGTAGCGATGGCGCAGGAACGAGCTTGGCGGGCAAAAGCTGTTGACGTCGATCTGGCCGATGGTGATCCAGTCGCAATCCGGCGTGGTGGCGCCGGGCGCGCTCGCCGTGGTGTACTGGAGGATGTAGAGCCCGGTGGCCCGGTCGGTGAAGGTTTGGGCTTCGCCGCCATTGTCGCGGCCAAAAGCGATGCTCACCACCGTCCCCGGGCCGCCAAAGGCAATGCCGGCAATGCCGGGATTGCCGGTGTTGCCGATCCAGCTGTTGGTGTTGCCGTAGAGGCCATCGTTCAAGTGCTCGATCCGGTGGTTGTCAAAGCCAATGTCGGCCAGCGCGTCGATGGCGAAGGCGAGCGCTCCCGCGGTTGACAGATTCTTGGCGTCGAAAGTTCCCCCAACTTCGGACAAGACAATTTCACCGACCACGGGATCCAGAAGCTCGAGCTCGTCAATGACGTTTCCAAGGGCGGTCAAGACCCGCACCGCACGCGCTTGAATCCCGCCGAGGCAGTAAACGTGGCGGAACGCCGCCAAGCCATCGCTCAGGTGTGCTGTGGCTTCGCCCACCGTCCGCCAGTTGGCGGCGTCGGTGGCCGCGTCGCTGGCAGGGTCGAACTCATCCAGGGTGAACTGGACCAGGTAAGTGCCAACCGCCCGGTCGCCGAAGGTCCCGGTGTTATCCCGCCCCAAGGCGAGGTTGCGGATCCTCCTGACCCCATCGGTGAAGTAAATTCCCGCGTAAACTTTCCCCGAGGCCGGCCCCGGCTCGTTGCCGAGCCAGCTGTTCGAGTTGCCGTAAAAGCCATCGTTCAAGTGCGGGATGGTGTGGGCAGGGTGCGGAAAGGGCGGCGTCCCGAAAGCCACGGCGTCCGGGGCGCGGGCGACGTTTCTCAACGCCAGGCTGGGGACATCGGTCGGCAGCGCCGGGGTGGTCACCGGCCCGCCGGTTTCCACGAGCGGCAAGACTGGAGGAGGCGGCGCGCCGATTTGCATCCCCAGCTCGAGCTCATCGATGACGTTTCCCAGAACGGTCAGGATGCGGACCGCTCTGGCGGAGACCTGGCTGAAACTGTAGAGGCGGCGCAAGGGGGAAGGGGTCGTACAGAGCGCGGCAAATCCAATCGCCGTCCAGGCGGCGGCGTCCACCGCGGCGTCGTTCGATGGATCGAACGCATCCTGGGTGTACTGGATCGTGTAAATGCCGTCAATGCGGTCGCCAAAGGCGCCGAGGTTGTCGCGCCCGAAGGCGATTTGCGCCAGGTCCTTCAAGCCGTCATTGAAATAAATCCCGGCGTAAACCTTTCCCGAGGCCGCCCCGGGCTCGATCCCGAGCCAGCTGTTGGAGTTGCCGTAGAGGCCGTCGTTGAGGTGCGGGATGGTGTGAGCCGGCGCTGGAAAGGGCGGCGTTCCGAAGGCGATGGCATCGGCGCCGCGGGCGAGGTTGCCATCCGCGAGAGCGGGAACGTCTCCGGCTAGGGCCGGGGTGGTCAAGGGGCCTCCGGTCGCGAGGGGCGCCAGCAGCGTCGGGGGAGGTGTGGCGGTGACCGCCCCCGACGCGGCGTAGATCTCGATCTCGTCAATGGCCGTGCCCGCAGGCAGCCCGGTCGCGGGGACGAGCAGGCGCACCCCGGTCGCTTCAATCGGCGGGAAGTTGTAGCGGTGGCGCAGCCAGGGGGTGGAATCGGGAAAGACGCAGTTGTAATTCAGCTCACCGATTGCGGTCCAGTCGGAATCGGGAGTCGCGGCAGACGGGGAGGCCACCTGCGTGTACTGGAGGACATACCGCCCGGCGGTGCGGTCCATGAAGGTCTGCTCCTCGCCGCCGTTGTCGCGGCCGAAGGCCAAGCTGGCCACCGTCTTCAAGCCGCCGAGGCTGATACCGGCGATCCCCGGGCTGCCGGTCAAACCGATCCAGCTGTTGGTGTTGCCGTAAATCCCATCGTTCAAGTTGACGATGAAGTGAACCCCGAAATCGAGCTGGTCGATGGCGAAGGCCGCGGCGCCGGCCTCCCGGGCCAGATTGCCGGCATCGAAAGCACCTCCCACCTCCGCGAGCTCAATTTGCCCCGCAAGCCGGGGTGAAACCAAGACGATAAGGAAAAACAACAGGGAACATGAACTCATCCAACCCTTTCGCATATTTACCTCCAAAGACCCAACCACTAGGGATTTTAGAAAAAAATCGTCTAACCTGAAATCACATCATGGACTGGTTTTGACAGACACTTTATATCCCGTCCGACTGCGAAGGTCGAACGATCGTAGCCGGACGATCGAGCCGATACTGGTAGTCAGGCCACAGCGGACAGTTGAGATCGATCCAGCACTTGACGCGGTGCGTTTCATCGCGGCTGAGCTGGACATCGTGGTGGCCCGCATCGAGGAGGTGCCACAGCCTGCTGCGGACGGTGCCGAACGTGAGCGGCTCGGCTTTCGCGTGCTCGCGGCCCCACGTCATGTCGAAGTAGTGCACCCAGCCTTTGGAGATCAACGTGCGATACGAAGCGGGCACACGATGGGCGTCGAGCGCGCCGCTCAGGTCGATGCCGTTCTTGTATGCTGCATCGTGGCAGCTGACACAGCGAGCATCCCATACCGGTTGCACGACCTTTTCATAGGAGAACGGTTCCGCGCCCCACGAAGGCGGCTCCAATCCGCGTGGCGCGTGCCGCAGCGCGAGCGTCGCGTGGTTGGACGCGGCAGAAGAGCGCTGCTCGTGACAGCCGATGCAGCTCCGCCGTTCGCCTGGTTGCAATTGAACGACGCTGCGCATCCGTTGTATCTCGTTCAGATTCTCGTCCAGTAGCTGAAAAAACAGCACCTTGCCGGCCGGCGCGTGGAAACTGACCGAGCCGTCCTCTTCGACCGGCACGATGCCGAGCGATGCCTTCGCAACGTAACCGGGCCAACCGTGCGGGCCGTTCACCAGGTGGATCGGGGTCGCGTAGTAGTCTTGAAACGGCGGGTGGTCGCTCTGGTACTCGCCGCTCGGCAGCCGCACTAGATCGGCTCGCACTTCCTGGCACACACGGAGGTATTTGATGGCGCCGCGCTTCACGACCGGTTCCAGCCCGTGGTAGATGTCCTGGACAATGAACTGGCCCAGTTCGGCTCCGGCGGACTCCGCCTGGGCCTCAGGGAGCACCGGCGGCGCCGGCATCGGCCGCAGCGGCGCCGGCGACATGCTGCCAATCGATGGGTCGAGATACAGGAGCTCGCGGTTCCCGAACCGGTCGATCACGTACAGCCCGAACCGGTCCCGCGGGGCATGGCTGACGAGGAAATAATCGCGGGCGATCGGGACCGGGTCGCGAAAGCACTCTTTCTGGGCCCAGCTCATGTGGTAGTGCGGCCGCACGTCCGGCGTGATGTTCGTGATGGCCTTCGAGTTGAACCGGCCCTGGTTTGGGTCGATCAGCGCGATGGGTCCGTTCAGGTCGCCGCCGTGGGAGATCAACGTGCAGCACAGTTCGCTCGTGCCCGGCACTTCACGGCCGTTGACGTAGCAGTTGAGCGTGTTGTTGCCGAACAGCAGTTCGGGGTGTGTGCCGTCGGGCCGAATAGCCCAGAGCGTGTGGCCGAAGTCGGCCCCTTTGTCGAGGTACTCCGACCGCGTCCAGAGGATGCGGCCGTCGCGCATGACGGACGGCGCCCATTCGCTCAGGTTCGCGTACGACAGCGGCCGGATGTTCTCACCGTCGGCGTCCATGCGGAACAGCACGAACGCCTGCGGCCGCCAACACAGAAACCGAGCCTTGCAACGCGTCGAGATGAACGCGACGCCACCGTCCGGGAGCGGGCATGGATAGTAGTCGTGAAACGGGCCGTCGGTGAGCTGCCGCAGGCTTCCCCCGTTGGCGTCGGCCACCATGACGTGGAAGTAGTCTTTTTCCGACGGCCGGTAGCCGAAGTAGACGCGCGTCGCGTCAAACGTGGCCATCGGATCGCGGGCCACGCCGCCTCCCGCATCGAACAGTTGCGAGAGCTTCGCCTCGCTCGGCTCGAACCGGCCGTTTCGTCGCGGTATGTCCAACACGACAATCCCGCCGCCCGGCCGGTATTTCGCATCGAGGATGTCGCTGTAGTTGTGCGACGGCTCGTACGGATGCCGCTTCACGAACAGGATGCTCGAGATCGCCGCCAGATCGGGATCGCGCCAGAAGAGTTGCCGCTTGGCCAGGCGGACGTCGAAGTACAGAGCCACATCATATTCGGCATCTCGCGCCGGCGCCGCGGCCGCCTGCCGGCGCCGCAACTCGGCCAACTGGTTCCGTTCGGCCAAGACGTCGAGCCCCTTCGCCGCCAGTCGGTCGAGCATCGTCTCGAACTGCCGCAGCACGCGGGTCACGGGATCCGATGGATCAACACGCGACCACGTCGCTTGCTCGCAGAGAAACGCGTACCGAAGCAGCCCGTCCCAGGTGACCGGCTCCGGCAGCGGGGCGCCGGTTCCGATTTTCCGGACCGTCTTCCACGTCTTCCCGTCGAGCGAGGTCTGGATTTCAAACTCAACCGGAACGCGGTCCGCAAAGCGCCCCTCGCGGTCGCGTGAGAAAACGACCCGAGCCACTTCAGCCGGCTGCGGCAGCTCGATCTGGGCCCATTCTCCCGACGTGCCCGCGGCAATCCAACTGTGGTTGTTCCCATACAGCCCATCGTTCAGGTGGGCAATCTGGTGGATCGCATAGCCGGGCAAGCACGACGACGCGCTCGCCAGCGCGCCGCTTGCCGGCGCAGCGAGATTTCGTCCGCCACCCGGCCCGAAGATTTCCAGCTCATCGATGCACGGCTCGCTCTGCGAGCTTTCCAGGACCACGAACCGGATGAAGCGGGCCTGCGTGGGTGGAAACGTGAGCACGTTTTGCTTGTCGGCCGAGATCGCAAGCGGCAGGCCCTCACCCGCCGCTGCCTCCGCCGGCTGCCAAACATCCAGTCCGGCAAGCCCGGCGATGGTCGCTGCCGCTGCCGCCAAGCCAAGCAACATCCGTCCTCGAGCACCGGTCTTCGCGTTCATGAGAGGTCGCCTCGCGCACAAATTCCACCCCGAAGCACCCAAAAAGGTTGAAAAACGAATAAATGGATTATGCCCCATCCCCATGAGACCCGTCAACAGGCACGCCGCTTCGAACTGAAATTTTATTTATTCTTCTTCAAGAGCTCGATCCGCGCCCGCGCCCAGGTGGGATCGAGCGGGCCGGTAAGGCGCAGATCCTCGAGGGCGCACTGCGGGTCCAGGCGCACGGCGATCCGCCCGAAGGGGCCGGGCGAGGCGGCGAGCGGGGCCTCCACGGCCACCCGCCCCGCCAGCTCCACCCGGACCCCGATGCCGCGAAACTCGATCCGGAAGGCGCCCGGCGGGCCGCTTCCATCCGATGCGTAAAAAGCCCTCTCGCCGCCGCTCCCCTCTTCAAAGACCGAGAAACCGGCCGCCGCGGCCGCCCCCAGGCCGATGCAGAGCCGGTCGAAGGCGAAGATCAGCCGCCCCTTGCGGCCGCGGGCTTTCGAAGGCTTGGCGGGCGCCGCCGGGGCGGACCAGCTCCCTTCCACCGTGACCGGCAGGCGGAAGATCGCCACCGTGTCCAGGGCCTCGTTCAAGTCGTTGCCTGAATGGAGCAGGCGCCCCTCCTGAACCGCCCAGCGCCTGGGGTGGAAGCGGAAGTCGCTCAATTCCGCGCTCGACTCGAAGGGATAATCGAGCCGGATGGCGGCGGAGGCGAGCGGCTCCGCCGCGGCCGCTCTTCCCGCGAAAAACCGGGTGGTGATCCATAAAAGATCGCGGGCTCGGTCACGCCGCTCCGCCCAGACCTCCGGATCGCGCCGCAGGGATGGCGGCAAGCGAGCGCCGCCGAGCAAATCCTCGTATGCCTGGAAAGCCTCCTCCCAGCGCCCGGCCGAGAGGACCTTGGCGGCCTCGCGCGCTTGCGCCGCCGCTTCCAAAGCCTCCTCGAAGGCGCCCCTCGCTCCGGGCGGATCGCCCCCCTCGGCAGGAGGGGCCGCCGGCGCGCTCAAGAGAGCGCGGACCTCCCCCGGCACCTCCTCCGGAAAGGCGGTGAAGATCCTCTGCGCCAGGTCGAGGCGGCGGTGCGCCAGGGCCCAACCGGCCCCCTGGCTCGCGAGCCGGGAGTCTTCGCCGGAGAGGGCCCCCCACGCCAGCACCGTCACGGGATGGAGGTCCGCGATCGCGAAACGCTTTCCAGTCCCGGCCTCGATCAGGGAAACCCCCTCGAAATCACGCTCGACCTGAACGGACACGGGGCCGCGCTCGCCGCCGGCCCTCAAGAAGACCTCGAGCCGCCGGCCGGTTCCCAGATCCTTGAGACGTGAGGAGAGCCGCCCCCATACTTCCTTCTCCGCCCCCTGAACCCATTCCGATCCGGCCGCTGAAAGCTGGCCCAGGGAAAACTGGATCAGCGCGGCTGCCTCGGGAGGAAGCGGTCCCTGAATGTTCTCGAGCGGAAAGAACGACCCGAGCCGCGGCAGCGCCCTGGCCAGAGCGGTCCAGGCCCCGGCCAGCAGGGCTCGCGCGGAGTCCCGGCCACGCCCCGACATTGCGGCCAGAGCCTGCCGCACCGGGTCGGGATCGAGCCCGGGCGGCCGCGCCAAGGCCGAGGAGGCCTCGCCGCTTCCGGCCGGCCGCGCTGCCTTCGGACTCGCCGCCGACGGCGCTTCCGGAAGGTCGGGCAGCGGCCGCGCCGGCTTGAAGAGCAGCAGCCCCGCCCCCAGAGCCAATGCCAGCCCCAGGCCCGCGGCCGCAAAGAGCCCGTCCCGAAAGTCGCTCCGAGGCCCGCGACCACCCGGCTTGCGCCGGGCGGTGCCCGGCGAGAAGGCGCCAGACAAGGCGGGCCGACGTAGCCTTATTAACCGGAGAAATAAGGCGAGGAGGCCCAACGCCGTATGGCGCCTTCGCAGCCGGCCCCAGTTCTGTTGCAGAGTGGCCGGATGGATTTTTGGGACGGGCTCTGACCACTGCCGGCGGGCTCGGAGCGGCGGCGCCGGCGCACGCACTGCCGCCGGCCCCGGTGCCGGAGGGCCTTCCCCGGCGATCCTCTTATCGCCGCCCGCCAGCGTCTTCAACGCGTAGACCAGCTCCCTAGCCGAAGCGGGGCGATCCTCGGGATTTTTTCGGAGGAGGCGCAGGAGCAGCGCTTCCATGGGGGGAGGGATCTCCGGTTTCAGCCGGCTGGGCGGCAGAGGCTCCTCTTCGAGGTGGGAGCGGGCGATCTCCTGCGGCGGGCCTTGATCGAAAGGGGGGCGGCCGGTGAGAGCGTGATACCACGTCGCCCCCAGCGAGTAGAGGTCGCTGCGCGCGGCCAACTCCCCGCGCCTCGCCTCGCCGCGGATCTGCTCGGGGGACATGTACTGCGGCGTTCCGAATACCAGGCCGTCTGGCGTGCCGCATTCCGGGGCCTGCCGGTCCTCCCCGGTCCAGAAAAGCCCCAGGTCGGCGAGCTTCACGGCGCCATCGGGAGCGAGCAGGATGTTGGCCGGCTTGACATCGCGGTGGACCAGCCCGGCGGCGTGAATGGCTTCCAGGCCGCGGGCGACGGGGATCAGCACCTCGAGGGACTCGAGCGGCGCCAAGGGCCCCTTCCTATTGAGCAGCTCTTGCAAGTTCTCGCCCGGAACCATCTCCATGGCGATGTAGTAAAAAAGGCCGTCCCGGCCCGCATCGTAAGCCTGAACGACGTTGGGATGGTTGATCCGGGCGAGGACCTGCGCCTCCCGCAGGAAACGCTCCGCCAGCCCCGACTCCTTTTCAAGCCTGGGAAAGAGGACCTTGATGGCGACGCGGCGGCCGAGGCGCCGGTGCCGGCCTTCGAAGACCATGCCGGTCCCGCCCGCGCCGATGCGCCGCACGATCACGTAATCGCCGATGCGGGCCTGCCGGGTGAAGCGGCTGAGCAAACGCCGTAGCACCCGCAGCCGTTCCTCGTCCAACTGTTTTGATTCCCGGAAGAGGTCTTCGACCGTCTTCTCGACCCCCAGGGCTTCCAGCTCCTCGACTCGCTGGAGGACCTGCTGGTAAACCGCGGGCGAGATCCAGCCTCGCGACAAGGCCAGGCGGGCGAACAGGGCGTTGGCGGCATCCATGGCGTCAGGGCGACCGCGCCCGCCAGGCTGGACCCGCGGGCGGCCAGCCCGGCTCCGGCCGGTCAAAGATTGAGGGGGCTTTCCTTTTTGAGTTCCGTGAGCTGGTTTTGAATTTCCTCGAGTCGTTGCCTCGAGCGCTGCTCGAGAACCCTGGCGTCGGCGGGGAGGCCGGGATTCTTGCGGACGTGCAGCAAGATCTCCTCGTAGCCCGCCCTGCTCCTTTCCAGGCTGTACTTGGCCCAGCGGGCCCAGTCGATGCGGGTGAGGGAGCTTCCCTCGGCTCGCCAGCGCTTGAGGTAAAAGAGGGCGCTGTCTTCATAGACGGTGTTGGCGAGCCGAAAGATCTCCTCCACATCCTGAAGGGTGATGGGGACGCTCGCCACCTGCGGCTTCTCGGCGAACTCCGGCTCCACCGAGGGATTGAGCGGGTAGCCGATGCTGGCCAGGATGATGACCATCCCAACGGGAATCAGGACGGCGAGGAGGAGCCCCGCCAAGAGGTCGGCCACATCGATTTCCCCCCGCTGGCCTCGGCGCCGGCAACGCATGTCAAAATTCCATCCTCTTGATCAGATCGAGGCGCAGCTGGCCGGCGCGGGCCTTGTAATCCGAGTATCCGCGCAGGTCTTCCCGCAGCTCCCCATCCGCCGTGCGAAAAGGGCCGAGGACTTTTTCAAAATCATCCAGCCAGGCCTCCCATTTGCCGACCATGGCCTTGGCCTGAGTCTTGAACTGCGGTTTCTCCGGCTCGATGGCCATGACTTTTTGATGCTCGGTCTGAAGCTGCTGAAAGCGCTTGTTGATTAAGCCGTCGATGTCAAGGTTGGGGTCCAGGCTCGCCGACGTGCCGGCCTGCTCGCTTTCGGAGGAGCGAGTCTTGACGAGGCGGTAGACCGAAAGCGCCGCGATGCAGACCAGGGGAATCATGATCAGCGAGAAGGTGACCGGCGACATCTTGCCGGCAGGCCGGCGGTTCGGGGCGGAAGCGGGACGCCCTCTCGATCCCAGTTTCCGGGGAGGGTTTGGAGGCATAAAATGTGATCCAGTAAACCTGATAAACGTGAAGCAAGACAGTTTTGAACCAGAGGACTATTATATCACTGCCGGGAGCACCCACAAGCCGGAGAAGGCGGCGCCGCCCGAGGCCAGCTTCAGCCGCTCCAGGGCCGCCGGGATGAGCAGGAAATCGCCTTTGGACACTTGATCCGCGCCGATCTTCGCCTCTCCCTCGAGGCCGATGAGCACGGCGAAGGAGCGCTTGCCGGCCTGAACCGTCTTGAGGTCGGGAAGCCGGTCTCCAGGAGGCAAGTAGAGGGCATCGATCGTGAAGGTCTCGCTCCGCACCACGTTCCAGCGAGAGGCCGCCTGGGTCTCCAGCGGCAGCCAGCGAGGGTAAACCGGGGGAGCGCCGATCGCCGGGAGGGGGATCTGGCGCGCCTGCTCGAGGTGCAAGGGCCGTGGCCGGCCCCAGTCGAAGATGCGGTAGGTGAGGTCGGAGCTTTGCTGGACCTCGACCAGCACGATCCCCGATCCGATGGTGTGAACGGTCCCCGCGGGCAGGAAGACCACGTCGCCGCGCTCGACGGCGCGCCACTGGAAAAAACGGCTGAGCGGCGCCTCCCGCGAGGGTCGCAGCTCGCAGGCCTTGATGGCCTCGACGCCCCGGTAAAACTCCTCCCGGCTCAAGCCGGGGGCGAGGCCGTGAACGATCTTGGCCCCGGGCTCGGCGTGCAGGACCGCCCAGGCCTCGGTTTTTCCGGACGATCCCGGCTCGAGGCGCGCCGCCTCCCGGTCGCCGGGATGCACCTGCACCGACAGGGTCTCGGAGGCATCGAGCGATTTGAATAAAAGCGGGAATGGCCGGGCTGGACCACCCAGCACTTCGCGGGGGTATTTTTCGATCAGTTGCCGGAGGGTCCGCCCCGAATGCGCCCCGGCGGCGACCAGCGAGAGGTCCTCGCCATGGTCGGAGATCTCCCAGGCCTCGCCGATGGCCGCTCCCGGTGGAAGGGCTTTTCCCAGGACCGCCTCCAGGCGCCTCCCGCCCCAGACTTTTTCCTTGAAGATCGGCCGGAAGCGAAGCGGGGAGGGAGAAAAGCTCATGAATCGTTAGATACTAAGTGCTCGCTTTCGCAAATGAGAGTAAGGTTAGAGCGAGAGATTTTGACTACCTGCAAGGCGCGAGGCCAGAAGCGATACGGGACGGAGTATCGCTGAGGCCGAGCAACGCCGCAGGGAG
>JACQVS010000105.1 GCA_016209605.1 Planctomycetota bacterium
CGCAATTGCGGACTCCGCAATTGTGTAATGGCGGCGGCTGGCCCCGTTCCTTCCTTGGCCTTCGATCCCGGACCGGACCCGGGCTGACAGATGACCGGAACAGGACAGCGTTGCGGCGCTTGTTGTGGAGTTCCTGGCCCTTCGATCGATCCAGATCAAAAGTCGATATAATCGATCACCCTTAAGATAGTGATCTTTCACCCACCGGCGTCGTGCTCCGGCAGGTCGCCGATCACTTTCTTTGCCAGGGTGGCGACGAAGCGATGTTCCTTGGTGCGCAGCAGCTTGATGCGCTTTCCAGAGTCGGAGATTTCCACCGTCGCGACTTCATCGAGCGAGCGGCCGTCGGCGAGCAGGCGGATCGGCCGCTTGGCGACATCCTGGCCTTCAAGTTGCAGGATGCACTTCAGCGGCAGGAGGAGGGAGAAGTCGAGGGAGTGGAACGGCGCGGCGCGGTGCGGGTAAAGCGGCGTGATCGCCATGGCCTCGATGCCGGGGTGGATGACCGGGCCGCGGGCCGCCAGGTTGTAGGCCGTGGAGCCGCCCGAGGTGGCGATGATGATCCCATCGCCCGAGTACCGGTTGAAGAGCTGCCCGTCAATGGAGACCAGGAAGTGGATGCTCTGCCCCGACATGCGCTCCAGGACGAAGTCGTTGAAGGCGTACTGCACCGACTCCTCCCCCGAGCGGCTCTTGATGGACGCCTTCAGGACCGGATACTCCTCGACCAGGAACTGGTCCTTCTGGAGCAGCCGGGGCATCGACCTCAAGCAGGTCCGCGGATTCATCAGGAAGCCGACGGTGCCGAAGTTGATCCCCAGGATCGCCGTCGGGGGGTACTGCAGCGCGTGAATGGTGCTCATCAGGTAGCCGTCCCCGCCCAGCAGCACGATCAAGTCCACATGCCGGGGATCGACGCCATCGTTGCGATGGTATACGGCCAGGGCATGGTCCTTGAGCGCCTGGGTCAGCGCCGCGGCGGCGCTTTCGCAGTCCGGTATGGCAGAGTTGGGCAGAACGAGTATCGATTTGACGCCGGTCATGATGGTTGGAGCGCCCCCTCGCGCCCGCCTCAAGGACGGCGGGCGGCATAGAGCAGCCATTCTCCGATTTCATCCTTTCCTTTCCCTTCCAGAACGCGGTAGCGCCGCGCCGCGCCGTTGCCGTTCTCCGGCCCGCGATCCCGATCGCTTCGGAAGCGCCGGCAGTTGATTTCGCGGAAATTTCTTTGGAAGTCGAAGCGCGGCGATCCCGAAAACTCCGCCAGGACCGCCCCCAGATCCTCCCGGCCCAGCAGCCCTTCCTCGTTGTAGCTGACCAGAACGTGGCGAACGTTCGCCGAGAGGATGAGATCGCGCATCGACTGGAGTACATCCGGGCGCTTCCTCCTGGGATGCTTGCGAACGCAATAGCTGGAATACAAATCCTGGTATGGCCGCAGGCCGGTCTTGCCGTAAAGCGCGCTCTCATAGGCTTCCAGATCCGGGACGCGATGATGCTCGGCCAGGATCTCGAGCAGATGATAGTTGGCGGCGTACTGGCGGTGGTTGTAGGGTGGATCGATATAGAGCACCTCGCCGCGAAGCTTGCGGATCAGCAGGTTCGAGTCCTGGCGGTAGGCGCGATGCCCGCGCACCGGGCTCCCCACCACCCTCGGCACCTCGAGGAGCAGCTCGCCCCTGGTGTTCGTCTGCCAGCCCTTCAAGAACGCTCCATAGGTGCCGCTGATGTTGGCGCGGCGGTCGGCGGCATCGATCAGGGAAGAGAGCAGCAGGTGGAGTTCGCCGCGGCTCAAATCCCCGGCCTGGCGGGCTCCCCGCAGAAACGCGAGAAGGCCATCGATCTTCCGAGCGTGCTCATCGCGGAAGTAGCGCCGGCCGAACCGCCCCCCGGGAGCGAAGTTGCGGAAGATCAGCCCGTCGCTCGGCTCGACGAAACGGTTGAGGAAATGCACCATCAGCCGGAGGGGGAGAGCGGAGGCGGCTCCCGTCCTCCTACGGCCGCTCCGCCTGGCGCTCCCCGAGCACAGCGATCGCAGGTACTCCGGATCGAGGTCGAAATCGGGCGGCTCCGCCAGCCCTTCCCAGCGCCACTCGAATTCCTCCCCCTCGGCCGGGCCGGCCGCGGCCGGTCCACCGTCCATGAGGCTGTCCCGGAATGCCTTGGAAAGGAAAACTTCGCGATGCGCGTGCAGTAATTTTTTGAACGGCGGCGGGCGCGAGACCTCGACGGCGGCGACCGCCTGCGTGAAGCAGGCGGACATCCAGTCGTTGGCGAGCACTCGGAAGCCGCGGGCCTTGAAGTGCCGGGCGACGCTCGCGGTGCCGGTGAAGATGTCGATGAAAGTGCCCTGGAGGACGCCGCGCTCGACCAGGAAAGCCTCGATCTCCCCTAAAAGCCTCGATTTGTTCCCGATCAGTCTCATGGCGGTTATGGTCAGCTAAAAACCTTGAAGAGTGACCGAAATCTAACCGCAACCGACAGCGAGGTGCAAGGGAAATTCGCTGCCCGATCTTCACCAGTGCCCGATCTTCACCAGTGATTGACGACCAGGGAGAGATGGTAAACCATCAGGCCGAGGTAAGCGCCCATGAGGGTGCGATAGGCCAGGCGCGCCATGGGAAAATTCTGGTGGGCGGCCAGATAAACGGCTCCAACCGCCGTGAGCAGCAACTTGGCGGAGATGAAGGTGTCCATGCCTTGATCCAGGGCCCAGCGCATGGTCGGCACCAGCTCCTTTCCGCCGAGCTGCACGTGCGCCAGCGTCAGGGCCGCATCGACCATTGACAGGGCCAGGAGCGCGGCCACCCACAACACGATGGGAAGGCGGAGGTGGTCGACGTAGCGGTTCACACCTTCGCCCCGCCGGCGGAAGCCGCGGCGCCGCAGGCGCGGCGAAAAAAAGCAATCGTACAAGCTGGTAGGCCGGCTGCGGCGGTCAAGCTGCTTGCGCCGCTCCTGCTTCAGATACGATGGGTAGGTGTAGGCCGGAATCCTCATCAACAGATCCATTCAACAAAAACCGCGCCGGTGCGCCGGCCGATATTCCGGTGGCTCCGGGGGCATGGCCAAGCAACCGCCGCACCTGCTGTTAATCCCGCCCCTTCCCATGCTTCCAGCTCCTCCGCCGGGCCGGATCCAGCCTTCCAGGGACGCCGGTCTCCCGAGCCGGAACCGCCGTGGCCTTGCCGCGCCAGCGCAAAACTGCACCAGCTTTGGATAGGTAGTCGAAACCCGTGCGGATTTTGGACCATCTACTCCCCTGGAGCCACCGCGAAAGCCGCGTGATCCCCCAGCTCCTCCCCCAGCGCCGCCGGCAGGATTTCCAGGCCCTCCCACAAGGACGGCCACAGGCGGCGCTCCACCTCCTGCCGTAACGGCGCCAGGAGCAACTCCCCGGCGTGCACCGCTATGGTCCCGAGGATCACCCGCTGCGGATTCAAGATGAAGACGAGGTTGGCAATGCCGTGGGCGAGGGCATGCACCACCTCTTCGAGCACCTGCAAGGCGGCTCGATCCCCCCGGCGCGCCTGCTCGATCAAGCCCTTGGCATCGGCGGGGAGGGAGGGATTGGCGGGCCGCAGCTCGGCCAGCCGGCGGGCCATGCCGGCTCCGCTGGCGTAGGCTTCCAGGCAGCCGCGCCGCCCGCAACCGCAGACTGCCCCCTGGTCACGGATGACCTGATGGCCGACTTCCCCCGCCAGGAAACGGAAACCGCGGTAAAGCGTTCCATCCAGGATCAGTCCGGCGCCGATGCCGGTCGAAAAGGTGAGAAAGGCGAGATCGCGCGCCCCCCGTCCGGCGCCGAAGCGCCATTCCGCCACGGCGCCGGCGTTGGCGTCGTTCTCCACGGCGGCGGGAACCGAAAAAGCCCGCGACAGCTCCTCCCCCACCGGCGCCTCCTTCCAGCCGGGGGAGTTGGGGATGTCCAGGATGACCCCGCGCCGCGGATCCACCGGCCCGCCTCCGCTCACGCCGATGGAGAACAGGCGCTTGCCGGCTGCCAGCTCCCGCCCGAGGGCGACGATCTGGCCGAGATTTTCCTTGAGGCCGCCGGGAAGGGTGGGGAAGCGGCGCGCCTCCAGCTTCTTCCCCTCAGCGGTCCAGAGGCTGAGAGCGATCTTGGTGCTGCCAATGTCCACTCCGAGGATGAGCTTTTCTGCCATTCTTCACTTGACCGCCGCCAGCGCGCCGATCTTTTCCTTGAAAAACGCGATGGTCTTGCGAAGTCCCTCTTCCAGGAGCACCTTGGGCTCCCAGCCGAGGCGCTCCCGCGCCCGCGTGATGTCCGGCTGGCGCACCTTGGGATCATCCTCGGGGAGCGGGCAGTGGACGATGGAGGAGGAGGAGCCGGTGAGCTCGATGATCTTCTTGGCGAACTCGAGGATGGCGATCTCGGCCGGATTGCCGATATTGACCGGCTCGGTTTCATCGGAAAAGAGGAGCCGGCTCAAGCCCTCGACCTGATCCGAGATGTAGCAAAAGCTGCGGGTCTGCGAGCCCGTTCCGAAGACGGTGAGCGGCTCGCCGCGCAGCGCCTGGCTCAAGAAAGCCGGAATCGCCCGGCCATCCGATAGCCGCATGCGCGGGCCGTAGGTATTGAAGATGCGGGCGATGCGCGTCTCGACGCCGTGGCTGCGGTGATATGCCATGGTCAGCGCCTCGGCGAAGCGCTTGGCCTCGTCATAGACGCCGCGGATGCCGATGGGATTGACGTTCCCCCAGTAGGACTCCCGCTGGGGATGCTCGAGCGGATCGCCGTAAACCTCCGAGGTCGATGCCAGGAGGAACCGGGCCCTTTTCTCCTTGGCGAGCCCCAAGGCCTTGTGCGTGCCCAGCGAGCCGACCTTCAGCGTTTGGATGGGCAGCTTCAAGTAGTCGATCGGGCTCGCCGGCGAGGCGAAGTGGAGGACGAAGTCGACGGCGTCGTTGACGTGGATGAAGTTGGTGATGTCATGATGGAGGAACTGGAAGCCCTGCCGGCCGAAGAGATGGGAGATGTTCTCCAGGTTCCCGGTCAACAGGTTGTCGATGACCACCACCTCGAAGCCCATGTTGATGAAGTGGTCCGCCAGGTGAGATCCGATAAAACCGGCTCCGCCAGTGATCACCAACCGGGGCATGGGGTAATCCTTTCCCAGATGCGAAAACCATCGCCTAGGATGAAGCCCCTAGTCATTTGGCGCGCTGAGGACAGCGCGCCAAATGACTAGGGGCAGAGAAGAAAGAAAAGGACGGATCAATACATATCACCGCCCGGCGGCATGCCGCCCTTGCCGGCGCCGGCCTTCTTCTCCTCCGGGATCTCGCTGACGAGAGCCTCGGTGGTGAGCAGGAGTCCGGCGATGCTGGCGGCGTTTTCCAGCGCCGTGCGCGTGACCTTGGTCGGGTCGATGATGCCGGCCTTGACCAGGTCGCAGTACTGGCCCGAAAGCGCATCGAAGCCTTCGCTGCCCGAGCTGTTGCGGACGCGATCGCAGACGATGGCGCCGTCAATGCCGGCGTTTTCGGCAATCTGGCGGATCGGAGATTCCAGAGCCCGGCGGACGATGTCGATTCCAATCGCCTCATCCCCCTTGTTCTTCAGCTTGTCGAGGGCGGAAATCGCCCGGAGGAGCGAGACGCCGCCGCCCGGGACAATGCCTTCTTCAACGGCGGCGCGGGTCGCGTGGAGAGCGTCCTCAACACGCGCTTTCTTCTCTTTCATCTCCACCTCGGTCGCGGCGCCGACGTTGATCTGCGCCACGCCTCCGGCCAGCTTGGCCAGGCGCTCCTGGAGCTTCTCCTTGTCGTAGTCGGAGGTGGACTTCTCAATCTCGTTCTTGATCTGCTGGATGCGGCCCTTGATGGTCTCGGAGGAGCCGGCCCCCTCGATGATGGTGGTGTTTTCCTTGTCGATAACCACCTTCTTGGCGCGGCCGAGGTCAGAGACCTGGATGTTCTTCAGCTCGATGCCGAGATCCTCGAAGATCGCCCGGCCGCCGGTGAGGATGGAGATGTCTTCGAGCATGGCCTTGCGGCGGTCGCCGAAGCCAGGGGCCTTGACGGCGCAGCACTGGAAGGTGCCACGCAGCTTGTTGATGACCAGGGTCGCCAGCGCCTCGCCCTCCACATCCTCAGCGACGATCAGGATGGGCTTGCCGGCTTGAGCGATTTTTTCGAGAAGAGGAACTAGATCCTTGATGCCGGAGATCTTCTTCTCGTGCACCAGGATGAAGGTGTCTTCAAGCACGCAGCTCATCTCTTCGGGATTGGTGATGAAGTGCGGTGAGATGTAGCCCTTGTCAAACTGCATTCCTTCAACCCAGTCGACGGTGGTTTCCAGGCTCTTGCCTTCCTCGACGGTGATGACGCCGTCCTTGCCGACCTTTTCCATGGCCTCGGCGATCATGTTGCCGATTTCGGTGTCGTTGTTGCTGGCAATGGTGGCCACCTGGGCGATTTCCTTGCGGTCCTTGACCTTCTTGGACATCTTGCCCAGATCCTCCACCACCGCCCTGACGGCCGCTTGGATGCCCCGCTGCAGCTCGATGGGATTGGCGCCCGCGACGACGTTCTTGATGCCTTCCTCGTAAATCGCTTCGGCCAGGACGGTGGCCGTCGTGGTGCCATCGCCGGCGGTGTCCGAGGTCTTCGAAGCGACCTCTTTCACCATCTGGGCGCCCATGTTCTCATACGAATCTTCCAGCTCGATCTCCTTGGCGACCGTGACCCCATCCTTGGTGACGGTCGGGGCTCCGAAGCTCTTCTCCAGAATCACATTCCGCCCGCGCGGGCCCAGGGTCACCTTGACCGCCCGGGCGAGCTTCTTGACCCCGCGGCGGATCGCCTCCCGGGCTTCATGATCAAACGCTATCTTCTTTGCACTCATCCGAATCAACCTCCTGCTAAAAATGAAAGACGCCTGTCTTTGAAACGTCTGTCTTTGAACCGTCTGTCTTTGAACCGTCCTGGATTGTTTTTTTCCCAAAAATCAGCGGTGGTCGAGAGGGGCCGTTGGGGCCGTTCACGACTCGATCACCGCCAGCACATCGTCCTCGTTCAAGATGAGATACTCCTCATCGTTGATCTTGACTTCCGTTCCGGCGTACGAGCCGAAGAGGACGCGGTCTTTTTCCTTGACCTGGAAGCTGGCGCGAGTGCCGTTCTCGAGCAGCTTGCCGGTCCCCAGGGAGACCACCACGCCTTCCTTGGGTTTTTCCTTGGCGGTGTCAGGGAGGACGATGCCTCCTTTGGTCTTTTCTTCAGCTTCGACTCTCTTGACAACGATCTTATCGTTGAGGGGTCGCACCTTGATTTTGGCCATAAGCGAACTCTCCTTTAAAAATGAATCACGGTCCTTGGGACTCCAGGCGAATCCTTAACTCTACCAAACTTGAATTCCCATTTCCTTCAAAATCGCTTCCGGGGACGACGGTCTCTCAATCCGCGGCCCAGGAAATCCAGACGGGGGATATGGGGCTCCTGCTTCGCAAAGCATGTGCCTCGCGGGCTGAACAGCCTGAAATTATTATGTTTAAATAAGTTATAAAACCGGAAAAATTTCCCCAGGCCTTCAAACGGGCTGTCAAACTGGCACCCTTCAACGGGCCATCGAAATCCCCGACTGCCATAATGACAGTCAAACGAGCAGGGCCAGCACGTCCACCAGCAGCGCCGCCAGGCTCAGCGCCGCCAGAAACCCGGCCGGCATGATTTTTTTCTTGCGCGCATAGCGGAAACCGAAGAAGGCGAGGAGCACCGCGGCCAGGATGGCCCCGACGCGGGGGAAGTAACTCCAGCCCACCAGGCCGGCGATCCCGTCGGCCGCCAGGGCCAGGCCAAAAATTCCACCGCTCACGAGCGATGCTTTGCTCTTGGCTTTCAAATAACCCACGATCCCCCCTAAAAAAACCAGAGCGCCGTAAACCAAGGTCACGGCCGCGGCGAAATCGGTCATGGTCGGCTCCTTTGGGCTAAGCGCCTATTTCAGTAGCCCCTTCGGGCTTCGGCCGGCTGCAAGGGCGCCATCCTGCGTCGCCCCTCCTCACCGATACTCTCCGACTGTATCGCCTTCGTCGGGGCTTCTTGTTTGGCGCCCTTTCGCTCGGCCTCGGGCCTGCGAATGACCTACCGAAATAGGCTCTAATTGCAGCGACGAAACGGCCCCATTCTATCTGGAAAGCGAGCGCGAATCCACGCCCGGATCACCAGAGAGGGGAAAGCAGGGAGGACCGGGAAGGGCGGGAGGGAGCGTTATTTCTCCCACTTCTTCTTGAGGTTGAATTTGGCGATCTTGTTGTAGAGGCTCTGGCGGGGGATTTGCAGCACTTGCGTGACCCGGGACTTGTTCCAGCGGTTTTCCTTGAGCGCGTTGAGCAGGATGGCCTTCTCGCACTCCTCGATGATCTCGTTGAAATTGGAACGGCGGGGAATGCGCAGGAGGATCTGGTTCTCCCCCTCCTCGAGGCCTTCGCCGACGTAAGAGCGCGCCGGCCCGCCGGCGAGCAGAGGCAGGATTTCCTTGCGGGTGACGAGCCGCTTCGAGCCGGTGACCAGCACCCGCCGCAGGACATTGCCGAGTTCGCGGATGTTCCCCGGCCAGGAGTAGGAGAGCAAGGTCTTCATGGCGCTCTCGCTGAGCTTGCGGCGGACTCCTTCTTGCTTGTCAATTTCTTTCAGGATCGCCTCGATGATTCCCTCGATATCCTCCACGCGCTCGCGGAGCGGCGGCAGTTCGAGGACAATCACGTTCAAACGGTAATAGAGGTCCGCCCGAAAAACCCCGCTGTCGACGAGATGGCGCAGGTCGCGGTTGGAGGCGCAGATCACCCTCACATCCACTTGCATGCCGGTCTTGGAACCGATCGGCCGGAAGACCCCTTCCTGGAGGACCCGCAGCAGCTTGCGCTGCATGCCCTCGGACATGTCGCCGATTTCATCCAGGAACAGGGTGCCTCCGTCCGCCACCTCGAAAAGGCCCTGGTGGTTTTCATCCGCCCCCGTGAAGGCTCCCTTGACGAGGCCGAAAAGCTCGCTCTCCAGCAGAGTTTCCGAAATCGCCCCGCAGTTCTCCGAGATGAACTTGCCCTGGCGCCGCTTGCCGGATTGATGGATGGCCCGGGCGAGCAGCTCCTTTCCCGTGCCGCTTTCTCCCAGAATGCAGACGTTGAAATCGCTGTCCTTGATTTTCTCCACCACCTCGAAGATTTTCATCATCTTGGAGGATTTGGCGACAATGCCGTGGTAATTCTTCACCTCGCCCAGCGCTCCCGCCCATTGCTTTTCCTCATCTTCCGCCTCTACCGTCCCTTCTGAGGCGGCTTCAGATCCGTCTTCCAGGGCCTGCAGCCGGCTCTTCAGCTCGCCAAGGCGCTGCTGCAGGTAGGCGTTTTGCAGGACCAGCAGGCACTCCTTGCCGAACTCCTCCACCTTCGCCAGATCTTCACTGGAAAAGGCCGGCCAGCTCAACGGCCGGTCCAGGCAGACCAGTCCGTGCACCGGCGTGGAGAGGGAGAAGGGCTGGCACAGGATGAAGCGCTGCGCCTCGAAGCCTTCGGCCTCCTTCTCCGCCGGGCTGCCGCCGCAGAGGAGGGCCCGGGAGGACTTGAATGCCTGCTTGACCAGCGGATACGGCAGGGAAAACTCCGGCTCTTCGAGATCGGTGAACTCGCTTTTTTCGCCGGGGCGCCGCTGGCCCAGCCGAGCTCGCGCGCTGGCCACCTGGTAAGCGACTTCGCCTTCCTTCTTGCCGCTGCCGTAGAACAGAAATCCGCGCTCGCAGTTCAAGCGCTCGAGGAGGAAGTCCAGGATGGCCCGCGCGACCGCCGCCGGCTCCCCCTTCATTCCCTGCAAAAACTCCTTGAAGCCGCCCAGCTCGCCGGGCTGCCAGCTCGATCTTGTCGCGAGGGGGCCGCTCTGGCCTTCAAAGCGCTGGACCGGCTCCTTGGCATCCTGGATCCCGATGGCCGTGGAGGGGCTGCTTAGTTTCATGTTGAAAAAATGCGCCAAGTCACCCTCTCTTATCTTGGCATAAAACGAATCCTATAATGCGGGCTTCGCCCGCAACCGAGCTAGAATCAATTGCCTGCTGAGCCATCTATCGACGTTTGGGAGCGGATTTCTAAACCGCATTTCAGCTCTGGAATCATTCGGCGACGGTCGCCGATAAAGCAGTATTCGGCGACGGTCGCCGATAAAGAAGTATTATCTGGCCCTTTAGAAATCCCCCCGGAGGTGGTAACATTTATCCTGTTGCCATGAATTTTTCCAAGCCGGTCAGCCTGCTCTTTTTCATCACCTCTTTCTGGTCCTCGGCTCTTTCCACCGAGGAGCCCCCCCATCCTCCGGTAAAGCCAGCGGTGGAGAGCCTGATCGCCGGCCTCGGCAGCGAGCGCTGGGAAGTCCGGGAAAACTCCCAGAATACCTTGCTGGACATGGGAAGCGCCGCCATCCCGGCGCTTAAAAAAGCCCTCCTGTCGAAGGATCCGGAAGTCGTCCAGCGGGCCCGGCACCTTCTCAACCGGATCGATCCCATGATCGTTCATTTCAGGATCACCAAGGTACGGCTGGGGGATCCGCCCGGAATGGAAGAGGTCTGGGAAGTCGAGGCGCGCGATGGGGAGGAGGTCCAGATCCCTCCCGTGACGGCGCCGGGAAAGCCTCAAACCGCCGACTCGCTGAACTCCTATGTTATCCAGCATCGGCCCATCGCCGCCGGCCGGCTGGACATGGACGTGAAAAAAGCACGCGGCGGCAGCGCCAGCCTGGCGGCGCCGGCCGGCAAGCCCTGCGAGATTCAAGGGGCCGTGAGCATCCTCGAGCGCGGCGAGGAGGCCTTTTACCTGCAAATCGGCCTTCACATGGAGAGGCGCCGGCTGCCATTCTTGACGCTTCTCGAGTACCGGCGAGGCCGCCGCTCCGGCTGGGTTGACGGCGAGGAGGCGGAGCTTCAAGCGGCGCTTCCCCCCCGCGCCGGCCGCTCCCTCGAGGCTTTACGATCCCAGCTGCAGGTCCAAGCCAGGCATCCGAACCTCGAGGCCCGCAAGGCGGCGCTGGAAATTCTGGGGTGGCTCCAGGACCAGGAGGACCAGGCTTCGCTGGAAATTCTCCGCCAGGCCTGCCGGGACAACGCCTGCCGAGACCTCGCCCTTCTGGCTCTCGGCCGCTGGCGGGATGAAGCGGCGCTGAAGAAGTTGCGCGAGCTTCTGGCCGCCGAAAATTTCCCCGAAGAGGCCCAAGGCCCGCCCTCAGGCCAGGAAAACGCCGTCCAGGGCTTCAAAAGAAAGCCCTTGGCCCTGGATGCCGCCCTCCTTCTCAGCCGGCTGGGCCGAAGCGGCGGCGGAGGCGTTGAAACCGCTGATCCCGCTTTCAATTTTCTGGTCGAGAAGCTGTCCGCGGCCGACCCCAACCTTTCCCACTCCGTTCTCGCCGAGGTGGCCGATCGGCTGAGCGCCGGCGGTCCGCCCCCTGCAAGCCTGGCTCTGCTGCTGGAAAAACTGGCGACCGAGGACACGCTCAACTCCCTCCCCTGGAACGACCTGGAAACGCAGTTCTTTTTCAGCCGGGTTCTCGAGCGTTTGGACGAGAAGAGCCCTCAGCACCAGAAATTCGCCCAGAAGCTGCTGGCCAGCGCCGTCAAGGTCTTTTCGGGAAATGACACGCTGGGATCATCCGCGGGGCGCGCCTTCTTGAACATCTGGGAAGGCGTTTTACGGCGAATGCCGGCGGCGGCGCTGCAATCGGAGGTCCTGGAATTTTTCTTCGAGGATCTGCGCGACCAGGGGCAGCTCGCCAAGGTTTGCCTGCTGATGAATCAAGCCAATCAGAGCCAGCCGCTTCCCGCTGAACTCTTCGAGGCCCTGGTGGAGGCCTTCAACCGGCAAAGAAAGGAGCCGGGGAGAGCCGTACCCGCCATCAACCTGCTTCTCGTGATCACACAAAACCTGGCTCTTTCCGAGAATCAACTGAAAACGGCGGTGAAGCTTCTGCTCGAGGTCGCCAAGTCAGCGCAGCAGCATCATCAGCGCGAGCTGGCGAACGAAATCTCGCGCCTCACCGGCATTGAAATTATTCAGGACAAGAGGGGGAGCGCCAAGATTCTCGCTGTCTGGAATCCGGAAGTTTTCAAGAAAAAAATCCCCGAAATCGAAAGCTGGCTCGCCGACTCCGATGCCATCCGGCTTGCCCATCAGAAGCTGGCGAGCCTGTCACCGGGGGAGTCGCCGGCGCCACAAGAGGCCATGGAGATCGAGTATCTGGAGTTCGATCTGCTCCGGCGCGCCGAAAATTCTCCAGCCCACGGCAACTCCGATGCCGCCGGCCCTCCGGCCGCGTCCAACCCGACCGCTTCCAATCCCGCTGGGACGCTTCTCGATCTCCTCTCGAAAAGCGCCAAGGAAGGCGCGGTCCTGGATGCCAGGTTTTACAAGCTGACGACGGGCGCCAATCACTTTATCCGGGACCGCTGGGGAAACCTCCTGCGCCTCCGCGTCGATGTCCAGCCTCCGGTCCTCCCCGCTCAATCCCCCCGTAAAGGCGATTCGGCCGGAATCGACTCGCCGCAATTCAAGCTGGCCAACGGCCTCCTGGTCCCCTCGGCCATTCCGGCGCTCATCAATCCGGGGGATAGAATCCTGCGCGCCGAATGGTATGAGATCACCGACAACCAGCTCGGAGCATTCCTGGTTCCCGCGCCCTCCCGGCAGTCCTTTTTCACCCTGGTGCTCATCCGCCCGGCCGGCGGAACCAGCGGGCCCGGACAGCTCTCCCCGATCTCGCCGGCCCCTCAAGATCCCGAGCTCTCTCAGCCGCAGGTTCTGTGGAAGCGCTTCCTGGACTCTTTTTACGCCAGCATTTCCTCCCTGAGCGATGATGACAGCATTCGGAGAGCGCTCCAGATCACCAGAGACTTGAACCTCCGGGAAGCGGCGCAGCCTCTCCAGCGGCTCTTTCAAAAAAATCCGAAGATCGAAATCGCCCAGCGGCTGCTCGAGCTGGGCGAGGCCAGCGCCGTTCCCTATCTCCGCCAGGAGCTGGCGAAAGCCAGTTTCCCGCGCCAGATTCAAATCGCCCAAATGCTCACGGAGGCGGGCGACCGGGAAGGGCTGAGGATGCTGCTGGACCTGCTTCAAAAGAAAAATTCGGAAAACTACTATTACATGGCTGTCAAAAGCCTGGATAATTTTTTACTCAAGCGCAATCCGACCCCTGAAGAGCACCGTCAAATCCTCGATCTGGTGGTGAAAAACCTGCACCGATCCAACGTGCAGGCCGCCGGCTTCAACATCCTGCTCCGCGAGGCCGGAACCGATTTCGGCTACTCCCAGATCTGGACGATGGCGCAGACCCAGGAGCGCCCCAAAGCGCAAGCGGATGCCGTGGAGCGAGCCCGGCAGTGGTGGGCGGAGAGAAAAAAAGTGACGAGCGGCAAGTGACCGGCACCAGCTAGATTTTCTTGACAGAAACCTAGATTTTCTTGGCAGAAAATAGTTCCCTTCATCCGTTCAAACGGCCAATTTCCTCTCCCAAATTCAGACACTTTTTAGACTATTTTTAGACTATTTTTAAACCATCGAGGCGATCTCAAGCGATATCGGTCCCTTCCTGAAAATCGACAAAATTTTCATGGCGGCCGGAGCAAAGATGCCGCCGCGCTTTTGTCGATATCGTAACAGCACGAGGGAAACTTCCTCTACCCGACCTACCAGGTTTCCAGCGAGCGCGAGTGTCTGAAGTGGTCTGGCGTAAATGTGGAATTCAATTCATTGCGCCGAGTTGGCGATTTCCTCTTCAAGTTCAACGTCGCAAGGAAGATCAACTTTCACCCCCGAGTGTAAACAACCATGGCCGTCAAGGAACCTGGAATCGAGACTTACTTCAAGGATATAAACCGCATTCCTCTCCTCACCGCGAATCAAGAAAAGGAGCTGGGTCGGAAAATTCGCAAGGGCGATGCCAAGGCCCGCGAAAAGATGATTCAAGCCAACCTGCGCCTCGTCGTCAGCATTGCCAAAAATTACATCGACCGCGGCCTGTCGCTCATGGACCTCATCGAAGAGGGCAACCTCGGCCTCCTCAAGGCGGTGGAGCGCTTCGACCCGGCAGCCGACTGCCGGTTCAGCACCTATGCCACCTGGTGGATCAAGCAGTCGATCAAGCGCGCCCTGATCGACACCGTGAAGACGGTGCGCATCCCCTCTTACATGGTGGAGATCATCTCCAAGTGGAAAAACACCACCGCCAATCTTTCCATCAAGCTCGGGCGCCAGCCGACCTTCCAGGAGGTGGCGGAGGAGCTCAAGATCCCGCCGGAAAGCCTCGGCATCATCAAGACGGCCATCCGCGCCTCCAACTCTTCCAGCCAGACCATCAGCCTGGAAAACATGTGGACCTTGAGCGAGATCCTCGAGGACAAAAACTGCAAGCAGCCGCACCAGATCCTGGTGAACGAGACGGAAACCGAATTGATTGAAAAGCTCCTCACCCTGCTGGACGAGCGCGATGCCAAGATCCTGCGCATGCGCTACGGCCTGGAAAACGGCGATCCCATGACCTTGAAAGAGATCGGAGAGCGCGTCAACCTATCCCGCGAGCGGGTGCGGCAGATCGAGAACGAAGCCTTGAAGAAGCTTTACTACATCCTGACGCACGAGAAGGAGAAGGTTTTCAGCTAATACTGCTCCCTTGACCTCTTCCCGTGGCTGCGGTTAAACTTTAATCGGTCAGACAGCGTGAGAACAGCAAAGGACCGTTTCCACAGGAAGCCTCGATGCCCGCGAAAACCAAATCCGGCATTTCCCTCGAGTCGTGCCTCGGCTTGATCCGCGACATTCCCGACTTCCCCAAGCCCGGGGTCGTCTTCAAGGACATCACCCCCCTCCTCAAAAGCGGCCCCCACTTCCGCTTCGTGGTCGAGCAAATGGCGCGGATTTGCGAGGAGAACCATGTCCGCCCGCACGTTCTGGCCTGTCCGGAGGCCCGCGGCTTCATTTTCGGGTCGGCCCTGGCTTACCGGCTGGGAGTCGGTTTCATCCCCATCCGCAAGCCCAAGAAGCTCCCCTACCTGACCTCCCGCATCGAGTACGCTCTCGAGTACGGCACCGATTCCGTGGAAATGCACGTCGATGCCATCGAGCCTGGCCAGGATGTGGTGCTCATTGACGACCTTCTGGCGACCGGCGGCACCACCCGAGCTTGCGCCGAGCTGGTGGAGTCTCTGGGCGCGCGGGTGCAGGCCTGCGTCTTCCTGATCGAGCTGGCCTTTCTCCAGGGCCGGAAAAAAATCGAGCGCTACCCGATCTTCTCCCTGATCCATTTCTAACAACTTCAGAACAAGTAGTTGCGGCTCAAGATTTTACGGCATTCCCGGAACATATCCCAACCTCCCTTCCCACTTGATTTTGGGGGGCTGTGGCGGCACAATAGAAGGGTTAAGGAATGAGTGAGAGCCTATCCCGGTAGGCGCTTCGAGGCCCGAGGCCGAGCGAAAGCGCGCCAGGCAAGGCGGGCCGACGCAGCCTTATTAACGGAGAAATAAGGCGAGGAGGCCCAACGCCGAATGGCGCGCTTGCAGCCGGCCCCGTGCATTCAAAAGAGCGGCCGAATGGTCTACTGGGATAGGCTCTTCGGTGGAGCCGAGATCCAACACCGCTGGTGTTGCTCGTCCCCTTTTTAGAACAAGGTAAGAGCCATTCAAACCCTTTCTAAGTACCCTTTAGAGATCTGCTTCTCATCCCACGAGACGGAAATCCTCGAAGGGGTTTTTCAAATCCGGCCGAGCCTGCCGGAAAGCGCCAGCCGCGAACTGGGCGTATCCATTGAGCGCTCGATTGAAGGGCTGGTGCACCTGGTCAGGGCCATCGACTCGTGTCCCAGCATTTACTCCTCGGACATCATCGGCGGGCGCATCCGGAGCGTCGATTCGCTGATCGAATCGATATGCCGGTGCGAGCCTTCTGGGATCGATTTCGTTCTCCCCACCCGGGCCTTGCTGGGCCAGTCCTTTCAATTTGCCAAAATCAACTTTTTCAAGGCCATTCTTTATATCCTGAACGCCATCTCCCAGCCTTCTGAACAGGTCCAGCAGTTGGTCCTGGACTTGCGGGGCATCTTGGGGGATGCCACCTACTTCAAGCTCTTCGAGGAGCTGCTCATCGGAAGTTTATCCAACCTTGCCAATCCCATGCCCCTCAAGCAGGCGTCGGCCAACCTCTTGATCCCGATATGGGAGCACCGGTTGATGGTCCCGATCGAAGACTTTACCGGCCTGCTCCTCTCGGCATGGCGGGCGCGCTGCCGGGTGCAGGAGACCTTTGGAACGCTGGTGGGGATCTACGAGGTGTTTTCCCTCTTGCGCGCCGAGTGCGAGCCCCGGTTCCTCGACTTCTTCACCCGCGAGTTCGTCACCGCCGACGAGCTGGAGGCCTTCCGGGAGTTCCTCTTCGGCCTTTCCTACGAGGACTTGAAAAAGCTGCGCCTGTTCATGGAGGACAACAAGATCACCTCCGTTGGCCCGGAAGAGGTGAGGCAGATCCTGGGCCACGCGATCTCCACCCACTACGACCCCGAAAAATCTCCCCAGATGGTTTACATCTCCTATCGCCGGCGCCGCATCCGCGCCGATTACCGTGTCTTGACCGGATCGCCGGGCCCGCAAAAAACCGCGGAAGGCTACTTGCTGCAATACCACCTCCTGCAGTCTCCCAAAGGAGCAGCCGCATCCATGAGGGTTGGGGGCTAAGCAAGGATCTCGGTCACTTGACTTTTATTTCTGGAACTCCGGGACGAACTTCAGGACCATGGGCGGCGTAAAACTTGTCCTTCGCTGGCTACCTTGCCCCCTCCTGGCGCTTCTGGCCGCATGCAGCGCCGAGAGCTACCATCGCTCCGCCGATCGCGAGGTCTACGGCATCATCGCCGACAAGCGCAAGCAGGCGACCGGACGGGATCTCCCGTTTCAAGTCGAGCAGCAGCCGATTCCCTTGTACGAGGTGGGTTCCCCTCATGCCCAGGAGGACCTCAAACTCACCCCCACGCCCAAGCCGGCGGCTCCGGCGGACGCCAGGCCTCCAGCCAGCCCAACACCGGAGAAACCGGAAGCGAAGCCGGACGAGCGGCCCGCGGAGGCTCCGCCGCCGGCCGCTGCCGAGGAGAAGCGAGAGGGGAAATCCGGGGACCAGGCCTCTGTCGAACAGCCCTCGGACCGGCCGGCGGCCACACCGCCGGAAGGCCGGCTGCTCAACCTGGAAGAAGCCATTCGAGTGGCGCTGGCCAACAACCGCGAATACCAGAGCCGCAAAGAGACGGTTTACCTGACCGCCCTGGCCTTGACCCTGGCGCGCTATCAATTCGCGCCGCGGTTTTTCGGCATCGTCGGCGGCGCCTGGACGCGCGCCGGCAACAACGACCGCTCGGGCGAGATCTCCACCGACTTCGGCTGGAACCGGCTTTTTGCCAACGGCGCCCGATTAGGCCTCCACGCGCTCAACAACTTTTCGCAATTCTTCACCGGCGACCGCCGGGCGGTCGCTCAAACCATCTTCAGAGGCACCATCACCCAGCCTCTGCTCCGCGGCTTTGGACGGCACATCGTCCAGGAGCCGCTGACGCAGTCCGAGCGCAACGCCCTCTATGAAATCCGCAATTTCGAGAGATTCCGCCAGACCTTCGCCATCGAGATTTTTTCAGAGTATTACGGCGTCCTGCTCGAGCGCAACCGCGTCAACAACGAATATTCCAACTGGCAGGACCTGGTCAACAATCTGGAGCGGGTGGAGTGGCTGGCGCGGGCGGAGCGCCTTCCCAAGTTCGAGGTGGACCAGGCCCGCCAGCAGGAGCTGCAAGCCCGCAACCGCTGGGTGGTGGCGGTGGAGTCCTACGAATCAGCCCTCGATCAGTTCAAGATCGCCCTGGGAGTGCCGACCGACTTCCCCCTGTCCTTGGACCTCGGCGAGCTCGAACGCCTGGAGGATCCGAAGGCCGAGGCGGTATTGGCCAGCCCGGAGCTGGCCATCGAGTCCGCCCTGGAAAACCGCCTGGATCTCAAAGTCCTCAAGGACCAGGTGGAGGACGGAGAGCGCCACGTCAAGGTGGCCGCCGATGCTTTGCGAACCCAGCTCGACCTTCGCGCCTCGGCAGCGCTCCCCAGCAGCGGCGGCGATGCTCAAACGCCCTTGAAGTTCGATGTCCGCAAGGGAACCTACAGCGCCGGCTTCGATCTCAATCTGCCTTTCGACCGCAAGGCGGAGAGAAACGATTATGTCGAGACGCTCATCGCCCTCGAGCGCGCCAAGCGCGACTTGAGCCTGCTCATGGACAACATCCGCTTGCGGGTGCGCGATGCGTTTCGACGCGTCGAGCGAGAGCGCCAGAGCTTCGAGATCCAGAAAGCCAGCGTTCAGCTGGCCACGGTGCGGGTGCAGAGCACGCGGGAGCTTCTGCAGGCCGGCCGAGCCGAAACCCGCGACCTCCTGGAATCCCAGTCGGCGCTCATCGATGCCAAAAACGCCTTGATCGCCGCCAAAGTCAACTTCACCATTGCCTGGCTGGAATTTTTCCGCGACACCGGCAATCTGTTGATTGATGAGGATGGAAAGTGGAAAATAATACCTATTGGAGAAACGCACCATGGCAACAGCGATCCACAGTGATCTCCAGCAGGAAAGCCCGCCAGTTGAATCCCGCCGGCATGGAATCTGGCAGCACGCGTTGACCCCCGGGGGAGTCATCGGAACGGCCGCCGGACTGGCGCTTTTCATCGGGCTGGCCCTGTGGATCCGCGCCGGCTTCAATTCCGGATTCGAGTCTCCGGATGATTTGACTTACGAGGTGAAGCGGGGCGATCTCACCATCTCTTTCACCGAGCGCGGCAACGTCAGGGCGCTGAAGTCCGCGCAAGTGATCAGCCAGCTGCAGGGAATGTCGTCCATTGTCAGCGTGGTGCCGGAAGGGACCTTCGTCAAGGAAGGGGACCTGCTGGTCGAGCTGGACTCCTCCGAGCTGACCCAGTACCTCAATCAGCAGGAGATCCAGGTCGAAAGCGCCTACGCTGCCCAGGTGCAGGCCCATGAGGAGATGGAGATCCAGAAAAGCCAGATGCAAAGCGACCTCAACGCCGCCCGGCTCGACCTCGAGCTTGCCGAGCTGGACCTCAAGAAGTACGAGGAAGGTGACTGGCTGATCGCCCTGGAGAAGGCCAAGGCGGACATCTATATCGCCAGCGAGGAGCTGGAACGGGCGCGCAACAAGTTCGAGTGGACCAAGAAACTGGCCGACAGGGGCTATGTCACCGGCACGGAGCTGATCGCCGATGAACTGGCGATGAAGAAGTTCGAGGTGCAGAAGAGGCAAGCCGAAGGGAATCTCAAGGTGCTGGAAAACTACACCCATCAGAAGGACCTGAAGCAGTACAGGTCCAAAATGGAGCAGGCGAAGATGGCCCTCGACCGCACCAACCGCAAAGCCAACGCCACGCTCGCCAAGGCGGAGGCGGACCTCAAGGCCAAGGAGAAAACTTATGTGCTTTCCCAAAACCGCCTCAACAAGCTCAAGGACCAGCTCGCCAAGACCAAGATTTTCGCTTCGCAGGACGGCATGGTGGTTTACCACGATGAGCGCTGGGGGCGCGACGACAAGCTGGTGGAGCAGGGGGCCCAGGTCCGCGAAAACCAGCACTTGATCGACCTGCCCGACATTTCCACCATGGCGGTGAACGTCCAGGTTCACGAGTCGCGCATCGACCAGGTGGAGATCGGCACCCCGGCCTTCGTCAGCATCGATGCCTATCCCAACCTCAACCTGCGCGGCAAGGTCACCAAGATCGGCCTGCTCCCCGACAACGTCAACCGCTGGCTCAATCCGGACCTCAAGGTCTACCGCACCGAGATCACCCTCGACGACAGCGAAGCGGTGAAGCTGCTCCGCCCCGGCATGTCCGCCATGGTGGAGCTGGTGACCGCCAAGCTGAGCAACGTCGTATACGTGCCGGTGCAGTCCGTCACCACCATTGACGGCGTGCAGCACTGTCTGGTTTATGAAGATGGCAAGTTCGGACCCCGAAAAGTGACCGGCGGCCTCTACAATGAGGCCTTCATCGAAATCAAGGAGGGCTTGCAAGAAGGCGAGGTCATCCAGCTCAACGCCCCCAGCCCCGAGGGAGCTCGAAATCCGGCGGCGGAGATATCCGAGAATGAAATCCCCGCTTTGACCAAAGACTCGCTGGATGAAAAAGTCCGCAGCCGCAAGGAAAAGGAAAGGAAGGAGCGGGGGAATGAAGACCGCGGCGACGGCCCGCCGGTGGCAGAGGGCCAGCCTCGCGGCCGCGGCATTGCCCTGGAGAACGAGTCGGCTCCCCAACCCGCTTCCTTCCGCCCGGCCGGCAGGCCCGGCGCCGATCCGGAGAGCCGCCCCAAATCCCCGCCTCAGGAAAAGCGGGGCGGCGGCCCGGAACGGCTGAAGCCAGCCGGCGAAGCCAAGGTGGATAAAGCCTCATGAACGTTGCAACTTCTCTTGCTCGAGCCGCCGGCGCGGGGGCCATCTTGCGCTTGGGGGACCTCCACAAACAATTCCTCCTCGAGGGGGAGACGGTGCACGCGCTGCGCGGCGTCTCCTTCGCCATCCAGCCGGGGGAGTTCGTCGCCATCATGGGTCCGTCCGGCTCCGGAAAATCGACCCTGCTCAATATCCTGGGCTGTCTGGACCGGCCCACCTCCGGCGATTATTACCTGGGCGGCGAAAACGTCGCCGCCCTCGATGACGACACCCTCTCGGAAATCCGCTGCCGGCGGATCGGCTTCGTCTTCCAGTCCTACAACTTGATCCCCCAGCTCACGGTGCTTGAAAACATCGAGGTGCCGCTCTTTTACCAGGGCATCTCTCCTCTGGAAGCCCGCCAGCGCTCCAGGCAGCTCGCCGAGATGGTCGGCCTGAGCGATCGCCTGCGCCACCGCCCCTACCAGCTCTCCGGCGGCCAGCAGCAGCGCGTCGCCATCGCCAGGTCCCTGGCCAACAACCCGCTGATGATCCTGGCCGATGAGCCGACCGGCAACCTCGACTCCGCCACCGAAGGGGAAATCCTGCAAGTCCTCATCGACCTCAACCGGAGGGGGATCACCATCATCATGGTTACCCACGAAGACCGCATCGCTCACATCGCCAGGCGGGTCATCCGCTTGCGGGATGGGGGAGTGGTCTCGGATAGCCCTGAATCCGAAGCGGTGAATTCTTCACTCGAGAATTTGATATGATCTGGTGTTGTCAATAATCTCGTGATCTCGATCCAATTTCTCCGCACCGTGCTGCTGGGAATAAGGAGCCTCGCCCTCCACAAGCTGCGCTCCGCGCTTACCGTCCTGGGCATGATTTTCGGCGTCGCTTCGGTGATCGCCATGCTGTCGATCGGCGAAGGGGCCAATTTCGCCGCCCAGGAGGAGATCAAGAAGCTGGGCAGCCAGAACATCATCTTGAAGAGCCTCATTCCCAAGGAAGAGGGGCAGGCGGGAGTGTCTCGATCGGAGGTGGTCGTGTACGGCCTCACTTACGAGGACCTCCGCCGCCTCAAGGGCACCATTCCGGCGGTCCGTCAAATCGTGCCGATGCGCATCGTGCACACCGATGGGCGTTACCGGCAGGAGCGCATGGACGTCCAGGCGGTGGGAACCATTCCCGAGCTGCTTGAAGTGTCGAACACCAGAGTCGCGCGGGGGCGATTCATCACCTCGAACGACCTCGACACCAAGCGGGCGGTGTGCGTCCTGGGCTCCGAGGTGGCTCAAGCCCTCTTTCCGGTGGAGGATTCCCTCGGCAACGACGTCAAGGTCGGCACCGACTACTACAAGGTCATCGGCATCACCGAGCCGACCGGCGCCGCCACCGGCACCGGCGGAGTCGAAGCGGATGACCGCAACCGCGACGTGTACGTGCCGCTCACCACCCTGGAAAACTACGTGGGGCAGATCATCGTCCGCGTCGTTTCGGGAAGCCGCCACATGGAGAAGGTGGAGCTGCACCAGATCATTGTCGGGCTGGAGTCGGATCAAGCCGTGCCGCCGACCGCCAAGGTGCTGAGGGGCCTCCTCGAGCGCTACCACAAGAGGAAGGACTTCGATGTCCTGGTGCCCCTCGAGCTCCTCCAGCAGAAGGAGCAGACCAAGCGCATCTTCAACATCGTCCTCGGATCGATCGCCGCCATCTCGCTCCTGGTCGGCGGCATCGGCATCATGAACATCATGCTCGCCAACATCACCGAGCGCACGCGCGAGATCGGCATCCGCCGCGCCCTCGGCGCCAAGCGGCGCGACATCGTCAGCCAGTTCCTCGTTGAGACGGTGGTGCTCTCCACTGCCGGCGGCCTCCTGGGGATCCTCCTCGGCGTCGCCATCCCCTTCGTGGTCGAGGCGATGAGCGGCCTGAAGACCATCATCACCACCTTCAGTCTGATCCTCTCCTTCGGCATCTCCGCCGCCGTCGGCATCATCTTCGGCATCTACCCCGCCACCAAAGCGGCCAGCCTCGACCCCATCGAGGCGCTGCGCCGGGAATGAGCCGCTCCGGGCTTGTAGCAAATTTCAAAAATTTTCACAACCAGTAACCATTGAAGAGTTCAAAAGGCGCCGAGTAGAGGAGGCCCAAGGCCGCCAAGCGGCACTGGGTCCTCCTCTACTCGGCGGAGCATGCGTCATGGCCTCTGAAAACAGCAAAACTCGAACTGAGGGTTACATGTACTCAACGTGCACCTCGACCTTCTCAACGTTGACAGCCTCCTCACCAGCAGCACGCGGTGCGGTGAAACGAATGCTCACCAGGTTTTGACCAATAGCGAAGAGCTTTGTCGGTGGTGAGAACTCGGCCCACGTTGGACTCATCGGGGGCGCAGAATCCTCTTTGTCCGTCTTCAGGGTATCGAGGAGCCCGCCATTCAGGCGGAGCTCGATCGGGGCTGGGCGGGAGAGCTGAACGCGGAGCTTGAGGCTTTTCAGACGAGCACCAGCGCTGCTGACGCCGTCTGCAACATAGAGAAACAGCAGATTATCGGCGCGAGCCGCCGGATCAAGCGTCACCGGTAGCTGTCCGAGCATGTTGGTGTTGGCGTAGGCCAGCCGTGGCGTGCTCCAGTCGCTGGGATACGGCGTCAAGACGGGGTGATGTCCACCACCGCGGCGCTGAATGGCAAAGATCTTGTCGGTGAACCGCAGGGTCTCAGGGCTGCCGATCTCGCGGTACATACTCCAGTCCTGGTTGCTGTAGGTGTAATTGAACGTGCATACGCCATCCGGGCGCTGGTGCCACCAATTCGAATAAATGCCGCGACAGATCCTGGCCTCTCCCGGGTTGTAACCGTCCGGGATATGATGAAAATCAGTGCACAGGTAGATCTTGATCCGCGTCCCGTCTGTAAGGAGGCGAAAGCTCGCGATGTCGACCTCCATCGCGCGGCAGCCGAGGACGAGGACGTCGACCATCCGTTCGCGGACCCAAGTCTCGACGTCGATGCCGTCGAAGTGACATCCGACGATCGTCTCCGGTACCCGCGCGCCGAGGATCACCGGGCGCCCTCGTTTCTTCGCTACCTCTTGAAGCGCTCGACGCAGCGACCGCATGAAGTCTGTCAGCGCTTCCCGGTTCTCCCACTGGTGGCCTGGCTGGAGGACGGGACTGTTTCGGGCGTAGTCCACCTCGATGCCGTCGAACGCGTAGTTCTCGGCCACCTCCACGAGAGCACGCACTTTGTAGTCGCGTGTCCCTTTGGCGGCGAAGTTCCAGAATGCTGACAGGTGGTAAGGGGCGATGTACTCAGGCGGACCGTTTGGATCGGGGTTCCAGTTGATCAGCCAATCCTTGTTTTCCCACTTCTTGGGAAGCTTAGGCGCTGGACCTCGATCGTGGTCGCCACCGTTGATGCGGTATGAGAAAAACGACTCGATTCCCCTTCTACGCGTTTCATCGCAACAGAGGCGAACGATGTCAAGCCCCTCAGGCACGAACTTGAAAATCGGGTGATCGAGAAGGGTCGGGAGGACCTTGCTGGGGTAGGGAGCTTCGTTGCCTTCGCTCCAGCACCAGCCGACGCTGTCGATCTGATTCCCCGGGAGGTCGAGGAGGCTGAGGAGGTGGCTCTTGAGGCTTTCGATGTCTGGCTTGCCGCCGGGCGGCTTGTACCCAAAAAGTTGGGCGAGCGCGTCATAGTTAACGACTAAGCGTCGCTGGCGACCGGCGGCTTTGATGTGTTCGTCGGTCAGTGCCATGGGATCGTCGGCCAGGACCGTTTCGCCGCCCGCCAGCACAGCCGAGGCGTTTGTAGCGGCCAGCACCATATTCTTCAAGAACGTTCTGCGGTTCACCATTGCGTAATCCTCTGTAGGAATGAAGTAATTCTTAGGTTGGCATTGTTATCATGGCTTACCTTGATCATGGGACGTGGTCCCCTCAGTCGCGCGTGTTGTAGAGAAGATAGTGACCCCAGGACACTGGGATTTGCGGGCTGCCCGGAAAGACGCTGAAGGCGATCTCGTGGCCGTTGCTCGGGTCGCCGTCCATGTCGCCGGCGGCGAAGCTGTTGATGACAAGTCCTTCCTCCTGGTAGAGCGTTCGGCGGACATAGTCGTGGAGCGGTACCGTATTGCCGGGGATGTAGCCCGCTTCGGCACGTCGATAGGCGTAGATGTGACCGCATTGCGTCGAGGCGAGGATCTCAGAAACCCCGTCGGAGTTGTAGTCGTCGATGAGAGCGTCCATAAAGAACTCCCCGGGCCGGAGGAGGTCGATCACTTCGAAATTCCATGCCCTTTTGCCGTCCAGCCGGACGTCGGGTCCGTAGACGCTTCGCTGGTAGGGGAGGAGATAACCGCGATCCCCGGCGCGCACGGCGAGAATCAGCTCGTTTTTGCCGTCGCGCGAGGGATCGCCGATACCCAGACGACCGCTCGGGTAGCCATCCACCCTCTTGGCGACCATCGGATCCGATTCGGGAAGCAGCGTGCCATCGAAGGGCGCGCGTTGTGGTCCCTTAACGGCTCGGACGCCTTCGACCGGGGATTTCGCCTCCTTGGGAAAGCCTCCAGCCAGATAGCTGCGAGCGCGAATTTCGCCGCTCTTGAACATGGAGACGATCTCGGCCTTGCCATCTCCGGTGAGGTCGCCGCTAGCGCAGGCGGAGAACGGTTTATCGTCCGCCTTGATCTCGTCCCAGATGTCCGTGAAGTTCCAGGTGCCGCGGCCGGGAGGTGCCTGGTCCCCCTCGTTCCGCCCGAGCAGGAGACAGCTTTGGCCGCCGATGGCGACGTAGGCCTTCGGATCCGAGGGAAAGAGATCGGCGGTATTAGAATAGCCAACAGCCCCCTCCACGGCAGGGTCGAAGAGCCAGCTTTCAAGCGTCCACGCAGGGGACATCCAGGGCCGGGTGTTCGTCCAGGCGTCGACGAAGTCGCCCTTCATCGGAAAGGGGCGCGTCGGATCCCGGAAGAAGACACCGATGGGTCCCGCCTTGGCGTGATAGAAGCTGCGCGTCCACGCCTCGGACCGTTTCAGCGCCTCCAACCGTTCCCCCAGCGCCCCCGGCCACTGACCGCCCTCCTCGCCGTAAGGACGGTTCACCGGAATGCTGTACAGGGCGAGCACCCCATCGCCCTTACGGCCGCCGAAGTCCCCCCCGACGAGCCACATGGCGCCGAACCCGCCGACCGCAGGGAAGAAGATCACCTCCGGCCCGGTAGGGGCGACGCTCCGGCCGATCTTTTCGGCGCCAAAGGCCTGGAGGATACAGGAGGGCGCATCGCCTCCCTTGCTCGCCGTGATGACTTCCATCCGCCCGTCCCCGTTCACGTCGGCCATGGTCAAGACGTGTTCTGCCCCCGTGTCGATGTACAGCTCGACCACGGAGGGCCGGACGGCGAATAGGGGAGGCGGAGCCCACAGGAGAAGAACGATCACCATGCCGCATAGCTTTTGCCAGCTCATCTCTTCCTCCTCACTCGCGCGTGTTGTAAAGGATATAGTGTCTTCCCCACGCGCCGAGTTCCAGAAACAGGCAGACCCCGATGGTGAAAACGGCGAGGAAGCATCGCTTCCCCTCCGGGCGTACCGTCCTTATCCGGTCCATCGACATGGCACCCTCCTTATCCGCAGCATCTATCGCGCTGCAACTTAGTGCTCGCTTTCTTAATTCCAAATAAGGTTATAGCGGATCTTTTGCCTCCCTGCGGCGTTGCTCGGCCTCAGCGATACTCCGTCCCGTATCGCTTCCGGCCTCGCGCCTTGCAGGTAGTCAAAATCTCTCGCTCTAA
>JACQVS010000107.1 GCA_016209605.1 Planctomycetota bacterium
GCTCCGAGGCCCGCCTGGAGGCCGAGCGCGGAAGCGCGAGGACCGAAAGGGCCAAGTTAAGACGCAAAGCGAATTGGAGAGCGGTCCTGGGACGCCAAGACATCTCCGCAGCCTGCGAAGAAGTTTTGATGATAGAGTCTATACCTCAAAAAGCGCGCGAATATCACGGGAGCTGTGGAGGATCCTGATGATCCGAATACCGCCTTCCACGGCCAAATAAAACACCAGGTGCTTCTCAAAGCCTGGGATGGGGAACATTCGGAGACCCTGAAGCGAAGGGTTCTTGAAGTGACGAGGAGAACCGAGCCCAGGCAACCCGGCTATCTTCAAAAAAATCTCCCCGGCCGCTCGAAGGAAGCGCTCTGAAGCCTCGGGGTTATCCTCAGCGATTCATGCAGCCTGCTCAACCAGGTCCCGCCTTGCAAGGGCCGAGCGGAGAACCTTGGGCTTCATTTCCGCCCTTTGAGTTTCTTCGCTACTCGTGCTCCGACTTCACGACGGATTTCTTTCCAGTCCTCGGGAGTCATTTCCGTCGATGTGGACTCGAGACCCTCAAGGAGGAGTTTTTCAAGTTGCTCATCGGCCGTACGCTTCTGATCTTCACGGACGAGGGAACGAAGGTATTCGCTAGCTGAGCTAAAGCGACCTTCGGCAACCCGCGCCTCGATCCATTTTCGCATGTTCTCGGGAAGCGAGACGTTGAGAGTGGTGATGGAGGAGGAATGAGTGTCCATAATTTAATTTTAAAGCGATTGGCGGAAATTGTCAATATTTGCTAACCAATTTTTAATTCAGCCGCGTATCTGAATCTCGCCTTATCGGATCCTGATGACCTCCGGCAGCACCGCCTGCACCCGCTCGCTCTGGATGCCGTTTACCCACTCGAGCTGCCGCACGAGGCGGCGGATCTCCGGAGGCAGCCCTTCGAGCGCGGCGCGGAGCGCCGCACCCTCGGCCGAGAGGTCCTGAAGGAGGTCGATGAAGGTCTTGGCCTTGGGGAGCGTCATGACCTCGGCCTCGTCAGAGAGGCCCCCCAGCTTGCGGGCCTGCTCCATGGCATCATCGAGGCCGCCGAGGGCATCGACCAGGCCGTGTTTCAAGGCCTGGCCGCCGGTCCACACCCGCCCTTCGGCGATCGAGGCGACCGCTTCTTTCGACAGGCTCCGTCCCTCGGCGACGTGGGCGATGAAATCGCTGTAAATCGTCCGCATGCTCTTCAAGATCAGCTCGCGGCCGTCGTCGGTGAGGTCGCCGTAGGGAGAGATCATGTCGGCGCGCTTGCCGCGGTAAAAGCCCTCCAAGCTGATGCCGATCTTGTCGCAGAGGCCGCGCACGCTGGGGACGGCGCCGATCACGCCGATCGAGCCGGTGAGGGTGGAGCGGTCGGCGAAAATCGTGGTCGCCGGGCAAGCGATGTAGTATCCGCCCGAGGCCGCCATGTCCCCCATGGAGACCACCACCGGCTTCTTTTCTTTGGTGGCCTTGACCTCGCGCCAGATGAGGTCGCTCGCCAGGGCCGATCCTCCTGGCGAGTCGATGCGGAAGACCACCGCCTTCACCGACTCATCGCCCTGCACCTTGCGGAAAAGCTTGACCATCTCGCCGGCGGTGATCATCTCGCCGCCGAAGAGCGCGCCGGCATCGCCCGAGGCGATGATGGGGCCGCTGGCGGCGATCACGGCCAGCTTGGGATTCTTGGTGGCTAGACCGCGGCGGCCGCCGCCGAAGAGCTCGCTGAAGAGGTTCATCAGGCCGGCAAAGCCGGTGATCTCGAGGTTGAGCTGGCGGCCCAGCTTGGCCTCGGCCAGCTCGAGCGGCTTGCCTTCTTTCTTCGTGATCCGCGCCAGGAACTCGTCCTCGTACTCGAGGCGGTCGACCAGGGCGGCTTCCTTGGCCTCGGGGGCGTTGAAGAGGGCGCGGTCGATGAGGGCCCGCACTTCCACGGGCTTGCGGCCGCGGTTCGCCGCGATGCCCTCCACGAAGTCGTCGTAAAGCTCGTCGAGGAGCGACTGCATCTCCTCCCGCACCGCCTCGCTCGGGCTCTCGCGGGTGAAAGGCTCCGCCGCGCTCTTGTACTTCCCCATGCGCAGCTCCTCGAAGCGGATCCCCAGCTTGTCGAGGAGCCCTTTGAAGTGGATCAGCTCCATCCCCAGCCCGGGGATTTCCAGGAAGCCGGTGGGGATCAGCGACACCTCCGCGCAGGCGGAGGCGAGCAGGTAGTCGCCGCCGCCGGCGCCGGCGAGGTGGCAGAAGGAGGGCTTGCCGCACTTCCGGAACTCGAGGAGCGCGCGGCGCAAGGCCTGGCGCTGCGCCATCCCCAGCAAGGGGTTCTTCAAGCGCAGGACCAGCGCCGCCACCTTGTCATCCTTGGCGGCCTGGCGGACCGCCGCGGTGAGGTCGCGAAGGTTCGAACCACCGATGTTGCCGAAGAGCTGGAACGGCGGCTCCCCCTCGAAGGCCTGCCCGCGGATGGTCAAGCGCAGGACCTTCTTGGGAGGCTCGGGCTTTTCCTCCTGGGCCGAGAGCCGAGCGAAGCCCGGAGCGCCGGTAAAGATGACCAAAAAAATACCGAGAGAGATCCAGCTAGATGTTTTTTCCCTCATATGTCCTCCCATGGGAATCTCTGTTAACGCCGGAACCGAGTTTTGATAGACTAACAGCTTAAATATTATAGCTTTCTAGCATCGGCTGAAAGCATGAAAATTATTACCCATTCGGAGGAATATCCATGGAAGGGATGCAACCAGTCCAGCCGCCGAGAAAATCTTCGGGCTGCGGCCTGGCGCTCGGCATCGGCTGCGGGACGATAGCGATCTTGTTCATCATAGGGGGGGTCATTATATTTTTCACCTGGCGCAAGATGGTGACGGGGATCTTGCGCACCGGCATCGATCAGATGGTCAAGGGGGCCAAACTTTCCCCGGATGAGCAAAAACGGGTCAGCGCCGCGCTGGATAAGGTCTGCACTCGCTTCGAGAACAACCAGCTCAGCCAGGAACAGTTGAAAAAGCTCGGGCAAGCCTTCGAGAAAGGCGTTTTGCTGAAGGCGATTCAAACCCATGGCCTCAGGTTCCAGGTGGAGGCCTCCGGCCTGTCCCCCGAGGAGAAGCAAGTCGGGGTGCGGTCGCTGAACCGCGTGCTCCGAGGAGTCCACGAGAAAAAGATCTCCGAGGAGGAATGGGGCAACCTCACCGACAAGTTTCCCCACCGGAAGAGAGGAGAGAAGGAGTGGGACTTCGATAGCAAGGTGGACGATGCCAAATTGCAAGAGATCCTGGGCGACGCCAAAGCCCTGGCCGACTCGAAGACCATCCCCGACGAGGACTACCAGTTCGACTTCGCCGGCGAGGTTGAGAAGGTGGTGGACGAGGCCCTGGGTGAAGAGGAGAAGAGCAAGTAGCCGCCGGCCGCCGACCAACGGCTGCCAGGATCGGCGTTCGAAACCCGTGAGCCACTCCCCCAGCCCTTCCAGGATGCAATGGATCCCTGCCGGGCGGGATGACGCCTCCAGTTTCCAGCGCTGGAGCGAAGCCGGCTCCTGCCCTCGCTGCCGCAGGCGTTCCCTGGCCATCGCCATCCAGCGAGGCGGCGGCCAGGAGATCTTCGCCGCCCTCCACCCGGGGGAGGACAGCCCTCAGGGCCTCGAGTGCCAGGTGGAGCGCCTGGCCCGGAAGCGCGCCGCCTTGATGGCCGAAGTTTCCTCCGGCCGCGCCTCGATCCTCTCGGAAAGCTGGTTCCTGGCCAGGCCGGTGGATCTTCCTCCGGCTGCCGGCCCGGTCGGCCCGACTGGCCGGCTCGCGGGCCCGCCGGCGGCCATGGGCGCGCTCCTCCCCCCCTGCTGCGGGCAGTGCCAGGCGGCCTTGCTGGTGCACCTGGCGAGCGCCGGGGCCGGAGGAAGCTCCAGCGCGCCGCCGGAGGAGCGCCGGCCCTCTGAGGAATTCCAGCCCCCAGAGCCGTGGTGGCGCGAGTCGAGGACGGATTTCATCGACGGAAGCGGCCTCCGCCACCTCCGCCTCGCCAACATCTCCGGCCGCTCCATCAGCGGGCCATTCGAGGCCGAGGCCCGCGAGATGTTCGGGCGGGCCGAAAGCTTGCTCCAGGAGCAAGGGGCCGGCTTCCGCGACGTCATCCGCACCTGGATCTATCTCCGCGACATGGAGCGGGACTACGGCGCCTTGAACGCCGCGCGCCGGGAGTTCTTCGAGCGCGCCGGGCTGCGGATCCTGCCGGCGAGCACGGGGATCGGCGGCGCTCCCCAACTTCCCGGCTGCCGCGCCGCCCTCTCCCTTTACGCCCTCCAGGAGGCGGCGGCCTCGGTCGCCCCTCGAGCTTCCGGAAAGCTCCGCGCCTCCGCGCTCACCTCGCCGACCTTCAACGAGGCCTGCGAGTACGGCTCCTATTTCTCTCGAGGGCTGCAGGTGGAAACGGGCGGCCAGCGCACCTTGTACCTTTCCGGAACCGCCGCCATCGACCGGGAAGGGAAGTCGGTGGGGCCGGGAAGCCTCGAGATCCAGGCGCGGCGCATGCTCGAGAACATCCAGGGCCTCCTCTCAGGAGCCAGCGCCGGGACGGCCGCCGCGGTGCAGGCCATCGCCTACCTCAAGCGCCGCGCCGACCTGCCCCGCTTCCAGCATCTCCTCGACGAGGCCGGGCTCGGCGGCATCCCCATGGCCATCGTCGAGGCGACCATCTGCCGCCCCGAGCTGCTCTGCGAGATGGAGCTGATCGCGGTGCCGGGGTAGAAGGGTTCCGGCCACGCGGGCATTCCGATAAAGGATTGAAGCCAGAGACCGGAGAGTTTATATTTTCTGGCAATGCCCTTCACTCGGCTTGGGTTGTAAACTTGATCTGGGAACCAGGTAAGACGAAAATGCTAGATGAGCCCGCAACATCAAAAAAGCCAATCACAACAGGAAGGCCAATCACATCGGGAAGGCCAATCAAATCGGGAATGGTAGCCAATTCAGCGGTGCAATTTCGAGGGTCGCGTTGGGCCCTTTTGTCGATAGCCCTCAACGCAGGCTCTCTTGCTGGAGCGTACTGCGCATCCGCCGAACTCAAGGGGAGCGGGATCAAAGGCGCCGTGACCGTTACCCCCACCCAATCCACAGCCGTCGATGAGGCCTCGTTCTTCGCCTTTGATGATGTTTCCATCCCGTTCACGTCCAACCTCTATCTCACCATGCACCCGCCAGAAAAGTATCCCGGCAATCCCGTTGTCCCGCTCGGCAAGATCGGAGAGCCGGACGAATGGCAGCAACGCTACTACGGTACGGTTCTTCGCCACGAAGGCAAGTTCAAGATGTGGTATATCGCCGCGTCAAAAGAAGCTTTCATCACCCCCTCCCGGGGCGGGCCGATCGATTATCGAGGTTGGCGGTTTGTCTACGCCGAAAGCGAGGACGGCATTCACTGGAAAAAACCGAACCTGGGGTTGGTCGAGTTTCGGGGCAACCGCGACAACAACTTGATTCTGATGCCGCCGGGATTCACCGGATATCATACCCTCGTACTCCACGAGCCCGAGGAGCCGGATCCCACCCGGCGATTCAAGATGATGGCCCTGATCCTTCCCACGCTGGTGAATTCATTACCTCGGAGCTGAAGGTGGATGGATCGGCCAGGCTTTGGGTCAATGCGGAAGGGCTTTCGCCGGAATCCAGCCTGCGGGTTGAGCTGCTGGATGAACTGGAGCGGCCCCTGCCCGGTTATTCCGGCGACGCCTCCGCAACGTTGCAGCAGTCGGGGCTGCGAGTTCCGGTTTCCTGGAACGGGAAAAGCCAGATCGCCGGAGTTCAGCAATCCTTCAAAATCAAAGTCGGCTTCGAGGGAAGATTGAGTGGGGCCATTTCCTTTTACGCCCTTTATGTCGGGAAGTAGCTCCGGCCCTCGCCGGTAGAAAAACAGGGCCAGCGGGTCATACTCTACAAAGTGGAGGTACGTTCGCCATGAAACGCCGGATCATCTACTCTTTCTTCTTTTCGTTTCTAACCATCTCGGTCTCCTCCGGACAGTCGCCTGTCCAAGAGCGGAGGCTCGGAACGGTAGACCATTAAGGAATGAGAGAATGCTTCCACGGCCGTTGTGGTTCATTTTTCACCTGCGGATTCGTCCAAAGCCAAGCGATGATCCACCCGTCGCAACCTGTGCTCTAATGGCCAGTGCTCAATTTTCCAATACTCAATTTGCCAATGCTCAAATTGACGGTGGGATCAGATTGAAGAATACTCCTACCAAAGTTTCCCAGTTCAGTTGGTATCGTCAGGTTTTGGAATGGAATTGAGGGGAGCTATCTTTTAGGGAACTTTAGGGAACCCCAGCGCGAACAGCAGAGCGGTGCGGATCTCTTCCATTTTCTCCGGCGGCAGCGTGGCGATCAAGCCGCCGATCTTGCCGCGAGAAATGGTTTGAACGTGGTCCAGGTTCACGGCGCCATCGCGCTGCATCCCCTCCGATGCGCCGAGCAGGACTTCGGTCGGGATGTCGCGGATCGTGGTGCTTATCGGAGCTACGGTGACCTCGCCCAGGAACTCCAGTGCCGAATCGCGAGTCAGAATAACCACTGGACGTTTCTTGTCGGGGCGGGGAAATTTGTACCATCGCACTTCTCCGCGTTTCATTCCTCTCCCCAGACTTGTTCCTTTTCCCAGGGCCGGAATTCTTTGGGACGAACCGGCTTTCGGCGGTATCCCTCTCGATGCTTTCGTTCCAGGGCTTTTTCCTGGATACGTTCCAAAGCTGCCCGCAAGGCCTGGCGGGTAAAGGCGGATCGGGTGGTCCCAAGCGCCTCCGCCACGGCATCCACTTCCTCCACCAGTTTTTCATCGAGCGTCAACTGCACTGTCCTCATAATCGCCATCATAATAA
>JACQVS010000109.1 GCA_016209605.1 Planctomycetota bacterium
CCATACTACGTTGGGCCTCCTCGCCTTATTTCTCCGGTTAATAAGGCTGCGTCGGCCCGCCTTGTCTGGCGCCTTCTCGCTCGGCCTCGGGCCTCGAAGCGCCTACCGAGACAGGCTCTTAATCATCTCGCGCAGCTTCTCAAGGCCGTAGCGGTAACGCGAAATCACGGTGTTCTCCGGGACCGCCAGCAGCCGGGCGATCTCCGGAAAGCGCAAGTCCGCGAAAATCCTCAGCACCACCGCCTCCCGCTGCTCATCCGGCAGGCGGAAGAGGAGCTTGCTCCACTCGAGGGGCTCCACGGCCTCGGCAGGCCGGACCTCTCCAGCCGCCCGCGCCTTGAAGAGCGGATCCTCCAGGCGCTTTTCCAGGGCCTCGCTGGCCCGCTTCTCCTGGCGCAGGCGGTCGATGGCGCGGTTCCTCGCCGTCCGCAGAAGGTACGGCCGGTAATCCGCGCTGCCATCGAGACTGCGGAGATGGCGCAGGAAGGCGAAAAACGTCTCCTGCAGGACCTCCTCGGCCGTCTCCCGGCTGCGCAAAAGCGAGAGCAAGTACACGAAAACCGGTTTGCGGTGGCGCCGGTAGAATTCCTCGAAAGCTTGTTCGTCGCCGTTCCGGTAGGCACCGATCAGCTCCCCGTCTGTTTTCATGACACATATTACATCTTATATACGCTCGGGAACGAAAAAACCTTTTAACCGGTTGATTCGCGCCAGCGCCTCCTCTACGTCCGCTCTCTGCCCGAAGGCGCTCAGGCGGAAGTAGCCCTCGCCGGCGGGCCCGAAGCCGGAGCCCGGCGTGCCGACGACGTTGGCCTTCGCCAGCAGCTGGTCGAAAAACTCCCACGAGCCCATGCCCTTGGGGGTCTTGAGCCAGATGTACGGCGCGTTGGCGCCGCCGAAGACCTTGAATCCGCACTCCGCCATCCCCTCGCGGATGAGGCGGGCGTTCTCCATGTACGCGTCGATGAGCCGGCGCACCTGCGCCTTCCCCTCCGGCGAGTACACCGCCGCGGCGGCGACCTGCACCGGGTAGGAGACGCCGTTGAACTTGGTGGTGTGCCGGCGCATCCACAGCCGGTGGATGGGCACGCGGCCGCCGCCAGCGTCCCGCCCGGCCAGCTCCTTCGGGATCACCGTGAAGGCGCAGCGGGTGCCGGTGAAGCCGGCGGTCTTGGAGAAGCTGCGGAACTCCATCGCCACCTCGCGGGCGCCGTCGATCTCAAAAATCGAGTGGGGGATCGAGGGGTCGCTGATGAACGCCTCGTAAGCCGCATCGTAAAGGATGATGGAATCGTTCTTGCGGGCGTACTCCACCCAGCCCTTCAGGACCTGCCGCGAGGCGACGGCGCCGGTGGGGTTGTTGGGGAAGCAGAGGTAGATCAGGTCGGCACGCTCCTCAGGCAGCTCCGGAACGAAGCCGTTCTCCTCGGTGCACGGCATGTAAAGGATGCCGCCATAGCGCCCCTTGCCGTCGTAAGGCCCGGTCCGGCCGGCCATGACGTTGGTGTCGACGTAGACCGGATAGACCGGATCGGCAACGGCGATCCGGCAGTCCAGGGAGAAGACCTCCTGGATGTTGCCGGTGTCGCACTTCGAGCCATCGGAGATGAAAATCTCGTCGGCCTCCACGCTGGCGCCGCGGGCGCGGTAGTCGTTTTGCGCGATCGCCTCGCGCAGGAATCCATACCCCTGCTCGGGGCCGTATCCCTTGAAGCTCTTCTGCCCGGCCAGCTCCTCGACGCCGCGATGGAAGGCCTCGATGACCGCATTGGGGAGGGGCAGGGTGACGTCGCCGATCCCCAACCGGATGAGGCGCGCCTGCGGATGGGCCTGCGCGAACTCCTTCACCCGCCGGGCGATCTCCGGAAAAAGGTATCCAGCGGCAAGCTTGAGATAATGGTCGTTGATTCTGGCCATGAAAAAAATTACTTTATCAGGGATTTTCAGGGAATAATTCAGCTACCCATTTAATCAAAAAATCGGCCCCATGAAACTAAATAAACGGACCATGCCGTTGGCTCCGGCGCTGGCCTACCTCAACGACGGCGAGGAGTGCATCACCCGCGTCATCGATCCCGCCGAGCGGGATCTGGGGATCGAGCTCTTCGCCGGCGAGGGGAGCGCGATGTTCAAGAGGCTCGAAATCTGGAGGATGCGGCCGATCTGGTGATCAGCTCCGGCTTCCCAGCACGATGTACATATGCTTGGTCAAGACGCCGTTCGAAGTCTGGTAGGTGAGGCTGAGATGGGTGGGAAGGATCTCGTAAGTGGTCGAGCAATCGGTGCTGGTGAGAGCCCCATCGCCATCGAGGTCGCCGACCGGGCCGTACTCGGCCGGCAGGGCGGTCTCGTTGACATCGAAGCTCACCAGCACGCGCGCCGGATATCCATAGAAGTCGACCAGGCTTCCGGCGGTGGTCACGTTGGAGCCGGGCGATCCCGTGCCCGTTGCCGGAGCGATGTTGGTGTATTGATAGGTGGAGTAAAGCGTCGAGAAGTCGGCGTTGGCGAGCTGCTCGACGGCGTTCGAGAAGGCGGCGCTCACCAGGTCGCGGCTGGCCAGGTCGCGAGCGGCGGTGAAGTTCTTCTGGAAGGCGAGCAGGAAGCCCAGAACCCCGACGGTCAGGACCGAGAGGGCAATGGTGAGCTCGAGGAGCATCGAGCCCGCCTGGCGGCGCGGTTCGGCCAGATATCGCTGAATGTTCCCGCGTTGCGGAGATCCACCGTTCATTTCTTGCCTTCCTTCTCTTGAGACACCTTCAACCTCTCGATTTCCTTCTGGCGCTCGAACTCCTCCAGATACCCCTTCCAGGCCTCGGCGTCCTCGCCCAAATCTTGTTTGGTGAGGGTCTTGAGGGCCCCGGTGATGAACTTCCGGACGCCGGCGTCCGACTCCTCCTCGAGCCGCTCGACCAGCGGGGCGACCGCCTCGGGCCGATGCCAGCGGGCCAGGGTCTTGACCGCCATCTTCCGGTGGTTGGCCACCGGCTCAAAGCGGAGGTACTCGAAGAAAGCCTCCAGCGCCTTCGGGCCCAGCTTCCGGAGGGCCATGACCGCCGCCAGCCTCACCCGGTCCTCGGAGTCCTTGAGCAGCGGGAGGAGCGGCTGAAGATCATCATCGCCGTTCCCCTCCTCGCCCAGGAGCTTCACCACCTGCTTGCGCACCTGGGCCTCGCGGTGGGCCAGGGCCTCGTGGAGAACCTTCCGGCAACGGGTGAACTCCTTCCTCAGAAACTCGAAGGCCTCCTCGGCTTCGCCGCCTTCCAGGGAAGCCAGGGCCTCGATCGCCTCGCGGATCTTCTCCTCCTCGAGCGGCGTCAAGGAGCCGGCGGCCGCATCCCTCTTCAGCTCCGCCAGGCGGATCAGGAGCTTGATCTCGTGGCGGGACATGGGGAAGTTGGCCCCTTGATAATAGCAGCGGAAGGAGCCATCACCCTGGTCCAGCACCTTCAAGGTGAGGCGATGGCCCTCCTTGAACTCGAGGAGATACCAGCCCGGGCCGGTGAACTTGACCTTCGAATCGGCGGGCCCGGCCAGAAAGAAAATGAAGATCAAACTCGGATGGAAGATTGTCATCCCGGACCTCGCCTCACTTGATATTGTTCCAGTAAAGCACCGTGTACTGGCTGCCTTTGCTTGCCAGCACCGTCTCCGTGTTGGCGATCACCGTCGAGCTGTACTTCAGATCGGCGGATCCGCTGACATCAAAGTCGATGGGATCGACCATGGTGAAGGTCTGCTCGATCAGGATGGTTCCGTAAACGTGGACGCCGGATCCGCCGCCGACCTGCGAGACATCGCCGCGGACGATCACCAGGCCCTGGAAAGTGAACTGGCCCGACATGGTGAGGTTGCCATCGACCAGCAGCACTCCCGCTCCGGTTCCCGTCCCCGAAAGGTGCAAGTCGCCGTTCACGTAAGTCACCAGGTAGCTGGAAGGAGTTCCCCAGGTCACGCCGGTATACGTGCCGCTGGCGAGCTGCTGGTCCTTCTTCGACTTGATGGCGTTGAAGAGCGCATCGATATCGATCGTGGAGGCATTTTCCCCCACCGAGGGGGTGGTCCCGAGGCCGGTGACCTGGGGATAGTTCTTGGCGGCGATCTGGTTCTGGATGGCGGTCTGGTTGGCTCCGGCGGGGCTCCCCGGCTCGGTGGCGATCCCCCAGGTGTTCGGCCCGGGGCCGGCGGTGCCGTCGGGGTTGATGTCGATGCCGCTGATGGTGAACTTGTTGCCGTTCAGGTCCAGGTCGACGGTCGCCGGCACGTAAATGGCGCCGACGCGGGGAAGGGTGTCGACCGACTGCTGCGCGTAGGACTCGACCGTCGCCTCGGCCTCGCCGCTGAAGGCGGTAGAGACGATCCGCTTGACGCTGGACCAGGCGCTGTCCTCGGTGTAGACGATCAAGCTGACTCCAGCAGCCGCCGGGCCGATGTCAACCGGAGCCAGGTTGGGCTCGCCGGGGGTCGGCCGGCCGTCCCCCTCGCCGTAGTCCCCGGTGCCCGCGACCCCGTCGCTCCCCACGTCGTTGAGGGCCGTCCAGCCGAGGGTGCCAATCTTGCCATCGTTGCCGGTGACGTCATGGCGGAGATCGTGGAGGGCGAGATGGACGCCGGACTCGGCGTAATAGCGGACATCATCCTGAAGAGCCATGAACTCCGACTGGCGGCTGTTCTTCTGCACGATGAAGAACTGGGCGGTGCTGAGCGCCATCATGAAAAAAATGAGCATCAAGGCGAGGATCAGGGTGTTCCCCCCGTCGCGGCGGTTGGATTTCGGCAATCTCTTCATGGATTGTGCTCCCGTCCAAATCAATTGCGTGGATAAACCGTTCGAGTCTCGGAGACCTCGGTGACGCGCTGCGAGCCCTTGGCCCACGCCATGCAAGAAAGGGAGACCACCACCGCATCGCCGTTCAGGGAGAATCCGCTGGTGTTCGGATCGAGATGGCTGGCGATGGTGACCTCTTCGGAAGCGGTGGCGTTGACGCGGACGAGGATGTTTTCATCGACGACGCCGTTGCCGTTGTCATCGATGGAATTGGGCGCATCGGTTGGATCGGCGCGCAGCTCGTAGCGGATGGCGTTTCCCGCGCTGGCCCCGGTCCCGTTGAAGCCGCCCGGAAGGGTGAAGGAGAGAGTTTTATCGGAATTGGTGACGGCCGCGGTGCCGGCGAGGGAGCGCCGGTAATCATTGGTGATCTGGTGCAAAGCCGACCGCTTCCGCTCCTGGATCTTGGCCAGCAGGTCCCCTTCCTCGGTGGTGCGGGTTACTCCGACCACGGCCGAGAGAATGGGAAAGGTGATGATGCCGATGACGGCGGCGTAAATGGCCGCCTCGAGAAGCGAAAATCCCAGGCAGCGGCTCCGCGGCGGATCGACTCTCCAGAACCTATCCTTGGCTCGCTGTCGCTCGATGGACATGATTTCCTCCCAATTCAATCCAGAACTGCGCCCTCTTGGACCTGATAAGTTTAGGATGGAATCGGGAATAGCGCCAACCGCCGGGATCTGGAGGGTTTATGAATCCGGGACTCAGCGCACCCACTTCTTTGGAAATCCTTCCAGCGGACCGCCCTGCGCCGGGAACCAGACGGCCAGGCTCTCGATCTCCTTCGCCAGGGCGAAGTCCTTTTCGGTGATCCCGTCGACGCTGTGGGTCTTCAGCTTCACCGTCACCTGCGCCCAGCTCACCGACAGGTCCGGATGGTGAAACGCCGCCTCGGCGCGGAAGCCGACGGCGTTCACCAGCATGAGCGTGTGCGGCCAGCCCGGCGTCTTGTAAGTGCGGCGGATCCAGCCATCGCGAAGCTCCCAGCTCGGCAGCTCGACGAGGCGCTGGCGGATCTCTTCTTCGGTCAGGACTCTTGGTTTCTCCATGGCAATCCCCTTTCAGGATAATTCGCCGCCGCGTATATTTTTTTCCTCCGGCGGCTTGACGCCTCGAAACGCGAAATACAGCAAACCATCGTAAGCGATTTTCAACCCCGCGCCAACCAGCAGCGGCGCCACCAGCGACACGCTTTGCATGAAAAGCCCGGCAAAGGACGGCGCCACCGCCCAGGCGCCGAGGCGGACGAGGTGGGTGGCGCCGGAGGCGAAGGTGCGTTCCTCCGGACGCACCACCGCCATGACGTACGACTGGCGGGTCGGCACATCCATCTCCACCAGGCCTTCGCGCAGCAGGAAGAGAAGCGCCGCCACCTCGAAGCTCGGGGCGATGGCGACGGTCACGAGGAGGAGGCTCGAGGGGATGTGCGTGAACACCATGGTGTTGACCAGGCCGATCCGCCCCGCCAGCCAGGCCGCCCCCAGGTGGGAGAGCGCGTTGGCGAGGCGCGCCGCGAAGAACAGGACGCCGATGGCCATCCCGCTCACGCCGAAGCGCTCGAAGAAGAAGTAGGAGAGCAGGGAGGTGGTCAGGAAGCCGCCGCCGAGGCTGTCGAGCGCGAAAAGCGAGGAGATCTTGAAGACCACCCGCCGGGTCCCGGGTGAAATCCTCGCCCGCGCCCGGGCGTCCCTCGCTTCCACGCTCGGAGAAAGCCGGGAGTAAAGGAAGAGGGACGCCAGCATCAGCGCGGCGTAGCCCCCCAGGCCCAGGCGGTGCGACAGGACCTCGGACGCGCCGCCCCAGCGGTGGAAGAGGTCCGGCAGCCCCGCCAGCAGCCCCCCCAGGGCATGGCCGGCGTCCTGGAAGAGGTTGTACCAGGCGAAGGCCCGGGTTCGCTCTTCCTCCCCGGCGGTGGCGGGGAGGATGGCCTGCTCCAGGACCAGCGAGGCGCCGCGGTCGCGCCCCATGCCGTTGAGCATGCCAAAAAAAACGGCGGCGGTCACCCCGACAGTTCCGGAAGCCGCCGCCGCCCCCAGAGAGCCCAGCGCCCCGAGGGCGGCGAGGAGGATCAGGGCGCGGCGCCGGCCGAGGCGGTCGCCCAGAAGCGTCACCAGAAGCGCGGCGGCGGCTCCGGCCGCGAGCCCCGCGGCGACCGTGAAGCCGATCTCCGCCATGGAAAAGCCCAGCCTGGGCAGATAAAGGCCCAGGAGGACGCCGGCCAGGCCCGTCGCCAGCGCGCGCAGGAAGGCGGTGAGGTAAAGGACTCTCCGGTCACGCACGAGAACCCCCCATCCAGAAAAGATCGCCGGCCAGCGCCTTGACGAACTCGCTTCCGGGTGCCTCTCTCAGCTGCTCGAGGCTGCCCGTTTGTACCAGGCGGCCCCGCTCCAGGACGGCGATGCGATCGCCCAGGCTCGCCGCCTCGCGCAGGTCGTGGGTCACATAAAGGGCGGCCAGCCGCCGCTCCTTGAGAAGCTCGCGAAAAACGAAAAGCATTTCATGCTTGAGCGAGGCATCCAGGCTGGCCAGCGGCTCATCCAGAAGCACCGCGCGGGGCTCCAGCACCATGGCGCGCGCTATGGCCACGCGCTGCCGCTCGCCCCCCGAAAGCTCCCCCGGAAACCGCCTCTCCTTCCCCTGCAAGCCGAGGCGCCCGAGCATCCGGCCGATGCGCCCGTTCCTTTCCGCGGCCGGCAGGCCCTGGGCTTTCAAACCGAACTCCAGGTTGCCCCGGACGGTGAGATGCGGCCACAGCGCCAGGTCCTGAAAAACCACGGCCAGGCGGCGCTCCTCCGGCGGTTTCAGGATCCGGCCCTCCCGGCTCACCGCCTCTCCCTGCAGGCGCACGGCGCCGCGAGCAGGGGCGACCAGCCCAAGGACCAGCCGCACCAAACTGCTCTTGCCGCTTCCGGAAGGGCCCAGGAGGGCCAGGATCTCGCCGGGCTGGACTTCCAGGGTCAATCCGGCCAGCGCCGGAACATCCCGATAATTCAAAAAAACTTCCTCGAGCGCGATCGCCGGCGTCACCATGGAGCTTTCCTCCGCCAGACCAGAAATCCGAGAGCAAGAACCAGGGCCGTGGCGGCCGCCTGCGCCACGGACAGGGCCGCCACCACCGCCTCCGGCGCATTGGCTTCCAGGGTGAAGATCTTGACCGTCAGCGGCTCCCAGCCCGCCGGATAAAAGAGTACAGCCGTTTCCAGATCGCGCCAGCAGAAAACGAACGCCAGGATCCAGGCCGCCGCGAGGCCGCGGAAGTTCGCCGGCAGGACGATCCCCAGGAAGCGGCGCAGGTAGCCGGCGCCGAAGGCCGCGGCGGTGTCTTCGAGATCGCGCGAGAATTGCGCCAGCACGGCGGCGAAAGAGCGAATCGCCACGATGCTGTAGCGCGCCAGGAATCCCAGAACCAGGATGGCCGGGCCGCCGTAGATGAACCGGGTCGGAGGGCGGTTCCAGATGGCCGTCAGCCCCACCCCCAGAAGCGCCGCCGGCGCCAGGAAGGCGAGCGCCGCGAGGCCGTCCAGAATTTTCTCGCCCGGCCGCCGGCGCGCGGCGGCGTGCCCGAGCACCGCCCCCACCACCGCCAGCAGCGAGGCCGCGGCGCAGCCCAGGATCAAGCTGTTGGCCAGGCTCGGCCACAGCCACTGGTTGGCCGCGGAGAATCCGCCGCCCCGGCCGGCGCGAGCGGCCAGCGACAGGATGGGGGCCAGGAGGAGAAGCGTGGCGAGCCAGCAGCATGCTGCCGCCGGGAAGCGCAGCCGTCCCAGCGGCAGAGGGGCGGCGCTCCGGCCCCGCAGCCCGGCGACCGCAAAGGAGCGGCGGCGGAAGAGCGAGCGCTCGATCCCCAGCAATACGATTGCCACCAGCCAGAGGGGGATCGTCAAGAATCCGGCTTCGGCGATGGCGAAATCCATGCCGCCCAGCCGCGCGAACACCGCCGCCGGGTAGACTTCAACGCGCAGGAACATGGGGACGCCGAGCTCCGAGAAGGCCAGCGTGAAGACGATCAAGGCGGCCAGCGCCACGGCCGGCCAGGCCGCGGGGAGCAAAATCCGAACCGCCACGCGAACGGGGCCGGCCACAACTCGAGCCGCCTCCTCGAGCGCTGCATCGACGCCCCACAATCCGAGCGCCGTAAGAGAGGATGCTACCGGAGCGAACGCCAGGCCGAGAACCAGGACGGCGCCCAGCTCGCTGAACAAGATCCGCCGGCTCGCCTCGCTGCCCACGAAGCCCTGAGCGCCGAAGAGGTAAAACCAGCCCAGCCCCAGGAGGAACGGCGGCAGGGACATCGGCAGCGCCTGCAGCGCCAGAGCCAGCCGGCGACCCCAGACCTCGGTCTTTCCCAGCAATAATCCCAGGGGGACTCCCAGGAGGAGCGCCAGCGCGGTTGCCGCCGCCGCGAGGGTCAGGGAACGCCCCAGCAAAATCCAGGGGCGTGCCGCTTTAAGAGCCGCCAGGCCGCGGCGCAGCGCCGGCGGGTCGGCCGCCGCGGCCTCGATGAAGGTCCAGGCCAGGGGCAGGAAGGCCGCCAAAAAAAGCGCCAGCCCCGCCGCCCCGACCACCAGGCTTTCTTCGCGGCGCCGCCAGAAGGACATCATAATCCGGCCCACTCGCGCAGCCAGGGTTGGATCCTCTCCATCTGCTCCGCCAGCCTGGCGTAATCGACAGGCATGGCCTTGAGGGTATCGATTGCCGATACACCGGGAGGAACCGCCACTCCCGGCTGGAGCGGCATGTGCGCCGCCGACTCCGCCAGGGCTTTTTCGACCTCCTTCGAGAGCAGGAAGTCGATGAGCTTTTTGCCGTTTTCCAGGTTGGGCCCGTTTTTCAACAGCACCGCCGCCGTGGGCACGATCAGGGCGCCCAGACCCTCCTGATCGGGGTAAATGACCCGGACCGGCGCCCCTTCCCTGAGCGCCTCGTTCGCATCGTCGGTGTCGGTGAGCCCGAAGGCGGCCTCGCCGGCGGCGACCAGGCGCTTCACCTCGCCGTTCGAGCCGGCGAGGCGGATCTGGTTGGCCTTCAAGTCGTTGAGGAAGGCGCGCGCTTTCTCCTCGCCCCACACCGAGAACAGCGCCGCCACGTGCATGGTCGTGGTGCCAAAGAGCGGGCGGGCCATGGCGGCCTGTCCGCGCCAGCGGGGATCGGCGAGATCGCGAATCGATCTGGGCATCTGATCCGCCGGAACCAGGCGGGTGTTGGCGAGGAGCACGCGGGCGCGCGCCGCCAGGCCGGTCCAGGAGCCGTCGGCCGACTTGAAGGCGGCGGGGATGTTCCTGGCGTTCGGGGCGGCGTAAGCCTCGACCAACCCACGCTGTATCAAGAGGAGCGGCCGCACCGGGTCGCCGGACCAGAAGACATCGGCCTGCGGGTTGCCGCCCTCGGCGATGAGCCGGTTGAGGACGCCGGTGCTCTTCGCCTCCTCGGTGTCGAAGACCGCCTTCACGGCGATGCCGCTCCGCTTTTCAAAGGCGCGAAAGATGGGCTCCGAGAACACTTGATCGACGGAAGTGTAGACGACAACCCGAGGGCCGCCCCGGTCGCAGCCGGAAACGCACCAGAAGCCGGCGCCAAAAGAGAGTAATAAAATCGCCATTCTCATTTTCATGCTTTGCCTTGCAAGATCACTTGCAATCCCAGATACGCCAAGAATTCCGGCTCTCCGCCCGCCGAGTCCCGGAGGCTCCTGCCTGCCGAAAAAATCAGCGCCAGGGGATCCCAGAACCTCCACCGCAATCCGAAATTGAACACCAGCTCATCGGCGCCAAAATCGCTTTCGGCCACAACGTGAACCTCGCCGAGAATTTCAAACGTTTCCGCGATGGCTTCATACCCGGCCGCCAGACCGAAAACCCACTCCTCCTCCCCCTTCTCGATAAGGGCGAAGCCGACCTCGGGATTCAGGGAAAAACTCCCGAAGCTCCTCTGCAGCTGGAGCGGCAGGAAAAGCTCCATCCCCTCCTCCACCACGCCGCGCTCGGCGGAGGAGGTGGGGCTGTTGAACTCCACCTGGGGATAAATGGAGGTGCTCACCCCGTGGCTCTCCTCATCCAGAAACCGCCACTTGACGCCCAAGACGGTGTTGCCGAGGCCGTTCTTCGTCCCCTCTCCGTCTCGATGAACGGTAACCCACGGCACCTCCAGCTTGAGCTGCACGCTTTCCCCCACCCCATAATTGAAGTCGGCCAGCGGCGCCTCGAGCTCCCACAGCGCCTGCCGCTTGACCGCCGCCGCCGCCAGGTTGATCTCCCAGACCCCATCCCCGGGCGTGCCGGTGTCGTCCGTGATGAGGGGCGGGCCCCCCTGGCCGGCGAGCGGCGGGGACGCGAGCCAGGCCAGGGAGGCGAGGAAGAGCGTCGCGTTCCGTTCAATGATTTTTCTCGACATCCTTGGCTTCTTCCGGCAGGACGATCCGAAAGGTGCTTCCCTTCCCCACTTCGCTCTCCAATTCGATGCGCCCCCCATGGGCCTCCACAGCCCATTTGGCGATCGCCAGGCCGAGGCCCGTTCCTCCCAGGTTGCGCGAGCGGGCCCGGTCAATCCGGTAAAAGCGGTCGAAGATGCGCTCTCGATGCGCCGGGGGGATGCCGGGGCCGGAATCTTTCACCTCCACGATTTTCGCTCCAGCGCTTTCAAAGGCGCCGATCCGGATGGCGGCTCCCTCGGGACTGTACTTGATGGCGTTGTCGACCAGGTTGATCAAGGCCTGGCGGATCACCCAGCGGTCAGCGGCTGCAGCCACGGGCTGGCCGCCGATGACGGTGATGGTTTGCCGCTTCTCTTCCGCCAAGGCTCCCAGGTGATTGGCCACTTCCCGGCTCAATCCGGTCAAATCCAGATTCTCCAGGTTCAATTTAACTTTCCCGGAGTCCGCCCGCGCCAGGGTCAGGAGGCTGTCGACCAGCTGCCCCAGCTTGTCAGCTTCTTCCAGCATGCTGCCGATGATTTCCCGGTAACTGTTCTCATCCCGCTTGGAGCGAAGCCCCACCTCCCCGACACTGCGAAGGGCCGTCAGCGGGGTGCGCAGCTCGTGGGAAGCATCGGCGGTGAACCGCTTCAACTGATCGAAGGACTTCTCCAGCCGGCCCAGGGTGTCGTTGAAGACCACGGCCAGCCAGCCGATTTCATCGCCGGGATTGATGACCGGAAGGCGTTCGCTCAAACGCTCCGCGGTGATTTTTTTTGCCTGGCCGGCCATGATTTTCATGGGAGTCAAGGCCCGCCGGGCCAGGAAAAATCCTCCCAGACCGGCAATGCCCACGACGAACGGCCACCCAACTCCCAGAACGATCAGGAGCCTCTGGAGGGCTGACTGCAGGGGCTGCATCGATTTCGCCACCCGGATGATCACCGGCTCGCCTTCAAACAGATGGCGGCCGGTCAGAATCCGGACCGGCTCTCCTCCCGGCGGTTCTACGGTCTGGCAGCCTTGCGAAGAGAGCGGGAGGAGAGAGCCGATTTTTTCCGCCTTCCCCTCTTCGAACGGCTCGCTGCGGAACAAGAGCTTCCTGTCCAGGCTCCACACTTCCACCCACCAGTTGGCCTCCTCCTGATGATGGCTGTCCAGCCCCAGGCGGATCTTGCCTTCCGGGGCTCGCTCCAGGATTCCCTCCACCACCTCAAAGTTCTCGTGCAAGCTCTGGTCCAGATCAGCAAGCAAGCTTCGCCGTAGAAAAAGATATATTCCGGCGGCGTAAACGGCCAGCATGAGAGCGAGAGCGCCGGCATACCAGAGGGTCAGCCGCGTGCGGATGCTGAGTCGAAGCCGGCTCTTGTTCACGGCGAACCTTCTCCCAGGATGAATCCGACGCCTCTCAGCGTGTGAATCAATTTGACCTGAAACTCCTGGTCCACCTTCTTGCGCAGGCGGGCGATGTAGACATCGATGAGGTTGTCGAGGGGCGTCGCCCGGTTGTCCTCTTTCCAGATTTCGCGGACGATCATCTCCCGAGAAACCACCTGGCCTTGATGGCGCATCAAATACTCCAGCAGCTCGAACTCCCGCGCCGTCAGCTCCAGGGGATTGCCGCCGCGCGCCGCTTTTCGCGCCACCAGGTCCAGCTCGAGATCCTGGACGCGCAGGCGTAGGGCCTGGTCGAGCCGCCCCCGCCTCAAGAGCGCCCGGATCCGCGCCAGGAGCTCCGGAAAGGCAAAGGGCTTCACCAGGTAGTCATCGGCGCCGCTGTCCAGGCCCAGGACGCGGTCTTCAACGGTATCCCTGGCGGTGAGGATTAAAACAGGCGCCTGTTTTTCCTGTTTCCTCAGCGCCTTGAGGATTTCCAGGCCGTCCCGCCCCGGCAGCATGAGGTCGAGGATCACCAGATCGAAGACCTCGGTTCCGGCCAGGAAGAAGCCTTCCTCGCCGGTTTTGGCGATGACCACATCGTAATGCTCCTCGCGCAGCCCTTTCTCGAGGGCCTTGGCGATCTTGGCTTCATCTTCAACCAGCAGGATCCGCATGTGCTATCCTCCAGTTTCCATCCAAGGGAAATCAGCCATCTACTTAAAACTTCCTGAATTTCGTTTCAGGTTTGCCCCTCCATTTTCACCCTGAAAAAAATTTCAGGAAGAATTAAGTCATGGAATGGACCGGTAGGATTAAAATTTTGTAATCGACAGAACGGATTCGGAGGAACTCAATAGAAAGGAGGCTATCCCATGCCGAGAGTCCTTGGCATCCTGTTAACGGCTTTGTTCTTGACCGCACCACTCGATGAAAAGAAGGAAAAAGCGGACGGACCGGAGAAGAAGTGGAATTTCGACGGCGACCAGGCCAGGGAAACGCCAAAAGGATTTACCAGCGCCGCCGGCGAGTGGAAGGTGGCGGCGGATGCGTCAGCCCCTTCCAAGCCCAACGTCCTGGCCCAGTCGGCCAGGAACAAGGGCTCGACCTTCAACCTGGTGCTGATCGACGCCGCATGCAAGGACGTCAAGCTGTCGGTGCAAATGAAAGCCGTTGCCGGGGGGGAGGACCAGGGCGGCGGCCTGGTCTGGCGGGCCAAGGACTCGAAAAACTACTACGTCGCCCGCTACAACCCCCTCGAGAGCAACTACCGCGTCTACAAGGTGGTCGATGGCAAGCGCACCACGCTCCAGAGCGCCGACATTCCGGCGGCGGCCGGCTGGCACACGCTCAAGATCGAGATGGAGGGGAACCACATCGAATGCTATTTCGACGGCAAGAAGCATCTCGACGTCAAAGATGACGCCTTCAAGGAGGCCGGCAAGATCGGCCTGTGGACCAAGGCCGACGCCCAGACACACTTCGATGACTTGAAGGCCGAGGAAAACGGCGAAAAAAACTAGTGACAGCGACTGGATTTTGCAGACCAAATTCGGTCGCTGTCACTAGTTTTTCATCTCCGGCATGGGCGCGCCTAGCGACCGGCGCCAGGCGGCGAGGCGCTCGCGCAGGTCATTCGCCTTCTCCGGCAGGGCCGCCGCCAGGTTCTTCGTCTCGCTCAAGTCGTCCTTGAGGTTGTAAAGCTCCAGGCGCCCCTCCTCGAAGAACTCGAGGAGCTTGAAGTCGCCGGCGCGGATGGCCCCCACCGGCGCCGTGCGCCAGCCGCGCGGGTGGACGTAGGACTCGAGGTAGCCGGGGAAGTGCCAGTAGAGGGCCTCGCGGCCAAGCCTGGCGCCGGGATTCCTGAGGAGCGGCGCGAGGCTCGCGCCATCGAAGGGCTGCCCTGGCGGCGCCTTGGCGCCCGCCAGCTCGAGCAGGGTCGGGAAGAGGTCGACGTGGATGCAGGGGACATCGCAGGACGAGCCACCCTTCACCGCCCCCGGCCAGCGCGCCAGGAAGGGGACGCGAATCCCCCCCTCGTAAAAGGTCCCCTTGCCGCCCCGCAGCGGCGCGTTGGCGGTGATGCCGCGGCGCTCCGAAGGCGGCTCGGTGGTGTCGTAGCCGCCGACGCCGCCGTTGTCGGAGGAGAAGATCACCATGGTGCGATCGGCGAGCTTCAGCTCATCGAGCTTCGCCAGGATGCGGCCGGCGCTCTGGTCGACGCTTTCGATCATGGCCGCGTAGATGGCGCTCCGATGGCCTCCCTGCGGCGGCTTCTTCTCGTACTTGGCGATCAGCTCCACCTTGGCCTGGTAGGGAGCGTGCACGCCGAAGTGGGAGAGGTAAAGGAAGAAGGGCTGGTCCCGGTTCTTCTCGATGAAACGGAGGGCCAGGTCGGTCAAGAAATCCGCGAGATAGGCTCCTTCCGGGACTTCCACCGCCGGGCTGGTGGAAAATCCGAAGTGCCGTTGCGCCGAGACGACCGCCTCATCGAATCCCCTTTTCCCCGGATGGTGCTCCCCTTCATCCCCCAGGTGCCACTTGCCGAAGAGCGCCGTGGCATACCCGGCCGATTTGAGGGCCTGGGCGATGGTGACGCGGTCAAGCGGCAGGCGGGTCTGGTTCACGGGCACCCTCATGCGGCGGTCCTCCTCCCGCCCGCGCTCGAGAGAGTTCACCGTGTAAATCCCGGTGCGCGGGGCGTACTGGCCGCTCATCAGCGCGGCGCGCGTGGGGGCGCAGTTCTGGTTGGCGTAGAAGCTGGTGAACACCACGCCCTCGCGCGCCAGCCGGTCGAGGTTCGGCGTCTCGTAAAATTTCGATCCCATGCAGCCGAGGTCGGTCCAGCCGAGGTCATCGGCGAGGATAAAGATGAGGTTGGGCGGAGAGCCGGAGACAGCCGGATCGCCGGCGGCGAAAACTTCCGGTAAAAAGACCGCCACCGCAGCAAGAATCAAACTAAAGTTCTTATTCCATTTCACGGTCCAGACCACCATGATAATCGAACCGCTGCCGGCATGAAAGAAGGCGGCGCCGGCAAATCAATCAGGTTCCTCCGCCGCGCTTGCCTTTCATTCTTGCCTTTGATACGATCGGCCTCGCATTGAAAGGAGCTTTTCCATGGAACATAAAATCAGAAGGCGGCGCTTCATCGAGGAAGGTCTCCGGGCGGCGGCCGTCTCCGCGAGCGGAGCCTGCGCGTGGGGCCTCCTGGCCGCGCCGCTTCTCGGCCGCGAGCCCTTCCAGCGCCGGAGCGCCGCGCCTCTCAAGCTGAGCTGCGCCGCGTACTCTCTCCGAAAATACCTGGACCTCAAGAAGGCCGCCATGACCCTCGAGGATTTCATCCGCCGGTGCGCGGAGTGGGGGACGGACGGGGTGGAGCTGACCGAATACTACTTCCCGAAACCGGTCACCCCCCAGTACGTGAGCCGCCTGAAGAAGCTGCTCGCAACAGAGGGGCTCACCCTCACCGGGACGCCCATCGGCAACAACTTCGCCTTGCCGCCGGGGGCGGAGCGGGAGCGTCAGATCGCCTCGGTCAAGGGCTGGATCGACATCTCGGCCGACCTCGGCTCGCCCGCCATCCGGATTTTTGCCGGCAGCGCTCCCGCGGGGGTCTCAGAAGCGGAAGCGCGCCGCTGGGTTGTCGAGTGCGTCGAGAGCCTCTGTGATCACGCTTCCCGCCGCGGCGTCTTCCTCGCCATCGAGAACCACGGCGGCGTTGTGGCCACTGCGGACGGCCTCCTCGAGATCGTCAAGGCGATCCAGTGCGAGTGGGCGGCCGTCAATCTCGACACCGGGAACTTCCACACCGCCGATCCCTACGGCGACCTGGCGCGCTGCGCGCCCTACGCGGTGACGTGCCAGGTGAAGACCGAAGTGCAGCCCGCCGGCGCGAAGAAGGAGGAGGCCGACCTCCAGCGGCTCATCGGCATCCTCAAGCAGGCGAACTACCATGGCTACGTCACCCTCGAGTACGAGGCCGCGGAGGAGCCGCTCGAGGCCGTGCCGAGGCACTTGAAGCGGCTCCGCGGACTCTTGACAGCGTCGAGCCGCTGACCTTGACAGCCTCAGGCGCCAGGCCGAAAATCCCCAATTTCTTCAAAAACAGGGAAGCAAACCATGCAAATGAATTTGACCATCCTTCCGATCCTCACCGCCCTGGCAGCTGGCGCCGTTTCGCAGGCGCAGGAAGATGGGGGGGTCCTCAACGTCCGCGACTTCGGCGCCAAGGGGGACGCCAAGACCGATGATACCGCCGCCTTCCAGAAGGCGCTCGACGCGGCGGGGAAGGCAGGCGGCGGCGCCGTCAAGGCGCCGCGCGGGAACTACCTCTTTGCGGGGCATCTGAACGTCCCCAATGGCGTGGCCCTCGAGGGCTGCTGGAAATCCGTGCCCGCGCACAATGGCATTCGCGATCCGGGGCTGCCCGAGCCGACCGGCGGCGGCACAACCTTCTTGATCACCGCTGGCGCCGGCCAGGAAAGCGGTCCTGCGTTTCTCACCCTCAACACCAACAGCACCCTCAAGGGCGCCGTCATTTACTACCCGCAGCAGCGCGTGGAAGACGAGCCCACGCCCTACCCGTGGGCGATCGCCATGCGAGGGAAGAATCCCGCCGTGCTGGACGTGGAAATGCTGAATCCCTATAACGGCATCGATGCTTCTCAAAACGAGCGCCACTTGATCCGCAATGTCCAGGGCCAGCCTCTCCGGCGGGGCGTCTGGGTGGACTCGATCTATGACATCGGGCGCATCGAGAACGTCCACTTCAATCCCTGGTGGAGCGTCAAGCCGAAGCTCTTCCAGTGGCAGATGGAAAACGGCGAGGCGTTCATCTTCGGGCGCTCGGACTGGCAGTACGTCCTCAACACCTTCTGCTTCGGCTATAAAATTGGCTACAAATTCATGCAGAGTCCTACCGGAGTCTGCAACGGCAACTTCCTGGGCATCGGCGCGGACGACTGCTATACGGCGGTCGTGGTGGAGCAGAGCGCCCCATACGGCCTGCTGATCACCAACGGCGAGTTCGTCTCGTTTCACGGCCCCGATCCGACCATGGTTGAAGTGGCGCGAGCGCATGCCGGCAGCGTTCGGTTCGTCAACTGCGCTTTCTGGGGGCCGTGCAACCAGATCGCGCGGGTGGCCGGGAAAGGAACGGTGGGATTCAGCGACTGCACCTTCGTGCAGTGGGATCGAAACCGGGAGGGGCGTCATGCCCTGCAGGCGGAGAGCGGCACGCTGCTGGTCCGCGGCTGTGAGTTCCGCGAGGACAAGCCGCAGATCTCGCTTGGTGATTCCGTCCGCCGCGCCGTCCTCTCCGAGAATCTCTTCACCGGCACGGCGCGCATCGCCAATCGGAGCAAGGGGAATGTGCAGATTTCCGGAAATGCGAGCGAGTGAGTTTTAGAAATTTAAGAATTCTCGCAACAGATCACCAGAAGACGATGGGCGGCGAGAAGATCAATCCTCCGCCGCTGATATTCACCGTGCCGCCGACGATGATGATCAAATCGTTGTTGGTGTTGAAGAAGGCGGAGTTCGTGACCGAGAGGTTGTTGAGGAGGATGGCCCCCTGGTAGGCCTTGCCGGGGCCGCCGAACTCGAGCAGCGAGCCGTCGGCGGGGTCGGTGCTCACCACCGCCGCGGTGTTGGAGAGGATCTTGTAAGCCTTCGCCGTGTTCCCTCCCATGACCACCCACTGGTCGGCGAGGCCGACATCGGTGGCCGGCAGCGCCTTGCCGGGGTTGAAAGTGCTCGCCGTGACCGACACCGCCGTCCCCGAGCCGAGGGCGCGCAGCACGGTGCGGTGGATCGACTGCACCTGCCCCTGGTTGTTGATGGTGAGGTCGCCGTAGGTCTGATCGCTTCGCTTCAGGAAGATGGGGCCGGCGCCGGCGATGGAGCTGGGCTTGGGGGTCCCAGGCGGCGGGAAGAGGCCGCCGCCCGCGGCGGTGATCTTCTGCGGATCGAAGCCGCTCAGCGCGCTATAAAAAACGGCGATCCGGCCTCCGCCCCCCCCGCCGGCGCCGACGAGGCCCGACGCCTTGCCGCCGTCGGCGGCGATCCGGCCCGCCCCCTGGATGGTGCCGGCGCGGATCTCGATGCCGCCGCCGGCCCCGCCGCCGCCGTTCCGCACCGGCACGCCGGGGACCTGCAGGCCTTCCCCGCTCGCCTCGATCACGCCCTCGAGGCTGAGCGTGCCGGCGATCAGGCGGAGAAAGCCGCCGCCGTTGTAGCCTTCCTCGATGGGGTCATCGAGCTTGGCGCTGCCGCCGGCGCCGGCGTAGCCCGGCAGGAGGAAGTTGTCATACACCGGCGCCACCTGAACGCCCAGGCCGGGGCCGGTCCCCTGCACGCCTCCGAGCCCGCCGTGGCTGCCGCCGGTGCGGCCGCCGGCCGCTGGGAGGGCGTGGCCGGCGGTCTGCCCGAGCGCGCTCGCGCTGCCGCCGCGGTGCCCGCCGACGTAGCCCTTGCCGGTGAGGAGGATCTGGCTCGCCGCATCGAGCGACGCCGTCCCGGCGGCCTCGAGATCGAGCGGATAGACGGCCGAGGCGGTGGGATCCGGAACGGTGAGCGTCGAGGCCGCGAGGCTGAGGTCGACGGCGCGGATCGGCCCGGCCACTTGCAGCGCGCTCGACTGAAGCGAAACGGCGGCCGCATCGAGCCCCCCCGAGAGGCGCGCTTCCGCATCGACGGCCGTGAACCCGGCGAGGCCGCCGGCGCCGCCGGCGATCGATGACAACGCCACCTCGGAACGCTCGAGGCGCACCCTTTCCATGACCTCGAGGCCGACCGCCGCCGCCTCCAGGCGCGAGTCGAGCACGGCGAACTCGAGCCCATCGAGCCCGCCGCCGAAGCCGCGCAGTTCGATCCGGTCTTCCGTCTGCACGGCAGCGGCGCCGCGCAGCAGCAGGTTGTTGAGCAGGAGCGCTCCCTGGAAGGTCGCGCCGGCCTGAGTGCGGGCGAGAAGCCCCGGCTCGGTGGTGAGGGTGCTGCCGTTCACGGCCAGAACCTGAAAGAGCGCCGGGTCATCGTCATCGCGGTCGGGATCGATATGCCAGCCGGCCACGTCGGGCGAAAAGGAAATCCCCGCGGCCGTCAAGCTGTTGTCCGTCACGCTGTCGATCAGCCCGCTTCCCAGGGATGGGAGAGGCGTCCGGAACGCCGCTTGCTCCCGCCCGCCGTTGTCGATGGCCAGGAGGCCGAAGGCCTCATCGCGGTGGCGGTAGAAAACCGTCCCCGCGCCGCCGGCGACCAGCGGATCGGCGGCGCCGCCGCTCACCGTCCCTCCCCTGGCGCTGACTTTCGAAAAGTCAAAGCCCTCGACGGCCGCGAACTCCACCGCCACCCGCCCGCCGCCGCCCGCGCCCATGGACCCGCCGCCGCCCGTCGACGCCGCCGAGGCCGAGCCGCCGTCGGCCGCGATGGAGCCGGCACCGCGCAGCGTGCCGCACTCGAGGATGACCGTGCCGCCGGCCCCGCCGCCGCCGCTGCCATAGGAGGCCTCGCCCGCGCCCGCGCCGCCGGCCTCGATCTTCCCCTCCAGCTCGAGCACCCCCGCCGCGATCTGGACGGCCCCGCCGCCGCTCCCGCCGCGGCCGCTCGAGGGGGCCACCGCCACCACCGCGCCGCCGCCGCCCCCCGGCACCAGCGCCGGCTTGAGGAGATTGCCGTAGACCGGCCCCGCCAGCTGATCCGGAAAGCCCGCGGGGCTCCCGCCCAGCCCGCCGTTCGAACCGCCGGTTCCCGTGCTCCCCGCCGGCTGGCCGCCGGGGCCGAGGCCGTGCGAGTCGGAGTTGCCCGGGGCGCCGCCGCCGGGGTATCCCCGGCCCTTCATGTCGATGCGGCTCTGCTGGTCGATCCGCAGGAGCCCTTCGACAGCGAGGACGAGCGGCCGGGGCTCTTCTCCTTCGCCCGGGAGAGTAACCGTCAGCACCGAGCGCGCCAGCTGGAGCGAGCGGAAGGAGAGCGGCCGGCGCAGCGCGACGCTCAGGTCGCGGAACTCGGCATCGACCGCGCCGAAATCGGTGGCCACGGCGGGATCGGTGCCGATCGCCGCCTCCGGGCCGTCGTCCAGCCCATCGCCATCGGTGTCGGGGCGGAAGAGGTCGGTGCCGCGGGCCACCTCCTGGGCATTGGTGAGGCCATCGCCGTCGAAGTCCTCCTGGCCGTCGCTCACGCCGTCGCCATCGCTGTCGGGGAGCTTGGGATCGAGGCCCAGGGAGACCTCCAGGCCGTCCGGCAGGCCGTCGCCGTCGGTGTCGGCATTGCCGGGATCGGTCCCCCGAGCCACCTCGGAGAGGTTGTCGAGGCCGTCGCCGTCCCGGTCCTCGCGGCCGTCGGAGGTGCCGTCCCCATCGGTGTCGACCAGGGTCGGATCGGTTCGGGTGATCTGCACCTCGGTGCCGTCGAAAAGCCCGTCGCCGTCGCTGTCGAGCGAAGACGGCGAGGTCACGAACCCATCGGAGCCGGCGGCGATTTCCTCCGCGTCGAGGAGGCCGTCGCCGTCGGAGTCGGCATGGTCGGGATCGGTGATGAACCCATCGGCGCCGGTGACCAGCTCCTCGCCGTCGGGGATGCCGTCGCCGTCGAGATCGGGGTCGAGGGAATCGGGGACGCCGTCGCGGTCGAAGTCCGGCTCGATGGTGACGGCGGCCCCCTTCAGCGCCTTGCGGTTGCCGCGCAGGTCCTGACCTGTGGCCGAGAAGACGATCTCTCCCGGCGAGGCGTTCGCATCGACCTTCCAGGAGAAGCGGAACGGCGGCACCGAGTCGCGGTAGAGGAACTGGCCGTTGACGAGGAAGTCGACCGCCTCGACGTAGACATCATCCTTCGCCTTGGCGATGAGCGCGATGGTTTCCCCCGGCGCCACCACCGTCCCCGGGCTTTCCACCTTGAGGTCGCCCGAGGGGCCCGCCGCGCCGGTGTCGCCGGCGGGCAGCAACTGCGAGACGCGGATGGTCGAGTCGCCGCCGAGAGCAATCAGCGCGTTTTGAACCAGCGTCACGCCGAGGGCGCTGGTGCTGCCGATGGAGACGTCGCCGGCATTGGGGAAGGCGCCATCGTCCTTGAGGCGGAAGAGGAGAGCCATCTGGCGCAGGTCGGTCTTCGGGGAGTGGGCCGCCAGGCGGTTTCCCAGCACCGCCACGGCATCCATGGCCGCGCCCGGAAAGCGGCTGGCGGTGGTGTCGATGACCAGCGGCGACCGGGGATTCCGCACCGACACCGCGATCAGCCCGCCGGTGCCGTGGGCGGCGTAAATGGCATCGCCCGTCGCCGCGAGGGCGCTGAAGCGCGGCGCGCCGGCGGGCATGGGGAAGTAGGTCACCAGGCGCGGCGAGCCCGGCTGCGCGATGTCGACCACCGCCAGTTGATTGGAAACCGGCAGGCCGAGGTACGCGTAATTGCCTTGCACGGCGAATTTGCTGAAGCTTTCCGCGGCCAGGCTGCCGGCCGGCCGCAGATCGTTGCCGCCGACCACTTCCAGGGCTTTCAAGCCGCCGTCGGTGGCCGCGAACACCCAGCCGTCGCGCGCCAGGACGCCTTGCACCGCGCCCAGGCCGGTCACGGTCTTCACCACCAGAAGGTTGAGCGGATCCTGGATGCTGACCAGGTGCAGCCCGGCCGCGCCGGCGGCCACGAAGGCGAGCCCGCGGTCGATCGCCAGGTCCTTCACCGTGCCGGTGAGGGTGATCGTCGTCTTGAAGATCACAAAGAGGAGCGAGGTGTCGAGCTGGTAGGTGGTGATGCGGTTGTTGGCGGTGAGCACGAAAAGGTAGTAGTCCCGCGACGCCGCCAGGGCGACGCCGGGGGAGGTGAGCGTCTCTGTGGCCCGCAGCACCGGCGTGAAGGACGCGCCGAGCTTTTCATTGGGATTGAGGGGATCGACGCCGTTCCCCACCTCGACGAAATCGCTGGAGCTGTCGCCGTCGGTGTCGAGCGCCGTAGGGTCGGTGCCGTGGACCAGAACCTCTTCCCGGTCGGAGAGGCCATCCATGTCGGTGTCACCGCGGCTCGGATTGGTGCGGTAGCGGAACTCGAGCAGGTTGGTGAGGCCGTCGCCATCGAGGTCGGCGCCGGAATCGGCGGCGATCGAGGGATCGAGGCCGTACTGCGCCTCCCACCAGTCGGCCATGCCGTCACCGTCGGTGTCGAGCCGCAGGTCGACCTCCACCGAGGCCACCGCGCTCTCGCCGTCCCCCATCAGGTGCAGCCAGGCCCGCCCGGCGCCTTTGGCTTGCACCTGAGGTCCCGGAAAGACTGCGGCCACGGCGGGATTGGAGCTCGAGAGCAGGAGGCGGGGATCGGCGATCGGGTCGAGGCTCCCCTCCTCGGCCCCTTCCTCGGCGCTCGCCTCCAGGGGAGCGATTTTTCCGGAGTAGCCCGCCGGAAAGTGCTGGCTGCCGGCGATGGCGATCTCGAGGCCGCTCAGCAGGGAGGCTTGCGGCTCCGCGGCGCTGATCCCCTTCTCGATCCGGCGCTCCCCCGGAACTGGAGAAGAGGCCCCCGCCGGCACCCGGAAGGGGTCGCTGGTCAATATGACCGTCGGGAGATCACCCTGGAGGCCCAGCAGCTCAAGGCGCTGGGGCTTCGCGACCTCGAGTCCTTCGAAGCGGAAGCGCCCATCGGCCGAAACCGGCGCCCGGCCCCGCCCGGGAGACCGCACCCAGGCGAAGGCGCTCCCGCCGCCCGCTGGAGCCGCCGCCGCGGCAGCCAGCTGACTGCTCGCCTCCCCGCGGGCCAGAGCTTCGACGGGGTCGAGCTCGCGGGCGTGAGCTCTGGAAAATGCCGGGGCCATGAAGAGAAAGACCGCCTGCACAGCCCAAAAACCCATCGGGATAGCGTATTTTGGAGCGATATTGTATAGCATATTGGCGCGAGCGGACCGGCCCGATCTGGGCCGGAAGATGGTCATTTCAAATCCAAACCACTAGCCATGATATCACATGAAAAGCCGCCTCAGCGATCCTTTTCCGGCAAGGAGCCCCCCGGCCGGCCGCCCCGGCCGACAACCGGCGGGAGATCCTCGGCTGGGCAACGAAAATTATGGCTAAGAACTAATCTACCATCGATGGTAAACTTCTTATGTGAAAGTGCGAGAGGTGATTCGACTCCTGCAGAAACATGGCTGGTATGTTGTAGAAACGCGCGGCAGTCATCGCCAGTTCAAGCATCCGGTGATACCTGGTCGAGTCACCGTCAGCGGCAATCTCGGCGATGATATGCCAAAAGGGACGCTTGCCTCGGTTAAACGCCAGGCACGTCTGAAGTGAGATAAATCATGAAAAAGGTTCAATATCTTGTCCGCATCAATAAGGATCCAGAAAGCGATTGGGGAGCCTCAGTTCCTGACCTTCCCGGTTGTGTTTCCACTGGAAAAACCATCGATTCAGCACTACGGCGCATACAAGAAGCCATTTTATTACATATAAAGGGAATGCTCGAAGACGGAATCAAACCGACCCCTCCTCGAGTCCACAAAGTAATTCCTCGAAAAACATCCCGGCAGATTGATTTTTTTGCCATAGTTGAGGTTGCGGCTTAAAGACCGCCAGGAGCGGTGTAGATCCCAGCTTCTCGGATCCCGACAGCGGCTCTGGAATCGGCGGCGTTCGAGGGATCGAGGCCCTACAGCGATTGTCTGCAGACAATCCCAACCGAACAGGAGGTTCCTATGAAGACGCGACTGGTTTTTCTGGCCATGCTGGCTTCGCTGCCGGCGATCCCGATGGCGGCGGACGATCTGGAGCGCGGCTTCGACCGCCCGCCCGCTTCGGCGCGTCCGTGGGTGTACTGGTTCTGGCTGAACGGCAACATCACCCCCGGCGGGATCACTGCGGACCTGGAGGCGATGGCGCGGGCCGGCATCGGCGGCGTGTTGATCATGGAGGTGGACCAGGGCGCGCCGCCGGGACCGGTGGCCTTCATGGGCCCGCGGTGGCGCGAGCTGTTCAAGCACGTCGTCGCCGAGGCGCAGCGGCTCGGGCTGGAGGTTAACATGAACAACGACGCCGGCTGGAACGGCAGCGGCGGGCCTTGGATAAAGCCCGAGCAGTCCATGCAGAAAGTCGTCTGGAGCGAGCTGGACCTCGAAGGCCCGCAGCAGTTCGACGGCAAGCTCCCTCAACCGCAGGCGGTCGCGGGCTTCTACCGGGACATCGCCGTGCTGGCGTTTCCGGCGACCGGGGCATTCCGCATCGACAACCTCGAGGTCAAGGCCGGTTACAAACGCGGCGGCGTGGGCCCCGCGGCCGAGACCAGGCTGGCGCCCGAAATGGTGATCGACCGCGGCCGGATCGCGGATCTCAGCGCGCTGCCGGACCAGGACGGGCGGCTGGTCTGGGACGTGCCGCTGGGAAAATGGACGGTCCTGCGCTTCGGCCACACCAGCACCGGCGCGCAGAACGGTCCTTCGCCGGAGAGCGGCCGCGGCCTGGAGTGCGACAAGTTGAGCGTGGAAGGCATCGAAGCGCATTTCGCCGGCATGATGGCCAAGCTCATCGACGACGTCGGCCCCGCGGCCGGAAAGACCCTGGTCGCCACGCACGTCGATAGCTGGGAGATCGGCTCGCAGAACTGGACGGCGCGGATGCGCGAAGAATTTCAACGGCTCCGCGGATACGATCCGCTGCCCTTTCTGCCCGCCTTGACGGGCCGGGTCGTGCAAAACCTGGAAGCGTCGGAGCGGTTCCTCTGGGACCTACGGCAGACCATCTCGGACTTGCTGGTCGAGAACTATGCCGGCCACTTGCAGAAACTCGCACGCCAGCGCGGTCTGAGGCTCTCCATCGAAGCATACGACGGCCCCTGCGACGACATGACCTACGCCGGGCGCGCCGATGAGCCGATGGGCGAATTCTGGGTTGGCGGCGGCGCGTTCCACACCCTCAAGGAGATGGCCTCGGCGGCCCACACCTACGGCAAGCCGATCCTGGGCGCAGAAGCGTTCACGGCCGCGGATGGGGAGAGGTGGCTGGACCATCCGGCCACCATCAAGGGGCTCGGCGACCGCGCCTTCTGCGAGGGAGTGAATCGGTTCGTGTTTCACCGCTACGCGCTCCAGCCCTGGCCGGACCGCCGGCCCGGCATGACCATGGGCCCGTGGGGCGTGCACTACGAGCGAACCCAGACGTGGTGGGAGCTGACGCCGGCGTGGCACGAGTACCTCGCGCGCTGCCAGTTCCTCCTGCGCCAGGGGCTGTTCGTGGCCGACATCTGTTACCTGCAGGCCGAGGCCGCGCCGCAGGGCTTCCAGGGGCACGATCGCCGGGGATACGACTATGACAATTGCACGCCGGAAGTCGTGCTCACCCGCATGAGCGTCAAGGGCGGCCGCATCGTCCTGCCGGATGGCATGAGCTACCGGGTGCTGGTTCTCCCGCCGGCAAGCGCGATGACGCCGGCACTGCTGCGCCGGATCAAGGAGCTGGCCGAAGCCGGCGCGACCATCGTCGGCCCCCGACCCCTGAAATCGCCGAGCCTGACCGATTACCCGAACTGCGACCAGGAAGTGAAGAAGCTCGGGGAAGAGCTGTGGGACAAGGGAAAGGTCGCGTCCGGCAAAACGCCCGAGCAGATCCTCGCCAACCTGGGCTTGCCGCCCGATTTCACCGCCGCCGGCCCCATCCGCTGGATTCACCGCCGCGCCGGCGATGTGGAGATTTACTTTGTCGCCAGCGGCAGCCAGCAGCCGGTGGAGACCACCTGCACCTTCCGCGCCGGCGGCAGGCGCCCCGAGCTGTGGCAGCCCGAAACCGGAGAGATCCTGCCCGCCCCATCCTACGAGGAAACCGGCGGCCGCACCCGCCTCCCCATCCGCTTCGAGCCGAGCGGCTCGGTGTTCGTCGTTTTCCGCAAGAGCGCCGCGCCTTCCGATCCGGTCGTGGCCCTCACCCGCGACGGCAAGACGATCCTGCCGGTGCCCATTCGCCAAGAGAAAATCTCCATCCAGAAAGCCACGTACGGCGTGCTGGGCGACCCGCAGCGCACCCGGGACGTCGGGGCCAAGCTGCAGCGGCTCGTGGAGGGAGGCGCCGACTCATTTAAGGTCGCGCAGATGGCCGAGGGGGACGACCCGGCCTTCGGAATCGTCAAGACGCTGGTCGTAGAATACACCATCGGCGGCCAGCCGTACAAGGCGAGCGGTCAAGACCCGGACACCATCACCCTGACCACCGCCATCGCCGCCGAACGCGTGGCCGATCTCCGCTGCCACGCGCCGGGCCGCCTGCTGCTGGAGGCTTGGCAAGGTGGGCTCTACGAATTGAAGACCGCTTCCGGGCGGACGTTCCGCCGCGACGTGCCGGCCCTGCCGCCGCCGCTGGAGGTCACCGGCTCCTGGGAGGTGCGCTTCGCGCCGGGCTGGGGGGCGCCCGAACGAGTGACGCTGGATAAACTGCTCTCCTGGACCGAGCATCCCGAACCCGGCGTGAAGCACTTTTCCGGAACCGCGACCTACACCAGAACGTTCGCTGTGCCGGGCGAGATGCTCGGCGAAAACCGGCGGTTGTACCTGGACCTCGGCAAGGTGCAGGCGATGGCGCGGGTGAAACTGAACGGCAAGGATCTCGGCGTGCTCTGGAAACCGCCGTTCGTCGCCGATTTGACCGATGCCGCCAGGGCCGGAGCGAACGCGCTGGAGATCGCCGTGATCAATCTCTGGCCGAACCGGATGATCGGCGACGAGCAGTTGCCTGAGGACAGCGACCGCAATCCGGACGGCACGCTGAAGGCGTGGCCGCGGTGGCTGGTGGAAGGCAAACCCAGCCCCACGGGCCGGTTCACGTTCACCTCCTGGCGGCTGTGGAAAAAGGACGCCCTCTTGCAGGAATCTGGCCTGCTCGGGCCGGTGGCGCTCCGCGCGGCGGCGATTTTTCCAGTCGCGGGGCCGTGAGCCGTGGAAGACCGGATCCGGTTGGTTTAAAGTCTATCCCGGTAGGCGCTTCGAGGCCCGAGGCCGCGACCACCCGCTTCGCGGGCGGTGCCCGAGCGCGCCAGGCAAGGGTGAGAAGCGAGCATTTGCGCAGCTTCGAACGCCCGGAGGAGGCGGGTACCGCGAAGCGGTCGCCTCCGAGGGCCGCCCGAAGGCTCGCACGGAGTGCGAGACCGGCGGGGGCC
>JACQVS010000110.1 GCA_016209605.1 Planctomycetota bacterium
AGGAGAGCAGCCCGCGGAAAAGACGTGAAACGGTAGGGCAGAGCCTGCCGTCTTGCCAAAGGCCCCAGGCAACATGCTGCCGGGGGCTTTTTTGTTTCAACAAATTGCACCCTTCTCAGCGACGCCGGCGGAAAGGGGTGGAATGAAATTCACTGGGAATGAGATTCAGTGATGCGCTTCGCTCCTGAGGGAATGAGATGGGATAAATGAGAAAATGACCCTGGGTCAATTTGACCGGGAGCATGGGTCAAAAATCACCGGGAATGACAATGACACCCCGTCTGGGATTTGCTCGAGAGGATCGAAATGGTCAAAACCTTGAAATACCGCTCCTTACAGGGCGAAGGAGGAGAACTTCGGCCGCGAAATCTCAAAAAATTTTAAAATTTTTCCAAGCCGCGATCAATCCTAAAGTTAAAAAGGAGGCATTTCCCGGGCCGGTTACTTCTGCATCATTTCCACCTGGCGCACCAGCTCCTGGAGGTCGGGGCGGTCAGGGGCGAGCGACAGGAGCCGCCGGGCGTAATTCCGCGCCTCCTCGCGGGCGCCGCGGTCGCGGTGGATGGTCGCGAGGGCGTAGAGCAGCTCCTGGTTGTTGGGGTGGACCTCGAGGGCGCGCTCCAGCACCTGAAGGGCTTTCTCCGCCTGCCCGGTGGAGTTCAAGGAGACGCCGTAGACGTAGGCGAAGCGCGGATCTTCCGGCCGCAGCTCCGCCGCCTTCCCGAGCTCCTCGATCGCCTCCTCCTCGCGGCCCGCTCGGGCGAGGAGGAGCCCCAGGGCCTGGTGTCCATCGGCGAAGTCGGGGGCGAGGTCGATGGCCTTCTTCAAGACCTTCTCCCCCTCGGCCTCCCGGCCTTCGAGGCGGTAGAGGTCGGCGAGGTTGACATAAGCGAGCACGAAGCCGGGCTCGAGGCGCATGGCCTCCAGGTAAGCCGATTCGGCCTCGCGGTTCCGGCCGCGTGAAAGATAGAAGATCCCGAGGCTGAAGTGCGCCGAGGGATGGTCGGCGTTCAGCATCTGGGCGTCGATGTACTCCTCGACCGCCTTCTCGAGCCGGGCGGCCTCCTCGGGCGGGAGCTTGTTCTTCTCGATCGGGGCCAGCGCCCGGCCGGCCTCGATGCGGACGCCGCGCACCGGATCCTCGAGCCGCGCCCGGGCCAGCGCGAAGCGGGCCTCGGGCGGCAGCGCCTCGAGCGCGCTCAAGGCGGCGGAGCGGAGGAGCGGATCGGCATCCTCCAGCCCCCGCTGCATCGCCCCCGCCGCCGCCGGAGAGGAACATTGGCTCAGCATCGACAGGGCGGTGGCGCGCGCCATGGCCGGCTGCGCCGGATCGGCGGCGATCCGGACCAGGAGAAGATCCGCCGCGGGCGATCCCGAGCGGGCCTCGTAAAAAGCCTCTCCGTAAGTGGGGGCCTGGGCCCGCCCGGCGGGGAATCTCCTGGCGATCTCCTCGGCGGCCCATCGAGGCGTCTTGTCGGCGTGGCAGGAGTTGCAGGCGTTGGGCGCCTTGATCTTGAGCGTCAGGTCCGGCCTCGGGACGCGAAAACCGTGGTCGAAGCGCGGATCGACCACCATGTACGTCCGCCGCGGCATATGACATTCAATGCAGCTTGCTCCCGGCGAGTCCAGCTTGTGAAAGTGATGCGCCGGGCCGCCGTACTTCTCCTCCAGGTGGCAGCGGAAGCAGAGCGCGTTGCCGGCGGCGTGCAGCTTCAGGCTGTGGGGCTCATGGCAGTCGCTGCAGACCACGCCCTTCTGGTGCATCTTGCTTTGCAGGAAAGAGCCGTACTCGTAAACCTCATCGAGGATCTGGCCGTCGGCGTAATAAAGGCTTTCCTCGAGGAGCGACGGCCGGTGGGTGTCGAGGAAGGGGCGGCCGTGGACGTAGTTTTCGCTGAGGACGGAGCGGCGGGCGTGGCAGCGCGCGCAGACCTCGACTTGAGCGCGGTCAGGGGGAGGCGCGCTCCGCTCGGCGACCGGGGAGCCCTCCTTGAAGACCCACTCGGCGAGATAATTCCGCTTGAGGCTGACTTGCAGGCCCAGATTCCCCTCTTTCCCCCGCTTCCCCTCCCGGTAGGCCCGGGCCCAGTCGAGGTGCGCTGATCCGGGGCCGTGGCAGGCCTCGCAGGAGACATCGATCTCCGACCAGGAGGTCTGGTAGCGGCCGGTCTTGTAGTCGTAGCCCTTCTTCAAGTTGGTGGAGTGGCACTCGGCGCACATGAAGTTCCAGTTCTGGCTGACCTTGGTCCAGAAGAGGGGGCTGTCGGGGCCGACCCGCTCGTTCGGGTAGATGTGGAACCAGCGCTGCCCGCCCTGCTCCCGCGGCCGGCTGTCCCAGCATAAGCCCGGGACCTGATAGCGGCCGCCGGAGAACTCCACCAGGTACTGCTGCAAGGGATAAACGCCGAAGGTGTACTGGATCTGGTAGTCGCTCAGCTTGCCATCGGCCCCCTCGGTGCGGGCGAAGAATTTGCCGCCGCGCTTGAAGAAGGTCGAGGTGACGCCGAAACAGGTCAAGCTCGCGCCGTTGAAGTCTCCGAGCACCGCCTCCTCGCTCGCCTCCTGCATGGCGAGGTCGTGGTGGGAGCCCTGGTAAAGCTCCATTTCGCGCCGGTGGCATTCGGCGCAGGCCTGGCGGCCGAGGTAAACCGCCGCGGGGGAGCCGGCCTCCCCGCCGGGCTTCTCGCCGCCGCCGCGCCGGCGGGCCGCCCAGGCGGCCAGGAGAGCCGCCGTGGCGAGGGCCAGCAAGCAGAGGATCGGCATTCTCCGGCGATTCATGGATTTAATTTTATTCGCCCGCCAGGACCTCGGCGCGCAAGGCGATTTTTCCCCGGGGCGAGGGGATGGTGATCGATTCCCTGGCCGCATCGAAATCCTCGTGGCTCCGTCCGTTCACGGCGACGGCGCGGAGATGCCGTCCTTCGGGGATGCGCAGGCGCAGCACCACGGCCCTCGGGGCGCTGCGAGCCGGCGGGTCGATCTCGGCGTCGATGCGGCCCTCGGAGAGATGCGACCGGATGCGGTAACTCACCTTGCCGAAGCGCGTCGGGGCTCCGGCGACCGCCACGGTCCGCCCATTCTTCAACCAGTCGCTGGGGAGGAGCGGGGCGAGCCACAGCTCCTCGCCGTGCTCCATCACCAGCATGAAGCGCGTTTGCTGGAGGAAGTAGCCGGTTTCGTGGGTCTTGTCCCAGGCGCCGCTGGCAGAGAAGTGCTCCCAGAAGGTCAGCACCTCGGGGTTGAGCATGGCGGCGAGGGTGTTGAAGTAGGAGCGCAGGAAGGGCTTGGGATCGTTCTGCAGGGCGTAGATCTCGCCGTTCCGGGTGTAGTAGGGCTGGACCTTGGAGAAACCGCCGAGGTTGAACCAGTCCTTCCGGTTCTCGGCGGCGGGATAGTCGAACCAGCCTTCGGCGAGGAACTGGACATCTTCCATGTGCTCGAGCATGCGAGTCGCATCGGGGCCATCGGCGTCGAGGACGCCGGCGGGGATGAGCTGGTGCGCCCCGAGCTCGACGTCGTAGCACCAGCTCCGGCCGGCGTCCTGTCCGGGGAAGAAGTCGGCGAGCTTTCCGGGGCTGTGCACCTGCGAGGGGTAGGCCGGGATCCAGGCGCCGCTCTCGAGCGGCAGGACCGGCGAGCGCGCCTGCGTCCAGCGGTAGGCGCGCAGGATATTTTCCTTCAGCTCCAGCGCTTTTTGTGAAAGGGCCGCCCCGCGGGCATCGCCGACCTCCGCGAGCATCGCGCCCGCCTCGCGCAGCGCCGCGAAATAGTAGCCGTTCATGCAGAAGTGGTATGCGAAGGCGTTCCAGTCGGCCAGGACGCCGGGCGGCATGAGGCCGTATTCCGGCGCCGGCTGGCCGCGCGGATCGAGCCGCTTCGTCTTCTCGAGCTGCCGCGCGATCCATTCCCCGGCGCGCGTGAACTCTGGGACCGAGCGCTCGAGCCACGCCTTGTCGCGGTGCAGCCGCCAGTGCTCGCCCGCGGTCCAGAGATGCCACCCCGTCCCGAAGGTGGTGTAGCCGGTGGTGAGGAAACCGCTCGGATTGTAGCGGCGGATGAAGAAGTCGAGGCCGCGCCGCGCGAACTCCTCGTGGCCGAGGAGGTCCATGCCGCGGATCACCGAGTGGGCCTCGCTCTCGAGGGGCCCGTAGGACATGGCGGCGGCCCACGGCGCGATGCGCTCGCCGTTTTCCTCGCCGCGGGCGGCGATCCAGCAGCGCGCCTGGGAGGAGCGGATCAAGTCGTTGAGGAACGGATCGGGCGTCTCCGCCTGCATGGCGGGAGCGAGGACCGCCTTCCAGGTGGCCTCCAGCTCGGCGCGCAGCCGCTCGGGGCCGGGGAGGGACGACAGATCTTCGGCCTTCACGCCCGCCCCCGGCAGGTAGATCACGCAGCGGGCCGATTCGTGGGCGGCCAGCTCGCCGGAGAGGACGAGCTGGCTCCCCTCGGCCAGGATTTTCAGCGGGCCGGCACCGCTCGCGTCGGCAAAGGCGAATGGGCCGCTTGGCCCCGAAACCAGGAATCCCCGCGGGCAGGGGGAGATCCGCGCCGGATGTTTTTGCCGGGCGCTGGCATGGAAGGCGATAGCCAGGGAGGCAGAAGCCGTGTTCGCCCGTGCGTTTCTCACCATGAATTCCACAACGCAGGCGGAATTACGATTGAGCCGCGCCGGCCGCTCGCCGCCATCATCGATGGGGGCGGCAAAGGCGCGCTGGGTGTAGACCATGCCCTCTTCCTCCACGCTGATGACCGGCGCCGGCAGCCAGCCGCCGTCGAGATGGCGCGAGAGCTGGAGATTCTTGCCGCTGCCGAGGCGCGGGCGCAGCTCGGCCGCGGAGGCGAACCAGTCGCCGCCGGCGCTGGGAGCGGGCTGGAACTGCACCGCCCCGGTCCGCTCGACCACGAACTTGGCGCTGCCGGCGGCGAGGGAGAGAAGCACCGGGCCCTCGCGCTGCGCCTCGTGGTGCGTCCTGGCCATGGCTTGCTCGAGGGTCTGGTCGGGCAGCTCGCGGACGCGCTCGAGGATGGTTTTCTGGCCGGCGATCTTCTTCTTGTAATCATCGAGGGTCACGGGCGGCGGATCGCAAGCGGCGAAGAGGCCGTGGCCCGCAACGTAGACGCCGTCGCTCTTGAGAATATCCTCGACCGCCACGCCGAAGGCGCCGCTCGGCAGGCGCAATCGCAGCACGGTGGCATCGGACTTGAAAAAGGAGGGCCGGCTGCGGCGCACCGTGAGGCGAAGGGGCCGCGCCAGGTTCCACGAGGGCTCCGCGGGGCTCAAGAGCTCGCCGTTATAAATTTCGATCCCCCCGCGCGCGCCGGCGGCGGGATTTTCCACCTGGATGAAGAGCTTCGCCGCCTCCCAGCGCGAGCGGGTGAAGGCTGAGAGCCCGCGCACTTTCAGCGGCAGGGCGGCCGGTGGAATGATCCAGCGGCATTTCTGCGTCTGGAGGAGGCCGCCATCCGCCGTCTTTGGAGCGATGCGGAAGACCCACTGATCTCCGGCCGCGCTCAAGCTTCCCGCGAGCGCCTTCCAGCCCCCCTGCCAGGCCGACTCGCCGAACCAGCCTTCCACCTTGACGCCGGCCGCGGGCGGCGCGGACTTTTCATCGGCGAAGCGGATGCGCAGCTCCTTGAAGGCTCGCCGGCCGAGCCACTGGAGGCCGATGCCGCCGGGCCCGCCCGCCGCACCGGGCACGTCGTAAAGGCCGCTCGCATCGGGGAGGATTTCGGTTTCGAGAAACAGGTCTTCGGCGCGAAACTCCTCGATGCGGCTCGCTCGGCTACCATCGGCGCGATCCGGATCCCAGGTGACCACGCGGGCGAACCTGGCCGCGTCCACCGCCTCCCGGGCCGCCTCGCCCCGCGCCGCCAATGAGGGCACGAGGCGCGCCTCGGCCCAGTCGGCCATGTCACAGGTGATGCCGTCGCCGGCATCCCGGGCCACGAGGAGCAGCTCCTGGGCTCCCTCGACGGAGACTTTCACCGCCCGGGCTCCGTCGGCCTGGCGGAGGACGCCGCTTTCAAAGCGCGGCTCGCCATCGACGAGGACTCGGAAGACGGCGCTCCCTTCCTGGGAGGCCTGCTTCTGGATGCCAACCTCGGCCTCGAAGCTCGAGAACTCGCCGTCGAGGAGGATGAGGATGGATCCGCCGGCATGGTGGCCCAGCCCCTTGGGATACTTTTTTCCGCCGATCTCGAGCGGCAAGCCGGCAATGCCCGGCTGATGGGCCGCCGCGTCAAGGCCCAGCTTGCCCCAGCCCTGGCGGACGAGAAGGAGCCGCTCGGGCGCCTCGCTCAAGTAAATCGGCTCCGGAGGAGCGGCCGTGGCGGTAGAGGCGATCAGGACCATCCAGATCCACGGGAGATTTATCACGAAGGACCAGTAAAACCGCTTTACGGGTCCAGTGCAAGGCGATTGTGGCCGGGGTGGCGCCAGAGGCATGGAATCCCGCTCCAGTTATTTATATATCTAGCCGATAACCGAACCGCCGGTTGAATATGAAAAATAAAACCACTGTTCTAGTCGTCGATGACCAGGAAATCGGGCGCCAGGCGCTGGAGGGGCTGCTTTTCCCCATGGGCTTCGAACTGGCCTTTGCTGAAAACGGGCCGCAGACTCTGGATAAAGCCAAGGAGCTGCATCCGGATCTTATTCTTCTCGACGTGATGATGCCGGGAATGAATGGGATCGAAGTGTGCCGGAAACTGCGCGCGGATCCACTCTCTGCCGATGTCCCCATTATCATGGTGACGGCTCTGGATGACCGCGATTCCCGCCTGCAGGCCATCGAAGCCGGGGCCGACGATTTCATCACCAAACCCTTCGATCGCACGGAGCTGCGGGCGCGGGTGCGGACCATCACCCGCCTCAACCGCTATCGCCGGCTGCTCCTGGAGCGGGTCAAATTCGAGTGGGCCGTGGAACGGTCTGGAGATGGCTACCTGGTGTTGAAGGATGACGGCAAAATACTCTATGCCAACATTCGAGCGCGTCTGTACCTCGGCCTCCCCGAAAATAAAAAAGAGGACTTTTCGGAAACTTTTCTGGAGCTGGCCCGGAATCAGTATCATCTCGAGCCGCAGCAGGCGTGGGAAAGCTGGCCGAAGCAATCTCCCGCTCCCTTGCAGCCGCCGCGCTACCTGGTGCGGCCGGAATCTCCCTCCCGGAATGCGCTCTGGCTGCAGATCGAAATGCTCGATTTTTCCTCGGAGTTGAACGGGGAGTTCATCGTCCGCCTCCATGATGTCACCACCCAGATGGCCATGCATCGGGACATATGGAAATTTCACTCCATGATTTCCCACAAGCTCCGCACGCCCTTGACGGCGATCATCGCGGGGCTGGAAATCCTGTCTCAGCAAGCGGAGAATTATCCCAGCGCCGAAATTGCCGAGTTTGCAGGAATCGCGCTCAAAAACGCGCAAGATCTGCAGGGAGAAATTGATCGGATCCTGCAATACCTGAACGCGCCCAAGCTCCCCGACCCCGGCGAGGGACTCGATCTCGCCTTGCTTCCGAAGATCATCAACACCATGTGCGCCAGCCTGGATATCAAGCCGGCATCGATTTCCGGCTTGGAGGCCCTGGATGGGGCCCATCTTTCTCTCTCCCGGGAAGCCGTCGAGTCGGCGCTCTGGGAGATCCTGGAGAATGCCAAGAAATTCCACCCCCGGCGTTCCCCTCAAGTGGAGATCTTCGCGGCGCGTCAAGACAAGGAACTGGCCATCGAAATCCTCGATGATGGAGTCACCGTACCTCCGGAGCAGCTGATGCTGGTCTGGGTGCCTTATTATCAAGGCGAGAAGCACCACAGCGGTTGCGTGGCGGGTATGGGACTGGGCCTTCCCTTTGTCGCGTCGTTGGTCTGGAGCAGGGGCGGGAGATGTCGCATTTACAATCGGGATAAGGTCCCGGGGATCGGGGTAGAGCTTGTATTACCCCTGGCCGCCCGTTGAAAAAAAGGCGTGAGAGGGTCCTTCCACGGCGCCGGCGCGATGCCATCCAACCCTGGCCGGCTTTACTTTTAGTCGGCGATGTTATATATTTCCTGAAATTTCATAGCCGCAGTAGCGCTTGAAAAATTTCTGTCTTGGAGGTGCCCCTTGAATCGCGGCCGCCGAATATCCAGGCCTATATACAGACATATTTTGAGGATTTCAAAGCTGCTTTTCATCCTCCTTCCCCTCGGAATGATGCCGCCGGCGGCCGCCCAGCCAGCGCCGAAAGAAGGGGAATGCCCCGCCGACCATCTTCCCCCGCACCTCAAGAGATTGACGTGGTTCGGCGAGCGGCCCGACTGGTCGCAGGATGGCCGGAGGATCCTGTTCGTCGAAAAGACCTTCGGCGATGTCTACGAAGTGGAGCTCGGCACCGGCATCATCCGCCCGATGACCCACCACTACCAGCATCAGGGCTACACCCGGGCGCTTTATCTTCCAAACGGCGACCTCCTCCTCTCCGGCCCGGAGGCGTTCGACCCCAAGGACATCCACAAAAGCCGCGTCCAGTGCTGGCTCTCCGTTCTCGACCAGAGCCTCGCCCGGCCGCCGGTCCCCCTCGGGACCAAGTGCAGCGAAGGTCCGGCGATATCGCGCCGGCGCATGCACATCGCCTGGACGCACGTGAGCGAGCAGTATCCGGACGAGCTGCCCCGGGGAAGCTCCCGCATGTACGAGGCCGACTTCGTTTACGAGAACGGCGCGCCCAAGCTGGCCAATCAAAAGCTCATCATCGACAGCCGCGACCTGCCCTTCAAGTGCACCCTGGAGACGCAGAATTTCCGCCCGCCGGAGGAGCGGGAGCTGATTTTCAGCGCCTACGGCCATCAAGGAACCGAGGTCTGCGGCATCGATCTGAGCACCAGGAAGGTCGCGAACTACTCCAACTCTCCCGGCCAGTACGATGAGCCCGAAGGCGTCTTTCCCGACGGGAAATACACGCTGGTGGAGTGCGACAAGCAGAACCTGAAGGGCGCGGGCCACATTGACATCTGGAAGCTGGCCCTGGACGGCACCGGCGCCTGCGAGCGCCTGACCTTCTTCAGCGATTTTCCCGGCTACAAGTCGTCGAATCCGGTGGTCAGCGATGATGGACTCTTCATGGCCTTCCAGATGGCCAGGTCCAGAGATCCGGCCGGCGTCGGCTACGGAATCTTCGTTTACAAATTCGCGAAAACGGGAAAAGGCAATTGATGGCGCGGTTGTTGGCAACGGATTTTTCCCTCCCGCCTCGTGCGAAAAAGGTCACCTTCCGGGCGCTTTACCGCGAGCTGGACCTCGAGCGGGCGGTCCTCAGGACCTACACCAAGTCGCTCTTCTTCCCCCGCAAGTCGCTTTCGGCCTCCCTCGACCGCCGCACCCTTTACGACTTCGCGCGGCGGACCCCCCAGAACGTCGAGCGGATCCATCAGGCGCTGGTGAAGCGCGCCTTCCACTTTCGCGAGGGCCTGGAGCTGCACTACAACTTCAACGGCAAGCAGCGCAAGGTTTACCTCTTTCCGTGGGAGGAGCGCATCGTCGATCTCCTTCTCTACCGCCTTCTGAACGCCCACTTTCACGGCGCCTTCTCGAGCTCGAGCTACGCCTACCGCCACCGCGGCCGCGGCGTCGATCTCTGCCAGCGCCGCATTGCCCGGAAGCTTCAGGAGCTGCCCCGGCCGCTTTACTTCCTCAAGCGCGACATCGCCGACTGCTTTCTGTCGATCGACCATGCGATCCTGCTCGAGCTGCTGGCCGAGTGGGTCGAGCCGGAAGATTACCTCTTCGACCTGCTCCGGGAGCGGGTCGAGTTTCGCTTCAAAAGCGAAGGGGAGGAAGCCATCAAGACGGCGTCGCGAGGCGTGCCTTTCGGCGCGGCCATCGCGTGCTTCTTCGCCAACCTCTACTTGACGCCCCTCGATCGGGAGCTGGCCTCGATTCCCGGATTCCATTTTTTCCGCTACGCCGATGACATGCTGGGATTCTCCACAAGCCGGGAGTCCGCCCTGGAAGGCAGCCGGCGGCTCGAGGAAGCCATGAAGGCCTTGAAGCTGCTCAGCAAACCGAGCCACCACCGGGACTTCGCCTTCTCCGGGGGGGATGAGGCCGACGAGGTCTTTCAAAAAATCGCCAGGTTCCGCCATCTCGGGCTCGAGTTCCGCGCCGCGGGCGGCATCGGCCTGTCGCGCGACAAGGTCCGCAAGGTCTGCAACCAGTTCCGCTACGCCTTCCGGAGGGGGCGGCGGAAGCTCGAGGCCCTGGCCGATCCCGAAGACCGCGCCCGGCTCGCGGTCGACCTTGCGAGAGGCGTGCTTGAAAAAAGGTTCCGGCCAGTGGCCATCATCGATTACTATCTGAAGCACGTCGACGATGAAGAGCAGCTCCGTTGGATCGATCGCTGGCTGGCGGAGGAGGTCCTGGCGGTGGCTTTTCGAAACGGCCACAAGAAGGGGAACTTCCGGAGGATGTCCTTCGAGAAGCTCCGGGCCATGGGCTTGCCGTCGCTCCGCCATCGGCGCCGGCTGCTCCACCATGGCCATCTGGAATCGTCCTTTTTCGTTTTTCGGACCCGATGGCTGGTTGAAAAAAAGAGGAGGCGGCTGCCAGGCCGGAGAGGCGGGGAGAACCCCTCTTCTCAGGCCTTTTCTCCAGGTCTAGAAGCAGCGGCTGAATAAAACTCGTGAGAAAGAGGGCCGCCTGTCGATAGATGTCATTGAAGACCTTTCCACCACGGTGTAAAGGTCGTTGTTCAAGCCGCCTCCTCGATTTATTTCAAGAAGGAACTGAAGCCATGGGACTTTTCGCCAAACTTTTCGGTTTCAAGGTCCCGTGCCCCTGGTGCGGCGCTCCCGGGGCGAGGGAGACTTTCATCGGCGTTTACTGCGTCAATCCCCGCTGCTCGTGCTTCGATGAGGACTACGCCAGGCGGTCTGCCGGGGAGATGCCCTTTTCGCGGGAATCCCGAGCGCGGCCCGGCGGCGTGCTGTTTCCAGCCGCGCCGGAGCCCTCCGCTCCCCCCGCCAGCCCCATCGAGATCCAGTACGTCAACTTCCGGGGCGAGCACAAAACTTTTGTCGGCGACAAATCGTCAGCGCGGAAAAAAGGGGCGCACCTGAGCATCGAGGTGGCGCCGAAGTACAAGCGCATCGCCCTCAAGCTCGAGAAGATCGCCAACCGGGACCAGGTGCTGCGGCAGATTGGCTCGGGAAGGTAAGATTTCTGTTTTCCCTGACCCTTTTTTTATCGCTTCAACTGCCGGTCGAGCCAGGCGAAGGCGGCCTCTTGCATTTCCAGGGTGAAGGCGTGTCCCACCGGCCAGAGCCGGGTCTCGAGCCGGCTCCCCGCCTTCTGCGACTCCCACACTCGCCTCATCTTGGCATACGCTTCCTCGACCGCCGGCACCGGGAAGAGCGGATCCTTCTCGCCGTTGTAGAAGAGCATCGGCTTCGGGCAGGCGAGGCTGGCGACGTCGGGGTAATCGAGATGGTTGAACAGCCCCGGATGGGTCATGGTGAAAGCGGACTGCCCGGCGGTTTGATTGTTTCCCGGCACCATCAGCCCCTTCACCGTCGCCATCCAGCAGATGGCGGCCCCCGCGGCGATGCGATCGGAAAGTGCCGCCACTTGCCAGGTGCGGAAGCAGCCCATCGACAGCCCCATGGCGGCGATGCGTTTCGGATCCACCTCCGGCCGCGCCGCCAGGAACTCGGCGGCGCGGAGGTCCTCGTGGGTGATCAAGCCGGCGAAGGACATCCCCAGGTGGAGCAGATTGCTCGCCAGGGCCTGCTGGCCGTCGAAGCCGGCGCCGCCGCGGCCAGACCAGTTGAGGGCGTCCGTCGCCAAGCAGGCGTAGCCTCGCTTCGCCAGCTCATCGCCGAGGTAGCGGCCGCCGTAGTAGCGCTCCACCCACTCCGTGGAAGACTTCAGCCGATTTTCATCGCCCCAGGTGCGGATGACCTTCTCCTTGCCGATGTCGAAGCGGGCGCCGTGGTCGTGGAGGAGGAGCACGGCGGGGAAGGGGGACTTCCCCTTGGGGACGAGCAGGAAGCCCAGGACGCGGCTGTCGGCGGTGAGGTTGAAGGCGACCTTCCTGGCGGTGTATGAGCCGCGGTCCTCCTCGCCGAGGATCCGCGGGTCGAAAGGGGCCGCCGGCGGCGCGGCGAGGAGGCACTCGATGACCCTGGCGCGGGCGGTCGTTTTCCAGGCGGAAAAATCCTGATATTTTCCCGAGAGCCAGGAGAGCGGGAAGGAGAGCCGCTCCTTGGCGCGGCTGCTGAAGACCGGAAGGCGGTCCTGGATGCCGGCGGTCTGGAAGGCGTTCAGCGCCCGGCTTCGCGCCCTTTGATCCACGATGCCGGGAAAATCCCGGGCGGCGCGCTCGATGAGCACCTCCGGATCGTTCTCCATGGCGTAGATCTTGAGCCGCCAGACCTGCTTCTCCGGCGGGGCATCGGCCGGCAGCCAGGAAGGGAAAAGTGGATCTCCTCCCCGTCGATCCGGAAAATCGCCGGCAGCGCTGCGGCAGGTTGGGCCGATGGAGAAGCGGCCTTGAAAGTGAAGGCACAGGGTGTTTTGTTGTCCGGGAAAGTCCAGGGAAAGGTCGCCAGCGCTCGGCGCGCCGAGCGTGGCGCATCTCCATTGCCGCCGTGCCAGGTCAACACCCGCACCCCCGCTTCGACCTCGCGCCCGCCGCCGGAAAACACCAGCGCCTGCCCTTCCGGGAGCGAGCCCGGAGGAAGAGGGAGCGCCAGGCGCACCAGCTGCCGCCCGGGAGCGGCGGGCGCGACCGTCACCGCCAGCTCGCCGGGGCCGGCGAGTCCGGCCGTTGCGAGGATTGAACTGAGCATCAGGGCGGTCCAAATCGGCTTCATGGAGCGATCTCTCCTTTCGTTGGTCGGCGGAGAGACATTGTAGCGCCGACGGGGAAAAAATTGAATTTCGCGTCACGCCGGAGCAACGCAAAATTTCCGATCTGGTTGGAGTGTTGAGATAAACATAATGCCTGCCTACAATCCCCGTGGGCAGCTAGGAATATTGAGTACGGAGGACCATGGCACCCTGGTCGCCCAGCGGGAGCGGGCCAGCATGCTGGAGGAGTTGCGCCGGGCCCAGGCCAGAGGAGAAGGGCTTGACGCTGTGATCCGCAGACTCTCTCCCCCCGACGCCACGCCATAACTTTTACGACCACATGCTCACTCTGGAATTTTGGGCGTAAGGATCTTTCGATTTCTCTGCACCCGGCGGGCCGGGGTTGACCTTACCTCACTCTTCAGGATAATTGCAGGGCTATGGCGAGAATGTGCCGACCGGCACTTTCGCCAGGTTGTCCAGGAGGTTCGGTGCTTATGCAAGGAGACACTCAAGAGGTCAAACTACTCCTGAGCTGCGGCAGCGCGGAGTCCCGGCAGAAAACCTTCGCTGGACTGTTCCAGCAGCACAGGAATCGGCTCCGGCTCATGCTCGAACTGCGCCTGGACCCCCGGCTCCAACGCCGGATCGATCCGTCCGACGTCATCCAGGAGGCGTATCTGGAAGCCGCACGTCGCCTGGATGCCTATTTGAAGGATCTTCCCATGCCATTCTACTTATGGCTGCATCGGCTGGCGCGGCAGAGGCTCCTGGCTCTCCATCGTCACCACTTTCTGGAATGCCGCGACGTCTGCCGTGAGGTGCGAATCTGGGGGGAAGAGACCCTCGAGACGAGCTCCGCGGCGTTGGCAACTCATCTGTTGCGGGAAGAGCCCTCGCCGAGTGGGTGTGCCGTCCTTGCCGAGATTCGAGCTCAACTGCGGGAGGCTCTCGAACGGCTGGACCCGGTGGACCGTGAGGTCCTTGCCCTGAGGCACTTCGAGCAGCTCTCCTTTGGCGAAGTCGCCAAGGCCCTGGGGATCGAGGCGTCGGCCGCTAGCAAGCGGTACTACCGCGCCCTCGGCCGCCTCAAGAAAATCGTTTCCGGGCCTGGAGGGATTCCGAAGAAGGGCCGGGAATGAGCGAGGATCAGGGCTTCACGAGCGCCTTCTTCGGGCCGGAGCTCGAGCCGCTGGTGTTATCTTTTCTCGAGCGCCACCGCCGGGGCGAAAATCCGTCCGTTACGGAGTACATGGAAAGCTGACGCGGTCGAGCGAGATCCTGGGAACCCTGCGCTACATGGCCCCCGAGCGCTTCCAGGGCCACTCGAGCCCTCAGGGCGACATCTACGGGCTGGGGATGACACTCTACGAGCTCATCACGCTCCAGGCCGCGTTCTCCGAGACCAACCGCCGGCGACTCCTGCAGGAGATCCTTCGCGGCTCCCCGCCCAGGCCGCGCACGCTCGACCGCCGCATCCCGTGGGAGATTGAGGCCATCATCCGCAGGGCCACCGAGAGGGAGCCGGAGGAGCGATACGCGAGGGCCCTCCAGCTCGCGGACGACCTGGACGGGGACGGCGATCAGGACCTGGCTGTGGCGGGCGGCGAGAGGCACGTCTTCGTGCTCAAGAACACGGGGAAGGGCGGGTTCGAGAGCCCCGAGAAGCTCGAGACGGGTTCTTACCCGACCTACATCGCGGTTGCCGACCTCGATGGGGACCAGGACCTCGACCTCGCCACGGTCAACAACAACAGATCGCAGCCTCTCTCGCTTCTCCGGAACGACCGCCAGGGCGAGTTCGCGTCCCCGGTCCATCGTTCGCTGGGCGGCTACGGACAGAGCATCCTGGCCGTGGACCTCGAGGGCGACGGCGATCTCGATCTCGCCGGCGTCCTTCGGCCCGACTGCATCTGGCTCCTCAAGAACGCGGGGGAGGGGCGCTTCGGCGAGCCGGAGGTTCTTTCCCTCAGGGCGAAGGTCCAGGCCGTGGCCGCCGCAAGGTCGCCCGCGAAGGGCGCGCCCGACCTCGTGGCCGTGGGGGGCGAGAACAACGTGTTCCTTCTCCCAAACCGGGGGGACGGGACGTTCGTGCCGGGGAAGACGCTCGTCGCTCCGTCTTCCGTGCTCGCCATCGCTTCTGAAGACCTCGATGGCGATGGCCGCATCGACCTCGCTACGGTGGGAGGGACGAGTGGCGCCTGGATCTCCTGGAACGAGATCAGGTTCACCGACTGTAACGGGAACGGCGTCCTCGATCCCTGCGACCTCTCGGCGCGGACGAGCCGGGATGTCAAGCCAGGGGACCCGTCTCCTGAGCGACGTTGGTGTAATGTCGTTTTATCCGGATAAAATGACATTCAAGGTGATTTTATCTTCACTTCAGCCCGCGCATGGTGAAGAACCGCGCGAACCGCCGGCGGAGCGGGGGGTGGAGGATGAGCCAAAGCAGGGCGCGGCGCAGGAGAGATCGCCGGTGCTCCCTCCCCAGGAACAGGTTGAACTCGGCGCGGCGGCAGGCTTGCTTTGCCCGGCGGCGGGCGCGGCGCTCGTAATGCCTGAGGGCCTCCTCCGGCGCAGTGCCCTTCTTCAGGATCCGGGCCAGAGCCGAGGCCAGATCCCAGGCGTCCAGCCAGCCGAGGTTCATGCCCTGGCCGCCGATGGGGCTGACTACGTGGGCGGCGTCGCCGGCGAGGGCGACGCGGCCTTTGAAAAAAGCGGCGGCGATGCAGGCCTGGATGCCGAAGGAATTCAAGCGGTAAGGCTTCAGCCCGGCCAGATCGTGGCCAGTGCGCTCGCGCACCCGCTGGCGGAAATCCTTGAGCGCCGGCTTCTTCTCGAAGCGCTCCGTCTTCATCACCCAGCGCCTCCGGCCGCCCGGGAGGGGAAAGGACTCCACCAGGCCCGCCGTTCCCAGGAAGATGGCCGCCGCGGCGCCGAAGCCGGTGCGATCGTCGAAGTCCCCCAGGGCGAAGGCATCCGGATAGGGCTTTTCCACAAACTCGACGCCGGCCAGATCCCGCAGCCGGCTCGATTTGCCATCGCAGCCGATGGCATAGAGCCCCGAAAAGCGGAGGCGCGCGCCGGTTCCATCCACCGCCTCCGTTTCCACGCCGGCGTCCCGGCCGGCGGCGTTCACGACCTCGAGGCCGCGCCGGAGGCAGCCCGGCGCCCGCTTCTGGAGATGCTCCTCCAGTATGCCCTCGGTGTCGTGCTGCGGCAGGGAGAGGACGAAGTTGAAAGGCTCGGGGCAGCCGCGAAACGACAGCGTTCCGAGATAGCGGCCGTTCAGGAACACTTTCCCCGCCTCGACCCTCACCCCCTTCTCGAGGAAGCGCTCCGCCAGCCCCAGCCGCTCGAGCCTCTCCAGGCTGGGAGGGTGGAGGCCGATCGAGCGCGTGTGCTCCGAGGGCTGTTGATCCTTCTCCAGGATGAGGAAGGGGACCTCCAGCCGCTCGAGGCAGCAGCCGAGGAAGAGCCCGACCGGCCCGGCCCCGATGATGATGACCTCGGCATGGTTCTCGGCCATCGGGGGTATCACGGCTGGAGAGCGTCGCGGCCCGGGAGCCGGCTCCGGCAGAGGAGCAGCAGCCGGTACGGGAACAGGCGGCGCACCTCCCAGCCGCGCGGGGCCAGCGCTCGCAGCTCCCGCTCGGTGTAGCTCCGCCGGATGGAGGCCAGCCCATCGGCCACGATGTAAGAGCGGTGGAAGAAGGGGGCGGTGATCAGCCAGAAAAAGATGCAAGCGATGGCGCTGCGCCGAGCGTCGGCGAAGAGGACCAGCTCCCGCGCCAGATGCTCCGCGTCCTCGAGCAGGCCGGCGAACTCCGCCTCGGCGAGGTGGTGGAGGAGGTGGTTCGAGATGACGAAGTCGAACCGCCGTCCCTGCTCGCGCAAGTCGCGCGCCGAGGCCCGCAGGAACTCGATCTCCGGTGGCCAGGAGCGCCGGCGCGCGAAGGCGATGGCCCGAGGGTCCGGATCGGCGGCGGTGACCTGAATTTGGAGCCCGTCGGCCCGCGCCCACCGGAAGAGAGCGAGGGGGATGTCGCCGCCGCCCGAGCCGAGGTCGAGGATGTTGTGAACGCGGCCGCGGCCGGTGAGCCGTGGCCGGAGGTAGCTCTTGTAAACGCGCCGCCACCGGGAGAAGAGGCGGTTGATGCCGGCGAGCTGGCGGTAGGTGTTGAACAGCAGCCGCTGATCGCAATCGAGATCTTCCATGTGCTCGCGGAGGTGGCGCGCTCGTTTCATGAGGTCTATTTTCCGCGAAAAAAATCGTCGAAACGCTAAATTTTCATTTAAAATATAGGGCTGGTTTAAAACGTGTTGCTTTCTTACCGCACAGAGGTCTATCGATGGCTTGCCGCATCCAGGCGGGCTGCACGCTCGCCGCATTCCTAGCGCTCTTGCCGGCGGCCCCGGCGGCCGACCGGGGCCGGCAGAAGACCGTCGACTACAACTGGGACATCCGGCCCATCCTCTCGAAGAACTGCTTCGCCTGCCACGGCTCCGATGAACGACATCGCGAGGCCGGGCTGCGACTCGACCGCCGCGAGTCGGCCATCACGCCGCTCAAGAGCCAGAAGACCGCCATCGTCCCCGGCGATGCGGCCAGGAGCGAGCTCATCCGCCGCATCACCTGCCCCGATCCCGACGACCGCATGCCGCCCGCCAGCTCCGGCAACCATCTCGGCAAGGGGCAGATCGAGCTGATCCGGCGCTGGATCGAACAGGGGGCCAATTACGCCGAGCACTGGTCCTACGTCAAGCCGCGGCGCTGGCCGCTTCCGGAAGTCCATGACCCGGCCTGGCCAATCAATGGGATCGACCACTTCATCCTTGCCCGCCTGGAGGAGGAAGGGCTCAAGCCCTCCCCGCCCGCCGGCCGCTATGCCCTCCTCCGCCGGTTGAGCTTCGACCTGCGCGGCCTGCCGCCGTCGCCGGAGGAGGTCGATGCATTCGCCGGCGACCCGAGCGCTGAAGCTTACGAGAAGGCCGTCGACCGCTTCCTCGGCGATCCCGCCTACGGCGAGCGCTGGGCCCGCCTGTGGCTCGACCTCGCCCGCTACGCCGACTCGGCCGGCTACGGCTCCGATCCCTTGCGGCTCAACATCTGGCCGTACCGCGACTGGGTGATCGAGGCCTTCAACCGCAACCTCCCCTTCGACCAGTTCACCATCGAGCAGCTGGCCGGCGACCTCCTGCCCAACCCGACCCTCGAGCAGCGCATCGCCACCGCCTTCCACCGGAACACCCTCACCAACACCGAGGGGGGCACCGACGATGAAGAGTTCCGGGTGGCCGCGGTGAGGGACCGCGTCGACTCGACGGTGCAGGCATGGATGGGCCTGACCATGGGCTGCGCCAAGTGCCACAGCCACAAGTACGACCCCATCACCAACCAGGAGTACTACCAGTTCTACGCCTTCCTCAACCAGACCGCCGATGCGGACAGGAGCGACGAGGCGCCGCTTCTCGAGGTGCCGCCTCGGCATCTCGAGAAGCAGATCGAGGAGACCAACGCCCGCATCGCGCAGCTCAAGAAGCAGTTCGAGTCCGCCGAATGGCGCGTGCTCAAGCCCCTCGAGGCGAAGGCGAAAAGCGGGGTGGAGCCGCGCCTTCTGGAGGACGGGTCGATCCTGGTAACTAACCCCTCAAAGGAGCCGGAGGTTTACACCGTCACGGCGAAGACCGACCTCCAGGGCATCACCGCCTTCCGCCTCGAGGCTATTCCGGACGGCTCCTTGCCCGTCGGCGGCTCCGGCCGGGGCGGCGACGGCAACTTCATCCTCTCGCGTTTCTCGGTGGCGGCGGGCGCGCCGGAAGGCTCGGCGCGGAAGCTCTCGGGACGCTTCGTGAGAATCGAGCTGCCGGGAGAGCGGCGGATCCTCTCGCTCGCCGAGGTGGAAGTCTACAGCGGCGGCGCCGACCTCGCCCGCGCGGGCTCGGCGGATCAATCGAGCACCGACTACGACGGCCCGGCGGCTCTCGCCATCGACGGCAACACGGACGGCCGCTACGCCGAGGCGAAGTCGACGACGCACACCAAGAATGAGAAGGATCCCTGGTGGGAGGTGGATCTCGGGGAGGCGAAGCCCATCGACCAGATCGTCATCTGGAACCGCGCCGACGGCGGCGCGGAGATCACGAAGCGCCTCTCCGGCTTCCGGCTGCTCGTCCTCGACGGCGCGCGCGCCGCCGTCTGGCAGGAAGAGCGCGCCGGCGCTCCCGATCCGAGCGCCAGCTTTTCCACGAGCGGCCGCCGGAGCGTTCCATTCGCCCTCGCCGCCGCCGACTTCTCGCAAGAGGGCTTTCCCGTCCAGAACGCCTTGAAGCAGAAGGACCTCAAGGAGAGCGGGTGGAGCGTGGGGCTGCGGCAAAAGGAGCCGCACGCGGCGGTGTTCGTGGCGGCTTCGCCGGTGGCCGCGGCGGACGGCGAGAAGGAAACCGCCCTTTCCTTTCAGCTCGAGCATCTCTTCAAGGACCCGCAGTACAGCCTCGGACGCTTCCGGTTGTCGGCGACCTCCGCTCCGGTGAAGGCGGCGATCGAGGAGATCGCCAAGCTGGAAAGCTCCCGTCCCAAGCCGGCGATGCTGCCGGTGATGGTGGAGCTGGAGGGGAAGGACCGCCGCCAGACGCGGGTCCAGATCAAGGGGAACTTCCTCAACCCCGGCGAGGAGGTGGAGCCCGGCGTGCCGGCGGCCTTCCATCCCCTCCTCCCGGATGCCCCCCGGAACCGCCTGAGCCTGGCGCGCTGGCTCGTCGATGAGGAGAACCCCTTGACGGCGCGTGTCCTGGTGAACCGCCTGTGGGCGCAGCTCTTCGGCCTGGGCCTGGTCGAGACCCAGGAGGACTTCGGCGCCCAGGGCGAGCCGCCCAGCCATCCGAAGCTGCTCGACTGGCTGGCGGTGGAGTTCCTGTCGCCGTTGTCCCCCGGAGCCCGCAAGTGGGACGTGAAGGCGATCCTGCGATTGATGGTGACCTCGCAGACCTACAGGCAGTCGGCGCGCGTCACCCCTGATCTGCTGCAAAAGGACCCCCGCAACCGCCTGCTCTCGCGCGGGCCGCGCCTCCGCCTCGAGGCCGAGATGGTGCGTGACCAGGCGCTGGCCTTGAGCGGCCTCCTCAGCCGCAAGTTGTACGGCCCTTCGGTTTATCCGCCGCAGCCGCCGGGGTTGTGGCAGGCGGCCTTCAACGGCGAGAGGACGTGGCCGACCAGCGCCGGCGAGGACCGCTATCGCCGCGGGCTCTACACCTTCTGGCGGCGCACCGTCCCCTACCCGTCGATGGCCACCTTCGACGCTCCCAGCCGCGAGCTGTGCACTTTCCGCCGCATCAACACCAACACGCCACTCCAGGCCTTCGTCACCATGAACGACCCGGTCTACGTGGAAGCGTCGCAGGCGCTGGCCCGGCGGATCTTCAAGTCCGGCGGAGCAAGCGTCGAGGACCGGGCGCGCTACGGGCTCAAGCTTTGCCTGGCGCGGCCGCCGGAGGCGGAGCAGATCGAAAGCCTGGCGGAGCTTTACCGGAGCGAGCTGGAGCACTACTCCAGGGAGCCCGAGGCGGCCGCCAAGCTGGCGGCCGATCCCCTCGGACCGCTGCCGGAGGGCATGGCGGCGCCGGAGCTGGCCGCCTGGACGGTGGCGGCGAACGTCTTGTTGAACCTGGATGGCGTTTTGACAAAGTGAGTCCTATTGAGGAAACGACCCGTCATGAAAAGCCGCGATCTACGTTCTAATTTTGATGATGCCCTAGACTTCCGGCATCTTTACGCCCGGACCATCACCCGCCGCCATTTCCTCAAGAACTGCCAGGCCGGCCTGGGGGCCCTCGCGCTGGCGGCCTTGCTCGAGCAGGAGCATGCCGTCGCGGAAACTCCCGCCGGGGCCCGCTCGCCGGGAGACCACCCGCTCGCGCCGAGGAAACCGCCGCTCCCGGCCAGGGCGCGGCGCGTCATTTACCTCCACATGGCCGGTTCGCCGCCGCAGCACGAGCTGTTCGACTACAAGCCCAAGCTCGTCGAGCTGCACATGAAGCCGTGCCCGGAGGAGTTCCTCAAGAACCAGCGCTTCCCGTTCATCAAGGGGCATCCCAAGCTCTTAGGAACTCCTTACAAGTTCCAGCAGCACGGCAGATCGGGAGCGTGGGTGAGCGAGCTCTTGCCGCGCTTCAGCGAGGTGGTGGACGACGTCGCTTTCGTAAAGTCGATGGTCACGGATCAATTCAACCACGCGCCGGCGCAGCTCTTCATCTTCACCGGCTCGCCGCGCTTCGGAGGCGCCTCCATGGGCTCGTGGGTCACTTACGGCCTGGGCGCGGAGAGCCAGGACCTGCCGGCCTTCGTGGTGATGATCTCGGGCGGCACCGACCCCGACGGCGGGAAGAGCCTGTGGGGTACGAGCTTCCTGCCGTCGATTTTCCAGGGGGTCCAGTGCCGCACCACCGGCGACCCCATCCTCTACGCCAATAATCCCGCCGGCATGGACTCCCAGGTGCGCCGGCGCAGCCTCGACGCCCTCAAGCGGCTCAACGGGTTCGAGCTGAAGCAGTTCGGCGATCCCGAGACCTTGACCCGCATCAACCAGTACGAGCTGGCATACCGCATGCAGGTGTCGGTGCCGGAGGTGATGGATATCTCGAGGGAGCCGAAGAACATTTTGGAGATGTACGGCGCTGCCCCGGGCCAGGGCTCCTTCGCCAACAACTGCCTCCTCGCCCGCCGGTTGGTCGAGCGCGGCGTCCGCTTCGTGCAGCTTTTTGACTGGGGCTGGGACTGCCACGGCACCGGCCAGGGGGATGACATCATCACCCACCTGCCGAAGAAGTGCAAAGAGGTCGACGGGCCGATCGCCGCGCTCCTCAAAGATCTCAAGCAGCGCGGCCTGCTCGAGGACACGCTGGTCATCTGGAGCGGCGAGTTCGGCCGCACCTCGATGAACGAGGCCCGCGGCGGCTCGACCTTCCTCGGCCGCGACCATCACCCGCACTGCTTCACCATCTGGCTCGCCGGCGGCGGCGTGAAGGGAGGCCTCACCTTCGGCGAGACCGACGAGCTGGGCTATTTCATCGCCAGCGGCCAGATGAGCGTCGGCGACCTCCAGGCCACCATTCTCCATCTCCTGGGCTTCGATCCGCAGAAGCTGACCTACCCCTACCAGGGCCTCGAGCAGCGCCTTATCGGCCCCACCGGCGAGGCCCGCGTGCAGCGCGAGCTCCTGGCGTGAGGACGGGAGCCGGAACCGACAATTTTTCATTCTCCCCGTCAAGACGGGGTTTTTGAGGGCGGCCAAGGCAAGGCTGGAGGGGCTCGCGCCGCTCTCCCGAACCAGCGCGCCGCCATCCCATCGGTCGGCGCATGCCGCGTTCCAGATAGCTAGGTCGTAGCCATGTCGCGGCGGATGGGATCGTTTCAGGACTCGACCTTGCCAATTCTCTGGCATGACGCCCTGAACTGCAACCGGAAAAGGGGCCTGGGCGGCTTGGGATTGCCTTTGACAATCGCATGTTGAAATCTTATTCTAGACCTTGTTTAGGTCAAATCTCCCCAGCCTGATGGCCTGGCTTTTCAGGCATTGAAATACTCCGATGGCCACAGAAGAAGCCTCCTCCGCCGACTCTCGGGAAGCGCAGATCGATGCGCTGGCCGAATCCTTCATCGCCCGCTGGCGCCGCGGCGAAAATCCTTCCGTGAGCGAGTTCGCCGAGCGGGCGCCGGCTGTGGCGCGGCGGATCCGCGAGCTTTTCCCGTCGCTCTGTTTCGTCGAGGAAGCGCGCCGGGCGAGCTTGGCGCTCGAGGAGACCGGCAGCACGGCGGCCGGAGAAAACCGGCAGGACCGGAAGCCCCTCGAGCGGCTCGGCGAGTACCGCATCGTCCGGGAGATCGGCCGCGGGGGCATGGGGCGAGAAGCGAGCAGTGGCGCAGCTTCGAGCGCCCGGAAGCGCGGGCACCCCGAAGGGGTCGCGCTGAGGGCTGCCCGTAGGCCGAGCACGAAAGTGCGAGGACCGGAGGGTGGTGTACGAGGCGATGCAGGAGTCGCTGGGGCGGCGCGTCGCCTTGAAGGTGCTCCCCTTCCACCATCTCCTCGACCAGAAGCGCCTGGAGCGCTTCCGGCGCGAGGCCCGCGCCGCCGCGGCGCTGCAGCATCCCCACATCGTGCCGGTGCACGGCATCGGCGAGGAGGGGGGCCTCCATTACTACGCCATGCAATTCGTCCCCGGCCATGGGCTCGACCGGGTTCTCCTCGAGCTGAAGCGGCTGCAAAAAGAGGAGGCCGGGGAAAAGGAGGGGAGCGACTCCTCCTTGACCTCGACGGCGCGCCTCCTCCTCGAGAGCCCGGCTGGCGCTATCCGGCGGCGGCGGAGCTGGCCGGCGACTTGCGGCGGTTCCTGGAAGGCGAGGTCGTGCGCGTCCGGCGCCCCTCCTCCCTCGAGCGCGCCTGGCGCTGGTGCCGGCGCAACCGGGCAGAGGCGGACTCTTCAAGCCACAGGGCGGCCGCATGGAGAGCGCCCTCACCGCGTCTCCCCGAGAAATCAAGGCGGAGGATAGCACGGCCGCGGACGTTCCGGCGCTGGCCTTCAGCTTCGCGCCGGCGGCGACTTACTCGGCCGGGCCCGAGGCCGCCAACCTTTTCGACCTCGCAGCCGGAGATCTGGATGGCGACGGCTCCCCTGACCTGGCCACGGCCAACCTCGACTCCGACAACCTCACGGTCTTCAAGAACGATGGGGCCGGCGCTTTCACCGTACTCGCCGCCCTTCCCGCCGGCAAGAAGCCGAGGGTTATCGCCATTGCCGACTTGAACCAGGACGGCCGCAATGATCTCATCGCCGCCAACTGGCGCTCCAGCGACCTCTCGGTGCTTTTCAATCAAGGGAGCGGCGCCTTTACCGAGGTTCGGCAGGGGCTCGGTTTTTATCCCTTCGCCTTCGCAGTCGCCGATCTCGATGGCGATAAGGATCTCGACCTCGCCGCGGCCAACTTCGCGTCCAGCAACGTCTCGGTGCGGCTCGATGACGGCAGCGGCAAGTTCGCCGAACCGGTCCATTTTGAAACCGGCCAGGGCTCGACCTTCGTCCTGGCCGCCGACCTGGATCAAGACGGCGACGTCGATCTCGCCGCCGCGAACCAGCTCGAGAGCAGCATCTCCGTGCTCCTGAACGATGGGACCGCCCAATTCGCCCGGACGAACCATACTGTCGGCCCCATGCCCCTCGCCGTGGCCGCCGCCGACCTGGACGGCGACCAGAACCTCGATCTGGCCGCGCCCAATTACGACGCCAACAATATCTCGGTGCTGCGCGGGAAGGGGGACGGGACCTTCGCCGCCCAGGTGAAGTTCACGGTGGGGGACAAGCCCAGCTTCGTCCAGCCCCTGGACGCGGACGGCGACCGGGACCTCGACCTCGCGGTCGCCAACTCGCGCGGCCGCAGCATCTCCATCCTCAAGAATCCGGGGACCGGCGCCATCGCCTTCAACGCCCCCGTGACGGTCAAGATCGGCGGCAATCCCAACTACCTCGCCGCCGCCGACCTGGATGGGGATGGGGACCCGGATCTCGCCGCGGCCAACTGGGGGCTCTTCGGCGGGGAGTTGAATGTCCTCCTCCTCTGGAACGACGGTTCCGGATCGTTCAGCACCAGCAATCTGCTCAATGAGGGTTATGACTCGAACTGCCTGGCGGTTGCGGACTTGAACGGCGACGGCCGGCCGGACCTGGCCGTGTCGAACTTCTTTCATGAATCGGTCGGGGTCTTTTCGATTCCGGTCGACCAGAATCCCATCCTGGACATGAATGGTGCCGTCTGCCATGAAGGGCAGTCGGGAAAGGTTTTCTTCCTCTCCGGGGCGGGAACGACCGAGCCGGTGACTCGAGCCTGCGCCGTCCGTCCGGGCACGCCGCTCTTTTTCCCCCTCATCAACGCCGAGTGCTCGACGGTCGAGCCGCCTCCCTTCTTCGGGGGCAACGCGGCCGAGCTGAGCGACTGCGCCGGCTCCTTCTTCAGCGCCGGCGATGCGTTAAGCTGCGCCATCGATGGGGTAGCGCTCCAGGGGCTTGAGCGGTTCCGAGCGCAGTCTCCAGTATTCGAATTCAGCATGCCGGCGGAGAACAACCTCCTCGGCCTCCCCGGCGTGACCTCGGGACTGTCGGTCTCCGACGGCTACTGGCTGCTGCTCGCGCCGCTCCGCCGGGGTGAGCACACCATCCACTTCACGGCAGCCCTGGCTTCCGGCCCGATGCAGGGCTTCTCTCAAGATGTGACCTACCACCTGAGGGTGGAGTGAGGCCGGATCAAAGGGCTGCTCCTTCCCTTCCTGCCGCCGGCTGCAAAAACCAGCGGCAGGAAGGGAAATCGACCTCGCGGCGCCGCTGCCGCTGCTTGCATTTCGATCGGACATCGGTAGCATATTAGCGCTTTACCGGTGCTGATATGACCAAGATCTTCTGCCCAGGCCCCCTATTGGCCCTCTTACTCCTCACCTCCTCTCCTGGCTGCGGCAACTTCCAGTTCCAGGAGGCGCGCCTTCCGGACGGTAAGTATGACCTGAAGAATCTCCTGGCGGCTCTAGATGCCAAAGAAGGCGAGCCCTTCCTCTTCCAGATGGGTTGGATACCCCTCGTGACCTACCAGGGAGCGCTTTTTTCCCGCGGGGCGCCGGTGAACGATAAAGATGGAGCGGCCGGCGGGAAGGCGGTCTCGGTTCCCGGCCCGTATCCGGAAGGATATCGCTTCGCCCGCTCTCGAGCTTTCGGCCCCTTCTTCGCTTATGCCTCCTACCAGGAGTCCCATCACGCCCCGGGCGGCGAAGGCTATGAAGTGCGGGAGATGCGGCGGATCATCCTCCGGCTCTGGGAGGGAGAGCGAACCTGGGTGAGGACGGCCCACGGAGTCCGCCTCGAGCATCGCCAGACCCTGCTCCTCGGCCTCCTCCCGGTCTACCGCAGCATCGAGTACTTGCCGGAGGCGGCGCTCGAGACCGCCGATCCGCTCGCCGCGGGCTCGGCAAGTCACCCGCCTCTGGAGAAGTGAAGCCGCCAAGCTTCGCTTTTTTGCATCCAACGAGGCGGCGAAAGGAGTTTTTGATATCCGGTGGATCAATCTTGATCCGCAGGGTCGAAAGCGCTCTTTATTTAGCGGGTCGATCACGTAGAATGGACGCCGGAAATTGAGTATTTTGAGAAAGCATGGTTCATGTTCGATTCGAAAGATGAATTGATTCAGAAGATCCGCCTCGGCGAGGACTCGCTCCTCGAGCTCAAGGCCGTGCGCCTGAGCGGCACGAAGGTCGCCGGTCCGGGGCGCGATGAGCTGGCGGATGAGCTGGCGGCATTCGCCAACAGCAAGGACGGTGTGGTGGTCCTCGGGGTCGATGACAAGAAAAGGGAAGTCGAGGGCATCCCCATTGACAAGCTCGATGGAGTCGAAACTTTCATTCGCGACCTTTGCAACGATTCGATCAAACCGCCTTTGCTGGCGAGCATCATCCGCATGGAGCTTCCCGATGCCGCGGGGACGATGAAAGCGATCCTGAAAATCGATGTTCCGAAAAGTCTTTTCGTCCATAAGAGCCCAGGAGGATACTTCACGCGACTGGGTAGCTCCAAGAGGGAGTTGGCCCCCGACATGCTGGCTCGCCTCTTCCAGCAGCGCAGCCAGGCGCGGCTCATCCGCTTTGAGGAACAGGCAGTTCCGGACACTTCGATCAAGGACCTCTCGGAAAAATTGTGGCGCCGCTTCGCCGGCCGTTCCGCGGAGTCCGATGAAATCGTTCTGGAAAAACGGGGGCTCCTGGTGCGCGAGGAATCGGGCGCCTTGCGCGCTTCGGTAGTTGGCGTTCTCATGGCCTCCGAAAATCCCGAGAAGTTTCTTTTGGGAGCCACCATCGAGGCGGTTCGCTACCGCGGCGGCGTTCCGGACTCCAACTACCAGCTGGACGCGCAGAGAATCTGCGGGCCGCTGGATGAGCAAATCCGCCTCGCCATGCTTTTCCTGCGGCGCAACCAGGCGGTTTTTGCCATCAAGGCTCCTTACCGCCTTGAAACTCCACAGTACAGCGAGCGCGCCGTCTTCGAGGCCATCGTCAACGCCGTGGTGCATCGAGATTATTCCATTTACGGGTCGAAGATCCGTTTTTTCATTTTCGATGACCGGCTGGAGATCAGCTCGCCCGGCGCGCCCCCCAACACCGTCACCGTTGAAAGCCTTTCGCTCCGTCAGGCGACTCGGAACGAGCTGATCACCCGTCTGCTGTCGGAATGTCCGGTTCCGGAGACGGCTGGCGATGTCCGCCGCGCATACTTCATGGAGAAGCGCGGCGAAGGGGTTCCGATCATCTTGAGGGAAAGCGAAGCTTTATCTGGCCGCAAGCCGGAATACCGGTTGATCGATGACAGCGAGCTCAAGCTCACTATTTTTGCCGCCAAGCCTCAAAAGATCTGATCTGTCAATTGGTTCTTCAAAAGGAAGGGAAATCACCATGTCCTCACCTCTGAAAAGAAGCTGAAGAGCGCCGGCGCCATTGCCAAGCTGGTGGTGAAGCCCGGCGCCGAGCACGGCTGGCCGACGATGTTCCAGGATCTGGTCCAGTTCGCCGACTGGTTTGACGAGCATTTGAAGCCGGCGAAGCCGGCCGAGCCGCCCAAAAAAAACTGACCCTGGATCAGGGTCCGATAATCCGCGAGCCGCCCGCTCCTTCATCAAGTTCACCCTGGGGCGAGCCGATAGGACTGGCATGGCCAGAAGCTCGATGAAGGGGGCCGCGGGCGCCGAATTTCTCTCCCGCTTTTCCGAGCGGCACAACGCCGCCGAAATCCTGACTTACCTCGACAATGCCCAGTACCTGAAGGTGCTGGTGGTGGGCGAGACCATCATCGACGAGTACCAGTACTGCGAGGCCCTGGGCAAGTCGTCGAAAGAGGCGACCCTGGCGCTCCGCCGCCTCTCAACTGAAAAGTTCGCCGGCGGCATCATCGCCGTCGCCAACCACGTCGCCAGCCACGCCGGGGAGGTTGGATTGGTGACGATGCTGGGCGAGGTCGATCCGCAGGAGGATTTCATCGCCGGCAAGCTCAGCGAGAAGATCAAGCCCCGCTTCGTCTATCAAAGCGGTGCTCCGACCATCGTCAAGCGCCGCTTCATCGACAGCTCCAGCTTCCACAAGGTCCTCGAGATTTACGAGATCGAAACCGCGCTCGCGCCGGAGGAGAACGACAAGCTGTGCGGCGCCCTGAGCGAAACCCTGCCCGAGTACGACGTGGTCATCGCCGCCGACTACGGCCACGGCATGCTGAGAAAGGAGGCCATCCGCCTTCTCTGTAGCCAGGCTCGCTTTCTTGCCGTCAACACCCAGTCGAACGCCGAGAACCACGGCTTCCACACCATCTCCCGGTACCCGAGGGCGGACCTGGTCTGCCTCACCGAGAGAGAGGTGCGCCTCGAGATGCGCGACCGCCAGAGCAGCTTGCGCGATCTGGTCATGGAGGTTGCGGCCCGGATCGGCGGCAGCCGCATCGCCGTCACCCGCGGCAGGAAGGGCTGCCTCTGCTACGGCCGGGGCGAGGGCTTCTGGGAGATCCCCGCCTTCACAACGCAAGTGGTTGACCGCATCGGCGCGGGCGATGCCTTCCTCTCCCTGGCGGCCCTCTGCGCCGCGCAGCAAGCTCCCATGGAAGTGGTGGGCTTCGCCGGCAACGCTGCCGGAGCGCACGCCGTGAAGACCGTCGGCCACCGCCAGCCGGCCGAGCGCGGTTTGCTCTTCCGGCGCATCGCCGAGCTGCTACGGGCGCGAGGTGATGGAGCCGCTTCGGAGGAGGTACAACCTCTCAAAAGTCAAGGCCGGAAGGTCGCCTTGCTGGAGCCAGCCCCGAATTACCAGGCTTGAGGAAGAGTCAAGTACACCAGCCAACTTTTAAACTTTACTGTCGACTTCGCATTGAAAATACCTCAATTCGGTGGTAAGCTTTTCTCATCGGTTTTGTAGAAATCTTGATTTTCAGGAGGTAGGCCATGTCCAAGACAAATAATCTTTCCAACCAACGTCGCCTAGCTCCTTCCATTGGCCGTTAAGAACCGTTTTCTCTCAGGCCAAAATAGGGGCTGGGCTCCCGTCGAAATGTCGTCTGCAACTCTGCCGCGGTGTTAAGGCAGATACTGTTTGGTCATTTTTTAATCTCAACGGGAAATCCATGAATTCAAAAAAGCATTTCAAGAAAGACTTGTCTTCTTTGTGCGCGGAGATTGGGCCGGACGATGGCGTCGATCCGTGCCAGTATTTTAAAACCGCCTCTAGAAAGAAAGCCGGTCACAAGGACGATCAGCTTTGCAAGCAAGTGAAAAGGGCGTTATCCCTGGCTCTGCAGGGAGAAGCTCGGCGAGAGGAGCTGCAGAAATTGGACGTGCTGCGAGTGGAGCCGGCGCCCGATAGCGCCCATCTCCTGGTCGTGGTCACGGCAACGCACTCAGAAATCTCGGCGCGGAAAGCCCTGGCTCTCCTGGGCCAAGCTTCCGGCTGGCTGCGCTGCCAGGTGGCCTCGGCCATTTGTCGCAAAAAAGTTCCTGAACTCACTTTCCGTTTTGTGGAAGGCGGGGAGGCGCGCCGATGACCCGCATTCAAACTGGCGCCAAAATCAGGCAATGGCTCGCGGAGCCCCTCAAGCCCGAGGTCGAGGCGGCCCTTGAGCGCCTGGCCCGCGAGGAGGACATCGCTCATATCGCCATCATGCCCGATGTGCACTTGAGCAGAGACGTCTGTATCGGCGCCGTGGTGGCGAGCCGAAGCAGGATCTATCCGCAAGCGGTCGGCGGCGACATCGGCTGCGGTATGGCGGCGATCCGCTTTAACTGCGAGGCCGGCATCCTTGGCGCCGAAAGAGCCGCCGCCCGAGTGTTGGCCGGCCTTTACGAGCGAGTGCCGGCCAACCGCCACGGCCGCAGGACTCTCAGAGAAGCTTTGCCGGAGCCCTTGCAGAGCTCCCCCTTGAGCGGCGCCAGGCTGGAAAAGCTTAAAAGCCGTGATGGCCGGGTACAGTTCGCCACCTTGGGGAGCGGCAACCATTTTCTCGAGTTTCAAGTCGATGCGGAAGGCTGGCTGTGGCTCATGGTCCACAGTGGTTCCCGCGCCCTAGGGCAGGCGATCACCGGGCATCATCTGGAAGCGGCTCACGACGGCGATACCGGCTTGAAATTTCTGGATGCGGGCGGTCTCGCAGGCCAGGCTTACCTGCGGGACTGCGCCTGGGCTTGCGAATATGCCGCCCGGAGCCGCCGCGGCATGGTGGATGAAGTCCTGGCCCTCTTGGAGCGGATTTTCAGCGTGACCGCCGATCAGGAGTCGTACTTCACCTGCCATCACAACTTCGTGAGCCTGGAGTCGCACTTTGGCGCCGATTTCTGGGTCCATCGCAAGGGTGCTCTGTCGGCGCGCCAGGGTGAGCCAGGCATCATCCCCGGATCCATGGGATCGGAGAGCTTCCACGTCGAGGGCCGTGGCTGCGCGGAGGCCTTGCAGTCGAGCTCCCACGGCGCCGGCCGTTCCTTGAGCCGCGCCGAAGCGCGCCGCCGGATCAAGCTGGGCTGTTTCCGCCGTCAAATGCAAGGCATCTGGTTCGACCATCGGCTGGAAAATCGCCTGCTCGAGGAATCTCCCTCGGCTTACAAGGACATCCACGCCGTCCTGGCGGCGCAGAAATCCTTGACCCGAATCGTCCGGCGCGTGCGACCGGTGTTGTGCTACAAGGGGATTTAGTTCTTACCCGGATAACCGATCAAAGCGGTTTGACAAATTTTTTACAAAAAAGTCGTTCAAAAAAATAAATAACGGGATAGTGCAAGCGCGGTGAAATCCGTAATCCTACTGATATCCCTTCAAATTCTCGCGCCCGCCTTCGGGCATCCCGGTTCGGGAATTTTCGTCGACCGCCAGGGAGCGATCACAACCGTCCTGCGCGCCGCAAGTCCATGGTCACCCACGGGCGTGGCGGTCAGCGGGGATTCGATTTACGTTCTGGAGTTTCTTCACACCGCATCGGGCAACCGGCGGGACTGGATACCGCGCGTCAGGAAAATTCACCCCTCCCCTCCCCCCCTGAGGGGGGGCGCAATCTCGCCCGGCGGCAGCGCGGTTGTTCTCGCGATCGTTGAAAGGACCGGCTCTGCGGTACTGCGTGACGGGCAATCCCAAGCGCGGGCGGATTCATTCCTCGGTTCAAGAGCCGGGTACGAACGCGAAGTCGCCGGGGTGGTGCTTTGCTGGTGTCCCCCAGGGCGGTTTCAAATGGGCAGCCCACCCGGCGAACCCGAGCGGCGTCCCGGCGAGACCCAGGTTGAGGTGACGCTTTCCAGGGCCTCTGGATGGGCAAGTACGAGGTGACGCAGGGTCAGTGGAAACGGGTGATCGGAAAGTTTCCCGGCCAATTCACCGCCGGCGAGGGCGACGACTTCCCCGTTTACACGATTGACTTCTCCAAGGCCGAAGAATTTTGCCGAAAACTGACCGAGACTGCCCAGGCCTCCGGCGAACTGCCGAAGGAGTGGGAGTTCCGGCTCCCCACTGAAGCGCAGTGGGAGTACGCTTGCCGCGCTGGGACGACGACCGCCACGTCGTTCGGGAACAAGCTGAGCAGCCGGCAGGCCAACTTTCAGGGAAAGCCGTACAACGGAGCCGAGGAAGGGCCCTCGCTGAAACGGGCTGCCAGGGTCGGGAGTTATCCGGCCAATCCCTGGGGCTTGCACGACATGCATGGCAACGTCTTCGAGTGGTGCAGGGATTGGTACTACCTGAGGTTGCCGGGAGGGGTGGACCCTGACCTGTATTCGGCAAAAAACTCGGCTTCGAAAAGCGAACACGGGGGCATCTCCCGGGTGCGCCGGGGCGGTTGTGGTTAAAAATCTTCCTATTCAGATCACTTCCGGCGGCTCGTTCCCCGCTTCGCGGATCGCTTTCCTCACATCGGTGGCGGCGAGAAGGACCATCCCCGCCACAAAAAATAAAATCAAGGACAGCACGGCGACGCGCTGGGTCCCGGTGATCTGCGCCGCCGCGCCGAACACCGCCTTGCCGACCCACGAGGTGCCGCGGTCGCTGATCTCGTAAAAGCTGAAGTACTCCGCCTCGCGCTCGCGCGGGATCATCTGCGAAAAGAGCGAGCGGCTGAGAGCCTGCGAGCCGCCGAGGATGAGCGCCAGGACCGCCCCCAGGATCCAGAACTGCAGGGCGGAGTGGAAGAAAAAGTAAGCGTAAACCACCAGCCCGGTCCAGACCAGCAGGTTGAACAGCACCGCCTTCTTGGCGCCGATCCGGCCGGCCAGCCAGTTGAAACCGAGGGATCCCGCGAACGCCACGAACTGGATCATCAACACCACCTGGACGCCGGTGCTCGCCTCGATCTTCAGCTCATCGGTGGCGAACTGGTTGGCGACGACGATGACGGTCTGGATGCCGTCATTGTAAATGAGGAAGGCGACCAGGAACTTGAGCGTCGCCGGGTATTTCCGGAAAAGCTCCTTGAGAGTGCCGGAGAGCTGCTTGAAGCTGTAGGTGAAGTAGCTCTCTCCCGGCGGCAGCTTTTTTGCCGGCCGGCGCTCCCTCAGCCGGCGCTGCGGAAAGAGGAGGGTGAAGACCAGCCACCACGCCCCGGCGCTGGCCAGGCTCAGGCGCACCGCCAGGGCCTGGTCCGAGAGGACGCTGAAGAGGACCAGGTTCAGGAAGAGCAGCAGGCCTCCCCCCACGTACCCGAGGGCGAACCCCTTCGAGCTGACCGCATCGCGCCGGTCCGGCGAGGCGATTTCCGGCAGGAAAGCATTGTAAAAAACGATCGCCCCCCCGAAGCAGATGTTGGCGGCCATGAAAAGGAGCCCGCCGAAGAGGATGCGCTCTCCGTCCAGCCAGAAGAGCAGCATGGCGCACAGGGCGCCGGCGTAGGCGAAGGCCATCATCAGGTGCTTTTTGAGACTGGAGAAATCGGCGATTGCCCCGAGGACCGGCAGCAGGATGACCTGCACGAGCACGGAAAGGGCGAACAGCCAGGGGTAGAAGGCGGCCTTGTGGATGGCGAGGCCGAACACCTCGATCGTCCCGCCGCGCTGCTCCGCCAGCTTGATGAAATACGGCCCCAGGAAGGTGGTGATCACGGTGGTGTAAAAGGCGGAGTTGGCCCAGTCGTACATCGCCCAGCCGAAGATCTCCCGCCGGTCGTTGACCGGTGGAGCCAGCCCGGGGGGCCCATTTCCGGAAAAGGGCGGCGTCGCGGTTTCTGTCGAGCTCATCGTTTCCTGTCGGTATTCGGGCTGACGGTCTTCCGGCCCAAGCCGGACCGGCCCACCCGAGCCCTCATGCTAAGAGCCTATCCCAGTAGACCATTCGGCCACTCTGCAACAGAACTGGGGCCGGCTGCAAGCGCGCCATTCGGCGTCGGGCCTCCTTGCCTTATTTCTCCGTTAATAAGGCTGCGTCGGCCCCCGCCGGTCTCGCACTCCGTGCGAGCCTTCGGGCGGCCCTCGGAGGCGACCGCTTCGCGGTACCCGCCTCCTCCGGGCGTTCGAAGCTGCGCAATTGCTCGCTTCTCACCCTTGTCTGGCGCCTTCGGGCACCGCCCCGCGGAGCGGGGTGGTCGCGGCCTCGGGCCTCGAAGCGACTTTAGGGACAGGCTCTTCCTGCCCGGCCCCAAAAACAACCTGGACCGCGGCCTGCTCGGAGCCCGGGACGGGCCTCTCGCCCGGACCCGGCGGGCTCGAGGCGATCCCATGGCCCGTTCCCTTCGCTTGCGGGGCTATGGCTGGGGAATTTCTCTGGCCTTCCACGGAGCCTTGCTGCTCCTCCTCTCCCGCTTCGCCCCCTTGCCGCCGCCCGCGGGCCAACCGTCCAAGGGAGCGACCTTGACCCTCCGGCTCATCTCTTCCCCCCCGCGCCGGCAGCCGGAAACGGTTAAGGCGGAGGCTGCCCCGCGGCCGGCGCCGCCGCGAAACGCTCCGCCTCAAATCGCCCCTCAGCCCCTCCCGGACCGCCAGCCGGCCGCCGCCCGGGCTTCCGAGGGGAAGACCTCCAGCCCCGGCCAGGTGGTGGCCTCGAGCGATCTCCAGCTGCCGCCGCTCCCCTCCAAGACTCCCAAAACCCCGCCAGCCGGCCTGGGGATCGGCCCCAGCCGGCCCACCGGAGCCTCGGGAGCCGGCAAGTGGGGGCGGTCCTTCTCCTCGCGGGGCGGCGGCCGCGAGGAGGCCTTGAGCCGCCACGGCGGCAATCCCGGCACCGAAGATGCGGTGCAAAAGGGCCTGGCCTGGCTGGCCGCCCATCAGGATGCCGATGGAAAATGGGACGCGGAAGGCTTCAACCGCCACTGTTCCCATCCCACCCACTGCCCCGGCAAGGGCGACCCCCAGTTCAATCCCGGCATCACCGCCCTGGCCCTGCTCGCCTTCCTGGGGGCCGGCTTCGACCCGGAAGCGGAATCGCCCTATCAGAAGACGGTCGAGAAGGGCCTCAACTTTCTGATCTCCTCGCAGGACTCGAGCGGGCTCTTCGGCCCGCCCGGCAGCCAGTACTTTTACAACCACTCTCTGGCCACCTTCGCCCTGGCGGAAGCCTCGGGGATGAGCCGCCGCCCCAAGTACCTCGAGGCGGCGGCCCGGGCGCTCGCCTTCAGCGCCGCCGGGCAGCAGGCCGGCGGCGGCTGGGACTACACCGCCGAGCCGACGGGGCGCAACGACCTCTCGATCACCGGCTGGCAGGTGCTGGCGCTGCGAACGGCGGAGGAGCTGGCCATCCCCTTTCCCACCGCCATGACCAACAGGGTGCAGGGCTACCTGGAGCGCTGCGTCTTCGAGGATGGGCGGGCGGAGTATGCCAATATCGGCATCGGGCAAGGCCGCCAGGGATGCAACATGGCGGCCGTCGGCATGCTCTGCCGGCTGTACTTCGGAGCGCGGCCGGCGTCGGCGGAAATCCAGGGCGCGGTCAAGATCCTCCTCCGCAACCCTCCCGACATGCAAAAATCCTTCGACTGGGACAAGACCTACCAGTCGAGCTACTACTGGTACTACGCCACCCTGGCCTTGTTCCATCTTGGCGGCCCGCCCTGGGAGGCCTGGAACCACTTCATCCAGAAGACCCTCCTGCCGCTCCAGAGCACGCGCGTCCATGAGGCCGGCAGCTGGAACGCGGACGGGAACTGGATCGGCACGCTGGGAGGGCGGGTGACCGCGACGGCGCTCCTGGTGCTGACCTTCGAGGTCTATTACCGGTATCCGCCGCTCCACGCTTACCGCGGCAAGTGAGAGAACCAAGACTGCAATGAAATTCCCGAACTACCACTTCCCCCCGCCCCTCTCTCGACCGGAGATCCGCGACCTCGATGCCCGCGCCATCGCCGAGTTTGGCATTCCCGGCTTGATCCTCATGGAAAACGCCGCCGAGGGCTGCGTTCGGGTCATCGAGCGCCTCTTTGAACAGCCCTCTCAAGGCCTCCAGCCGCCTTTCCAGATCATCGCCGGCTTCGGCAATAACGGCGGCGACGGCCTGGCGATCGCCCGGCATCTCTTCAACCGCGGGCTGCCGGCGCGCGTCTACCTCACCGCCCCGGCGGAGAAGTTCCAGGCGGGCTCCGACGCCGCCCTCAACCTGGAAATCGCCCGCCGCCTGGGGGTGCCGATTTTTGAAGGGGAGAAACACCTCGGACCGGCGACGGCGGAGGGGACGATCGTCGATGCCATCTTCGGCTCCGGCCTGTCGCGGCCGGTGGCCGCTCCGGAACAGGACTGGATCGAGGCCATCAACCGCTCCGGCCTGCCGGTCCTGTCCATCGACATTCCCAGCGGGCTCGACGCCGACAGCGGCGAGATCCTGGGGGCCGCTGTGCGGGCGCGGCACACCCTCACCATCGTCGCCCCCAAGCGGGGTTTTTACCGGGCCAGCGGCCCGGAGTGTACAGGAACGGTACACTTGATCGGCATCAGCATCCCGCGGCCGCTGCTCGAGAAAAAATAGTCGCAGCGAAGATTTTTTCGCAGTAGTATTATTTGCAGCCATGTTAGGAATCCTCGAAAAAATCCAGTACATCGCCTGCGGCCTCATCCTTTTTCTGGTGCTCCTCCGCTATGTGATCTTGGGCGCTCCGGAGATCCGCTCGAAGGATATTCTTCCGCCGATCAAGGTGATCACACCGCCCGCGGGGGTTGTCGCCACCCCGCCGGGCCAGCCCGCTCCCCCTTCCACTCTCTCGCCGGAGGAGGCGGCGGAGAACCGGCGCCTCTTGAACCTGCTGGTGGAAAAGCAAGGGGTGGCGCTCAAGGACGCCAAGGTACTCGAGCATGAGCTGCGCCAGGTGCCCACGGAAACGTACGACTACCTGAAAAAGCCGGACAACTGGATCCCCGAGCTCCAGAAGGCCTCCAGCAACTTGAAGCCGGGGCGGGAGGGGAAGAACACCCTGCTCGAGATCCCGCAGTTCGAGCAGGACTCGCTGCTCAACGACCTGGGGGTGAAGCCAGGGGACGTCTTGGCGGCCTTCAACGGCCAGATCGTCGAGTTCGATCCCAACCAGTCCTACAAGTACGTGCAGATGTTCAAGGATGCCTTGAAGGAGATCGAGGCGGGGAAGAAGGTCTCGGTGACGGTCATCCGCGGGGGCAAGCCGGTCAACCTGGAATTCAAGCTTTAGACCTGAATTCCCAGGCGATCGATCAGGTTGTAGAGCGTCTTGACGTTGATCCCCAGCACCCTCGCCGTCTTCATCTTGTTGCCGGCGTTTTCCCGGAGGACGTTGGAGATGTGGATCTTCTTCACCTCGTCGAGGGCCATGGTCGGCACGAAGGGGCTGTCAATGGTGGCGCTCGAGACCGGGTTGTGCTCCTTCAAGTCGGCCGGGCCGATTTCCACGCTCGGGCTCAGAAGCACCAGGCGCTCCACCACGTTTTCCAGCTCGCGGACGTTGCCCACCCAGCGGATCTGCTGGAGCTGCTTGAGGGCGTCGGGATGGAAGCGCTTTCTCGGCAGTTCCTTCTCGCGGTGCAGCCGCTCGCAGAAATACTCCACCAGCTCGGGGATGTCCTCCAGGCGGTCGCGCAGCGGCGGCAGGCTGACGGAGATGACGTTCAAGCGGTAAAAGAGGTCGGCGCGGAAGCGGTCCTGCTCGACCTCGCAGTCCAGGTCACGGTTGGTGGCGGCAATGACCCGGACGTCCACCTGCAGGCTCTGGCTTCCGCCGATGCGGCGGAAGCTCCGTTCCTGGAGCACCCGCAGCAGCTTCACTTGCATGTCCAGGCTCATCTCGGCGATCTCGTCGAGGAAGATGGTCCCTTGGTTGGCGATTTCGAACAGCCCGACCTGGCGGTGGACGGCGCCGGTGAACGATCCTTTTTCATGGCCGAAGAGCTGACTCTCAAGCAGGTTGGCGGGGATGGCGCCGCAGTTGACCTCGACGAAAGGCCCGTTGGCTCGCTTGCCGAGAGAGTGGATCCGCTTGGCAATGATTTCCTTGCCGGTGCCGCTTTCTCCCTGAATCAGCACGGTGGCGTCGGTGGGCCCGACGCGGTCAAGGATCTCCAGGATTCTCAGCATCTTGGGATTCTTGGTAATGATGATGGTGCCGCCGCCGGAACTGGCTCGCTTCTTGCGCGCCTCCGGCTGGCTCCGCTCCCCGGGCGCGGCCGGGCGGACTTCTTGCGGCTCCCTGCCGCTCGCCGCCTCTCCGTTCTGCCCCGGCTTGGGAATGGCCTTGATGACCCCCTCGGCGATGCTCCGCCGGTCAAAGGGGTTGGTGAGGAAATCTCGTACCCCTCGAACCATGGCATCGCGAACCAGCTCCGGCGAGGGCTTGGGAGTCACCGCAATCACCGGCAGCGGGGCGAGATTCTTGCAGAACCGGTTTAGTTGCGCGGCGGAATCATCCGGCAGCGGATCGTCCAGTTCCACCAGCACGGCTTGAAACGGCGATTCGCTTTCCAGCAATTGGCCGGCTTCCTCCAGGGAGGTGACCGTATAAGAGTCCAGGTTGCCGTGCGCCAGGCCTTTTTGAATGTAAATCCTCAGCTCCGGGGACCGGCAGACCACCAGAACCCGAACTGGGCTTTCCAGAACGGGCCTTTCTTCCAGACAATCCGGTTCGCTCAATTCATGCTTGACAGGGTTGGCATTGCTCATTTATTCCTCATCAACCCATTGAAAGATTACAACACCCTGTAAAAACCGGCAAAAAACCGGAAACGTTTACCGCGGCTGGTTTTGAGGACCTGCCGAGCCCTTCATGGCTGCCGGTCGAACGACTCCAGCTCAAATTCCCATTTTTCATGGTCCAGGAGTACATCGCCGTACTCGGCATCGAGCCGGACCATGAGGCGGAATTCCCGGATGTAGCTTTCCAGCTCTTCAATGACGCGGCGGACTTGCGGCTCCCGGCTGCAGCCTAGCCAGTAATGGGCGATGTCCGGGTGGAGATTTTCGGGAAGCACCTGATCCAGGCCCGATCGGAAAACGCGCAGCAGCTCGTTTTTCAGCTCATCGAAGTTCCCTGGCCATGGATAGGCGTAAAACGCCTTCAAGGCCTCGCTGGAGAACTGAACGCGGGCCGGCTTCTTCCCTTTTTCCGAGTTGAATTGCCCGGAGAAGTGCTCGATGAAAGAAGCGATGTCTTCAGGGTGCTTGCGGAGCGGCGAAATATCCAGGAGGAGTCCATGGAAGCAGCCGAAAAGCTTCGGGGAGAACAGCCCGCCATCCACGAAGGCGCGCAGGTCCTTGGTGCTGGAAAAGATCAGGCGCACCCGCGAGGAAATGGGCTTGTCGGATCCGACCCGTTGCAGGTAGCCGGTCTCCAGGTAATTGAACAGCCGCTCCTGGGTCAGCGGAGACAGCTCTTCAGCATTGGCGATGTAGCAAGTGCCGCGGGAGGAAAATTCCAGCAAACCCTTGTTGATTTTTTCCTTGGAATCGCCGTCGGCGACGCCGAACAGCTCCCGCTCCAGCTCGCGCTCATAGTAAAGCGAGCAGTCCACTACCAGGAAGGGATGGTTCCTCCGGCCGGAAGAGAGATGGATGAACCGGGCGGTCGCCTCCTTCCCGCAGCCGGTTTCTCCCATCAGGAGGACAGGAGCCGAACTCCGCGACGACAGCTTGATGAACTCCATTTGCGATTTGAATTCCGGCCCCTCACCCACCAGTTTGGTGGAACTGGACTGTAGCATGCCTTCCCCTCTCGGCTGGGTCGTGTTCGAACAATCTTCCTCAAGACCGGTGAATATCAATTGGCATTCTGTTTACTGGACCCCCACTCCCCAAACGTTCCTCCGGTGAAACGTTTGCGCGGGTATTTGCATGAGCAGGGAGACGAGCTCTCGGGCTTCCTCTTCTTCAATCCACGGGAACAAATCGACGACGCGCCCATGACATGTCCGGTCGAGCTGCTCCATCTCTTTTTTGTAGATCTGGAAGGTCTGGCCCTGGGGCTCCAGGCTGGCAATACCGCCGCCCAGGGCGACCGTTTTTTCGGAGTCATCCGGCGGCCCCGCGGCTGGGTTTTCGCGGGTTTTCTGGAACTGCTTTCCCAGGGCTTCGATCTGGTCGAGAACCGATCGGTCCAGCAGCTTCTTGACGATGTCCAGCACGCCACGCTCCTCGTCCTCCAGCCAGACCACGCCGCCCCTGAACGTGACGGCGGCGGGATTGTCCAGGCTGCACTGGACGATCCGCAGCTGCTTTTCCATGGAGGTGGAGTCCTGGTCGCTATGAGCGCAGATGGTTTGCAGGACGCGCTTGTATATGCGCTCGAAGGTCAAAAGCAGGGAAACGAACTCTTCCGCCAGCAAGAAGTAGTAGCTGAAGGTCAAGGTGGCTTCGGAATATGAGATGTCGGAGCTCATCATCGACTGGATCGAAGATTGAGGCAGGGCGACGGTCTTGGAAATCTCCTCCTGCGCTTCTTCGATGGTACCGCTGCGAAGAACTTTGGCCGGCTCCGGTTCCAGGGGAGCAGGGCCGGCAGGGACGGTCTCGCGCTCCTCCTTGGAACCGGCACCGGAGGCGTGCAGAGGAACATTGACCAATCCGCTGCAGCTCGCCAAATCCTCCGGATCGACGCCTTCGAAGTTGCAGCTCGAGAAGGTGGCCTCGGTGAACTCCGAATTCTTGATCAGCGATCCCTGGAAATTGACGTTCTTGAAGGTGGCTCCCTTGAAGCGGACGCCGACGAGCTGCGCATCCCGAAGGTTGACATGGCTCAAGATGGCCCTCTTCAGGTCCGCGGAGTCGAAGATCGCCGACTTCAAGCTGACGTTTTCAAACTGAATTTGCGTCAAGCTGGCGCGGTTCAAATCGGCGTGGTCGAAGTTTTGATGCTCGACGGCCATCTCCTGGAAAATGGCGCGGCGGAAGGTCACGCTCTTGAAGATACAGCTGTTGAACTGGGTGCCCTGCATGGTGGAGCGGTCGAGGCATGCGCCTTCAAAATCAACGTGGTCGAAGCGCGCCTTGGAGAGGTCCGAGCAGGACAGGTTGCTGCCGTTGAAGGCGGACTCTTTGATTTCCGCGGAGTGGAGGTTGAGGTTCTCCAGGTTCGCCCCGACGAAGGAGGAGCGGTGGACTTTTGCCTGGAAGAAGTTGCACTGGTTGAAGTTGGTTTTCGAGGCGTCGATTTCCTTGAAAGCGGCCCCCTTGAAAGTGGCGCCGAAGCCGCGGGAGCCGCGCAAATTGGCTCTGGTCAAGTTGGCGTGGGTGAAGTTGGTGCTGTCGATCAAGGCCCCCTCCAGATTGGCGCCGGTGAGATCCGCCTCGCTCAGCACCGCCCTTTCGAAGTTGACGTTGCGGAAATTCATGCCGGCCAGGCTCATCCCCGCCAGGGTCACGCGCGAGAGGTTGGCTCCCTCGAAGTCCACGCCGAGAATGGAGCTTTTCGAAAAATGCGCCCCTTCCAGATTGGCGCCGGATAAGTTGACGTCCTTCAGCTCGATATTGGTGAAATCGAACTCGACGAAGCGGGCGCCGCGGAAGGAGATCCCCTTGATGGGGGTGGCCTCGAACTTGGTGTCCCGCAGCACGGCGCCGGAGAAATCGGCGTTCTCCAGCTCGACCCGGCGGAACGAGGTGTTGATGAGCTGCGAACCGGAGAAATCGACGCCGCTGGCGTTGCAGTTGTTGAAGATGGCGCCATCCAGCTTGGCCCGGCGGAAGCTGGCGCCGCGGAGGTCCTGCTCGACGAACTTGGTGCGGAAAAGATTGGCCTCGTAGAAATACGCCTTGGCCAGGCGCGTGGAGACGAACTGCACCCGGCGGAGGTCGGCGCCCTGAAAGTTCCCCTCCTCCAGATTGGCCCACTCCAGAACGGCTTCGCACAAGTTGGCGTTGATCGCCTTGGCTCCCTTGAGATTGGCGCCGTAAAGGACGGCGCCGGTCAAGTTCGCGCTCGAAAGGTTGGCCCCCTCCAGATCGGCGCTTTCGAGATCCACCCCTTGCAGGTTGGCGTTGCTGAGATCGATGCCGCGCAGATTGAAACCCCTCAGGGAACGTTTTTGAATGTGGGAGTGTAAAACTTCGTTTCTGGTCGCTACTGCCATGCTTGGACTCCAACTTGGGAACCTGGCTGAAGGGCGTGCGCGGAGCGTGGAAGGCCGGAACGGGAGGTTCGGGCTTCAACGATCCTTGGCCCGGAAGCGAGGATCCTGACCACCATTCTTGCCCCGGAGCGAAAACTCCGCGGCTGTTATGGCACCCAAACCCGTTCCAGATAGAATGGCCGCAAAAAATCTTCTGACGAAGTATAGGCCGGCTGGAGACGGCTTGTCAAACCGAGGACAGGTTAACGGAACAACGGCAAAGCCCCTTTAGCCACCGGGCGGCTCCACCGCCGCTTCAACCACCGGAGCCTCATCGATATCGGCCGTCGACAGGGAGGCGTGGGGGTTCTCCGGGTCGTACTTCTCGAGCTCCACCGCCACCCGCTTCGACACCCCCTTCTCCTGCATGGTCACGCCGTAAAGTCGGTCGGTGGTCGCCATGGTGATCTTGTTGTGAGTGATGAGGATGAACTGCGAGGTCTCCTTGAAGCTCTCGAGGAGGACCACGAATCGACTCACGTTGGTTTCATCGAGAGCGGCATCCACCTCGTCGAGAAGGCAGAAGGGGCTAGGGCGGGACTTGAAGATGGCGAAGAGCAAGGCGATGGTGGTCATGGTCTTCTCGCCGCCGGACATGAGCGAGAGGGAGGTGAGCTTCTTGCCGGGCGGCCGGGCGACGATTTCGATGCCGGCTTCGAGGATGTCGGCAGAGTCCTCGAGCATCAGCTCCGCCTTGCCGCCGCCGAAACATTTTTCGAAAAGCTCGCCAAAGTTCTTCTGCACCTGCTCGAAGGTGGCGGTGAAAAGCTCACGGCTGGTCTTGTTGATTTCGGCGATGATCTGCCGCAGGTCCCTTTCCGCCCTCTGGAGGTCATCGCGCTGCGACACCTGGAAGGTCAACCGTTTTTCGATCTCCTCCAGCTCATCGAGGGCATCGAGATTGACGTTGCCGAGGCGGCGGATCTTCTCCTGCAGGCCCTGGATCTCCTCCGCGGCCGCCTGGCGGTCCCAGCTCGGTTCAGCCTTCAAGAGCTGCGCCCAGTCGTGGCCGGGGCTCGCTGGCGCCGGCGCCGGCGCCGGCCCGATCTCGCCACTGGCGGCTTGAGGAGCGCCGGTTTGAGGACCGCTGGCCTGAAGAGCCAGGGCAGGACCGGGAGGATTTTCCACGAGCGCGAGCAGGTCGAGGCCGTATTCGTCGCGGATCTTTTCCAGAGTCGCGTTCCGCTTGAGGACCCCCTCCTGCTCTTTGAGGTTGGCCTTTTCGCGCCCGGTGATCTTTTCTCCGATCAAGGTGCGGACGCGGTCGATTTCCTGCCGGAAAGCGTCTTCGATCTCGGCGAATCTCCTGTCCTCCTCTTCGGCGCGCCCGGTTTCCCGCTCCTCGGCTGCCTGCTCGACGTCGAGCGACGCCAGCGATTCCTGCGCCTGGTAGAGGTCCCCGGAAGTTTCCTGGATGCGCCCCTGAATCCCCCCAATTTCTTCGGCCAGGGCGCGATGGCGGCTCTCCCATTCGCTCAACGACCGCTCCAGCTGCTGGATGGCCCGGCGCAGCCCCTCCTCCCGCTTTTCGACCGCCGCCACCTGCACTTTGGTCTCGTTGGCGGCTTCGCTCAAGCGCTGGGCCTCGTCGCTTTTTTGCGCGCTCCTCTCTTCGCTCTTCCGCAGCTCCTCCTCGATCGCCTTCTTCTCCGCCTCCAGCCCGAGGATCTTCGCCTCCACCCGGCCTTTTTCGGCCGCTCTCGCGGCCAGATCCAGGGCGACCTCGTCCAGCTCGGAAGCGGTGATGCGCGCTGTCCGATCGAACCGCTCCTTGTCCTTGTCCAGCTGCTGGATCTGGCTTTCCAGGGCAGCCAGCTGGAGCATCTTCAGTTCCCTCTGCCGGCCGAGGTCCTGCAAGCAAGCGGTTTTGTCGAGGCGCGCCCGCTCCAGCTCCTGGACCGCCGTCTGGAAGGAGCGAGCCTCCTCTTCCAGCCGGGACAGCTCCCTCTCAAGATCGCGCATCTCGCTCCGCCGCGAGATCAAGCCCGTGGTCTTTTCGCCGGAAACGGCCAGGGCCCCCCACGGCTCCACCACCTCCCCCGCCAGGGTGACCAGGCGGTAGAAGCGCGGCCCGTTGCGGGAAAGGGCGAGAGCGGTGTCGAGGTCCTTCACCAGGACCACTCGGGCGAGCAGGCAGTCGAGGAGCGCTTGACAGCCCGCGCCGGCGGACACCTTCTCCCGCAGCAGGCCGATCACTCCTTCTTCCGGGAGGAAGGCCTCCAGCTCGGGGATGGCCACGCGGTCGAGGGGCAGGACCTCCAGCGCGCCGATCCTGGTCTCGCGGGCGTGCTGCAGGAGCTGCAAGGCCCCCTCCTGCGACTGCACCACCAGGGACTGCGCGTGGGCGCCAAGAGCCCCTTCCACGGCCAGGGCATACTCGCTCTCCACCTGGATCAAGCGCGCCAGGAGGTCGCGCACCCCGAATTGCTCCCTGCGATCGCGCAGGATCCGGGCCACCCCTTGCGCCACCCCCTCGTAGTTCTCCTCGAACTTGTGGAGCACCTCGAGGCGCGATCGATCCCCTTGGATCCGGCCGTTCAGCCGCTCGAGGCGATCCCCGGCCGTGGCGATCTCCTGCTCGAGCCGCGCCACCTCATCCTGGGCCTCGAGGCGCAGCCCTTCCAGGCCCTCCGCCCCCAGCTTGACGGCCTCGAGGTCTTTTTGAACCGCCGCAGCCTTTGCCAGGTTCTCGCACAGCTCGGCCTGCGCCTGCTGGATCTGGCTGTCCAGCCGCGCCTTGCGGCCGTTCAAGCCGGTGATTTCGGAGTCGATCTGCACCAGGTCGTTGCCCAGGCGCGACCGCTCCTCCAAGCGGGAGACCAGCCGGCCCTTCAAGCCTTCCACCTCGTCGCGCCGCTCCTCACACTCCCGGCGGCTATCTTCCAGCTGGCTGCTCACGGCGCTCAGGATCCTGCGCCTCTCCTCGAGTTCCAGGGCCACGCGCTGGACCTCCTGGCCTTCACGCTCCAGCTCGGCCCGGGCATTGGCGACCGCTGGAACCGCCTCGCGCTGGGCCTCTTCCTTGCGGAACAGCTCGACCTGAAGCTCCTCCAGGCGGCGGCGGTTGAGCACCAGGCGCTCTTCGGTGCGCTCCCGTTTCATCCGCGTCTCGGCCAGCCGGTCCCGGAGATCCTGAAGACTGGCGCCGCGGGCGTGGCGCTCCTGGACCGAGCTTTCCAGCCCTTGGCGCAGTCGCCTTGACAGGTCCTCCAGGCGGGCGATCTGGAAGTCGAGATAGCAGCGGTGGAAGGAAATCTCCTGGCGCTCGAGCACCGAGGTCGAGAAATCTTGCCAGGCCAGTCGGATCCGCAGCTCGCGCAGCCGGTCGGCATGCTCCCGGTATTTTTTTGCCTTGCCGGCCTGCGCCTTGACCCGGTGGAGCTGCTTCTCCAGCTCGGCAATGAGATCGCCAGCCCGCGCCAGGTTCTCCTCGACGCGCTGGAGCGCACGCAGCGTCTCGCTCTTACGCACCCGGTACTTGGAGATGCCGGCCGCCTCCTCGAAAATGATGCGCCGGTCCAGGGTGTTGGCCTGAAGGAGGACATCGATCTTCCCCTGCTCCAGGATCGAGTAAGAGGTCGTGCCGATGCCGGTGTCCATCACCAGCTCCTTGATGTCCTTCAAGCGGCAGCGCTGGCGGTTGATGAGGTACTCGCTCTCGCCGGAGCGGAAGAGCCTCCGGGTGAGGGCAACTTCGCTGAATTCGATGTTGAAGAAGCGGTCGGTGTTGTCAAAAACGACGGTGACCTCGGCAAATCCGGAAGGCTTGCGCGACTGGGTGCCGTTGAAGATCACGTCCTTCATTTCGAGGCCGCGCAGGCTCTTGGCTGACTGGTCGCCGAAGATCCATTTGAATGCGTCGACGACGTTGGACTTGCCGCAGCCGTTGGGGCCGACAATGCCGGTCACTCCCGGACCGAACTGGAACTCCGCCTTATCGGGGAAAGACTTGAAGCCGTTGAGCTCGAGCTTTTTCAAGTACATGACTGGACATCCATTTTCTCTTCACGGTTCCGGTCAGGACCTCCGGCCCATCTTCCCGCCAGAGGAGCGGCCGGAGGTCCCTTCACATTCTCTTTCTCAACCCGCCCAGTTCCGCCGCCTGGGCTGCCGGCGGCCTCCTCTCCCCACTTCCTGGGAACGTCCTTTCCTGGAACGTCCTTTCCTGAAACGCCCCTCCTTTGAACGAGGGGGCCGCCTCCTCGATCAGGCAAAGGAGCAGATCGCCGCCGGCCTGGCGCAACTCCGGAGAGTCCTCCAGGAAGCCGCGGGGCAAAACCCTGGAAAGGAATCCCGCCAGGTGCTCGAGCCGGCGGAGTGGATCCACCGGCGCCCCCAGGTACAAGCGCACGCCGGGGCTGTAGGCGGCCCCTTCCTGCGGCGGCCGGCCGCGATCGATCTCCTCCAGCTGCGGAAATTTCTTCCGGTCCGAAGCCTCCAGCCGCCGCGTCGCCGCCGAAACGGGGGTTTCCTCAAGCGCCAGTTCGAGGCCCAGGCCGCGCTCCTCGCGGCGGATCTTGCGATGCAGCCACTCGACAATCTCGAAAGCCTTGGCAACGGCCCGGGAGTCTTGATGCATTTCGCAGCCGGTGAGGAACTTGGCGCACTCGTTGAGACCGCAGATCCCGATGCGGCCCTGGATTTCGCTCACCGAAAAGAGCGGCGTCCGGACCGCTCCCCCCGGCGCAGCCCAGGACCGCGGCCGGCCGAGCAGGTCCCAGAGGGGATTCTCTTGATTGGCGGCCAGACGGACCAGGAACTGGCGGCGCTCGAGGAGCCCCTTGATCGCCAGGTCCACGACTTCTTCCAGGTCTGCTTCGATATCCCCGGCCCGCCGCTTGCTCGAGCGATAGGCCACCTGGGGAAGGTTGAGGGTGACCTTGGAGGCCAGCGCCTTGAGGCTGGGGCGCCCCCCCCCGATCGGGAAGGATCCGGCCTGAAAAGGCCCGGCCGCCGGGGAGGCCGCCCCGGTCACGGCTCGGGGCGGGCTCGATGAGGCCTCCTGGAACGGCTTGAGCTTCGGCAGAAACTCCACCAGGGCGCCGCGGCAGTAAAGCCCGGCCAGGACCTCCAGGCTCTGGCGCAGGCGCGGATCGACCAGGTCCTCCGGCGCCACCAGCACGTAAAACCGCGACAGCTGATCCCGGCTGGATTCCCCCCTCAGCTCCAGCAGGGCGTGGATCTCCTCAATCCAGGCGGGCTGGGTCTCGCTCAATTCCAGCTCCAGGGCCAGCCGGCAGCCCGGCAGGCCCTTTTGCACCTCCGCGAGGCGCCGGAGGAAGGCGTGGATCCGCTGGTTTTGTCCTGGCTCGCTGGGGCCGGGGCCGAAAGCATGAAGCGAGCTCAACCGGATCTCGCCATGGACGAAGTGGCCGACATGAAACAGCTGCCAGAAGAAGTCGCTGGGAAACTCCGCGTCCGTCCCGGCTCTCTCATCGCGGGGCCGCCGCCCCGCCGGCAGGAGGCCCTCCGCTTCCTCGCCAGCAGTGAAGCGCTGGGGCATGCCGCCGGCGCTGGGGATGCTCCTGGCCCTTCCTTCCCACCTCCCGGGCCCCCTCTCTCCTCCAGCCGCCGCGAGCGACCGCAAGTCCCAGTCCACCGCCGCGAAGCGGATGGGATCCTCCAGCTGGTGGAGGTGGAGGCGGCCCAGCTGATGCGCGTCCGCCACCGCCGGCGAGTAGACCTCCTGCAAGGCGTACTGGCGGAGAATGTGATTGGCGATGAAGTTGTGCACTTCCAGTGGAGTCTTGGGGAAAGAGTACCCTTCCTTGGAGTCCCAGCCGAAGATGATCTGCTCGAGGTTGTACTTGGGCAGGCCGAGAGGCAGCTGGCGCTTCAGCTTGGCGCCTAGCCCGCGTTCGAAGAGCTCGTTGTCCACCAGCTCCCGGATCAACGCGGTCGACAGCCTCTGAATTCCCGCATTGAAAACCTTCTTCTCCACCGCCGAAGCGATGCTCTCCGCCATGGCGGGATCCATATCCGCCTCGCGGATCAAGGCGGCGGTGATCTTCGACTTCGACCAGCGCGACACCCCTTCGCGTTGCTCCTCGACCCAGGGCCCCTTGGCGGCAAGGCCGGACTCGGCGGCCTCGGCCCCACCGGCGGGGCGGCCGCGCGGGCCTTCGTCCCCCTCCCCTTCCGGAGCCACCTTGCAGACTTGCAAGGTCTCGCGCAGCACGGCGCGCTTGTTGCGGTAGAGGATATAGGATTTGGCCACCTCTACATGGCCGGTTTCCATGAGCACCGTCTCGACCAGGTCCTGGATGTCTTCGATGCCGGGGATGGAGCTGGTGAACTTGTCCTCCAGAAAGTGGCAGACGGCCGCGCTCAGCTCTTCGGCCAGGGTTCGGTCTCCTTTGCCGACCGAGCGGATGGCCTTGTAAATCGCCTCGGTGATCTTCGCCGCATCAAAGGGGACGACCCGGCCGTCGCGCTTTCGAACTTCACGAATCATGGCCATCGCGGCTCTCTCTGCTGTCTCTGCAGTCTCTGCTTTCTCTGCCTTCTTTGGCGTCTTTGTTGAGGAGGGGCTTCAAGGCGTCAACGAACTCGTGGATGTCGGCAAACTCGCGGTAGACCGAGGTGAAGCGCACGTACGCCACCTGGTCCAGCTCCTTGAGCGCCTGGCTGACGCGCTCGCCGATCTTGGAGGTGTGGATTTCCTTCTCCAGGCCATCGAAAAGTTCGACCTCGATTCGATCCACCACCCGATTGAGCTGCTCGAGGGTGATTTGCCGCTTCTCGCACGCCGTCATCATGCCGCGGAGGACCTTCTCGCGGGAGTAGCACTCCCGCGAGCCGTTCTTCTTCACCACCATGCGCGGCGCGATTTCCGGGCGTTCGTAAGTGGTGAACCGCTGCCCGCAAGCGAGGCAAACCCGCCGCCGGCGGATGGCCATTTCTGCCCCGACGGTCCGGGAATCCAAAACCCGGCCTCTGCTGGCCCTACAAAATGGACACTGCATGTCGATACCAAATAATCGGCGACCGCCGCCGAATGAAAAGAAACGCGCTCAAGTCCCGCAATCTCTTGGAGAGGTTTTCCCTTCTCTCTCACTTCCAGTTCCGGTAATTCCTGGGGGTGGCCTCAGGCGCCGGCATCGCCCTCCATGGCCAACCTGCAATCCTAGAATGACGTAAATCCTAACACGGATAGGGGAAGGGGGTCAAGGATGGTGTACAAAGTTTCACCAGAACCATTTCGCCTGGCCAGATTGAAACGGCATCCTTATAATTTCCCCCTCAGCGCAAGTACTCCTGGATGCCGCGGACCAGCCCCCGCGCCTCCTCCTCGGTGCGCGCTTCCGCGGTCAGGCGCAGGATCGGCTCGGTGTTCGAGCCGCGGACGTGCAGCCAGCGGTCGGGCCAGAGGACCTTCACCCCATCGGTCAAGTCGATCTTCTCCTGGCGGTAGAGATACCGTAGCAGGCGCAGCGCCGGGGCGACGTCCCGCGGCCGGCAGGAGATCTTTTCCCTCACCATGACGTAGGCGGGCAGGCGGCGGCGCAGCTCGCCAATGGCGCAGCCCTCTCGAGCCATGGACTCGAGGATGAAGGCCATGCCGACGAAGCTGTCCCGGCAGGGATTTACGGCCGGCGCGATGACGCCGCCGGTCCCCTCGCCGCCGATCGGCGCGCCGCACTCGAGCATCTTCTCCACCACGTGGACCTCTCCCACCCGGGTGCGGTGGACCGGACAGCCGAACTCCGCCGCGATATCATCGATCATGCGGCTCGTCGAGGCATTGACCACCACCGGGCCGGGGCGGCGGCCGAGGACGTGGCGCACCGCCAGGGCGAGCGTGCATTCCTCCCCCAGCGGCTCCCCCCGCTCGCTCACCAGCGCCAGGCGGTCGGCATCGGCGTCGAGGGCCAAGCCGAGATCGGCTCCGGCCTCCCGTACCCGGCGGCACAGCTCCGCAAGGCTCTCGGCGGTCGGCTCGGGGTGGCGCGGGAAGCCGGCTTCGGGGTCGCAGTGCAGCTCCGCGACCTCGCAGCCGAGGGCGCGGAGGAAGTCGGGAGCGACCAGGGAGGCGGCGCCGTTGCAGCAGTCGACCGCCGCCTTGAACCGCCGGGCTCGGATGGCATCCCCGTCGACGGCGCGAAGGACCGCCTCGCGGTGCTCGAGCAGGGCGGCCTGGTCGGCCCGCACCTCGGCGATCGCCTGGGCCTCGACGCGCGGGTAAGTCCCCTGGTGGTAGAGGTCCAGCAGCTCCTCGAACTGGTTGGGCCGGAGCACGACGCCGTCGGCGCCGAAAAACTTGAGGGCGTTCCACTCCATGGGATTGTGGCTGGCGGTGATGCAGATGCCGCCGGCGGCCTTACGCTCGCGGATGGCCAGCGGCAGGATGGGAACCGGCACGATTCCCAGGTCCACGGGGGAGCAGCCGACGCTCAAGAGCCCCGCCACGGCCGCGAGAGAGGCCATGCGGCGCGAGGGCCGCGTGTCGGTGCCGATGAGCACGGCGCCGCCGCCGCAGTAAGTTCCGAACGCCGCCGCGAAGGAGGTGATGAGCTGCGGCGTCAAGGACTCGCCGACGATCCCACGCACTCCGGAAATGCCGATTTTCAAGGACAGCGGTTGGCGGGCCATGGACTCTCACGCCTCCCGTTGGCGATGGAGGGCTTGCCGGCCGCGCGCCATGGCATCCTCAAAAAGGGCCTCGGCGCGCGCCTCCGTCTCCGCTTCGATGATGATGCGGAGGAGCGGCTCGGTGTTGGAGGCGCGGACGTGCGCCCAGCCATCGTCCCACTCGACGCGCACGCCGTCGGTGAGGTCGGGCTCGCGGCCGGCGAAGGCGGCCCGGAACTCCTCGAGCACCCGGTAAACCTGGTCCGGCGAGCACGGCAGCTCCCCCTTGCGCATGTGGTACCGCGGCAGCTGCTGGACGATTTCGGCGGGGCTCGAGCCGGTGAGGGCCATCGACTCGAGCACCAGCCCGAGGGTGAGCATGGCGTCGAAGGTCATGGCGGCCGGGAGGGGGCCCACCCCCCCGTTCCCCTCGCCGGCGAGGACGGCCCCTTCCTCGAGGCCCCGGTCCATGACGTAGCCCTCCCCCACCATGGTGCGGACGACGGTCTGGCCGAAGCGCTCCGCCAGCGCCTCGATCATCCTGGAGGTGGATAGGTTGGTGACCACCGGACCGGGCCGGCGCGACAGGCGGCTGTGGGCCGCCAGCGGCAGGGTGTACTCCTCGGAGAGCGGCGGGCCATCGGCGGGGGCGAAGGCGATGCGGTCTCCATCGATGTTGATGGCGGCTCCAAGGTCGGCCTTGAGGTAGCCCATGAGCCCGGCCAGCTCGCGCATGTTGGCCGCCGACGGCGAGGGAGCGTGGGCGAACTGGCTGGAGGGCTTTTCGTTCACCGGGATGAGGGTGCAGCCCAGCTCTCCCAGGAGCCTCGAGAGGATGGGATAGCAGGAGCCGTTGCAGAAGTCGGCGGCCACCCGGAAGCCGCGCGCGCGGATGGCCTCGGCATCGAGCGCCGCCAGCACGTGCTCGAGGTAGCGGTCCACCACCTCCTGAGCCTCGACGATGCGGCTCGAGCGGTGGAGGGGGCGGGCGAGGAAGGCCGAGGCGTGGTAAATGTCGAGGAGCTCCTCGCTCTTCACCGCATTGAGCAACGCCCCGTCCGGACCGATGAACTTGAGAGCGTTCCAGCGGGCGTCGTTGTGGCTGCCGGTGATCGCCAGCCCGCCGGCGGCAGCCAGCTCGCGGACCGCGAAGGAGATCACCGGCGTCGGGCACACCCCCAGATCGATGACCTCGCAGCCCGCCGACAGCAGGCCGGAAATCACAGCGGCGCGGATCATGGGCGATGACCGCCGGGTGTCCCGGCCGATGGCGATGGCCCCGCCGTTCCCCCAGGTGCCGAAGGCGCAGGCGAAGTTGACGGCCAGCTCGGGTGTGAAAGCGTCGCCGACCACCCCCCGAACCCAGGAAGTGCCGATTTTCAGCTCTTTCATCGCCATGTCCTTGTCACCTCATTTCATCGCGCTAGGGAGAAGCACCTCGATGCGGCGCCTCGCCGTACCGGCGTTCTGGCGGAGGTTCTCGAAGAGGGTGAGCTGCACCAGGGCGCGAGTCCGGTTCAAGTCGGGCGGATCGGCCGGGCTGAGCGTGAAATAGCTGTCGCCGCGGAGGTAGTCGGTGAGGAAGCGCACCCCCAGCTCGAGGGCGATGATCTCCACCGCCTCGACCATGAGCGCGACCTCCGCCGGAGTCACCGCCCGAGCTGTGCTCAGGAAGCCGCGGGCGACGGCCTCGTAAATTTCCATGTCGACCTGCACCCTGGAGAGGTCCGCCTCCTTCTCGCCGGCGACGTTGCTGAGCGAGCGGACCATGTCCCCCCAGTCGGCGAGCCACGTGTGCGGCATGATGGTGTCGAGGTCGACGAGGGAGATGGCCTGGCCGGTGCGGGCGCTGAAGAGGAAGTTCTCGAGCTTGGTGTCGCCGTGGATGGCGACGGTGCGGATGCGGCCTGAGGCCATGGCGCGGAGAAGCCTCATGCCGAACTCCTCCTCCTCGCGGGCGAGGCGGATGAGGCGCTCGAGCCGCGGGTCCTCCTTGCGCCGGCGGTAATTTTCCGCGGAGAGCTGGACGACGAAGTGCTGCTTGGTGCTCTCCCGCACGATCTCATCCTTGGGGAGATGCGGCCGGGCCTCCTCGATGGTGCGGTTCCCATTCAAGATGGAGGCGAACTGGTCATAGTAGACCCGGGTGTCGCGGTATCCGGGGAGCGGGCTCACGAGGCCTTTGATATCCATGCCGGCGGTGAGGTCGCCGTACATGGCCAGCCCCCGTCCCGCCTCCTCGGCCAGCTCGAGCTGCCGGCGCCGGTCGGCGACTTCACTCAAACTCTTGAAGGTGCGGCAGCCCTGGATCTTCGCCATCAGGCGCCAGCAAGTTTCGCCGCGGCGACTCCGGCACTCCAGATATGGAGCGCCGGCGCGGGTGGGGATCAAGGTGATCGCCTCCCACTGCCGGCCCTCCGGCAGCGGTCGCTCCGACAGCGCTTGCCGCTGCGCCTCGAGCGACGCCACCATGGCGGCCATCACCGACTTGGGCCGGGTGAAGACCTGTTGGTTGATGCGCTGGAGGAGGTACTCCTTCGCCCGGGCCGGCGCGCCTCCGGCGATGAGGAAGGTGTCCCTGTTGATGTTCCCCTTCTCGGGGAAGTCGAAGGCCTCGAGGGGGGCCGGCACCTGGAAGCGCGACCCGAGGCGGGCCGCCAGGGCCAGAGGATACTCCTCGCCGGCGCCCGGATCGAGGAGTCCCTCTCCGGCGGGAGCGGAAGCGGCGTCGGCCGTGCTGGTCATGTCGTGCCGTCCTTCGGGAACTTCAAGCTTCAGAAACTTCAAGATCGTCAACGGTGCAAGGAATCCGGCCAATTATCCTCGGGCATGCAGGAGATTGTCAACCGCTTAAAGGTTTGCAGGATCTTCCTGGGCGTGGAGATAGCTTTCTGTAAAAAGCTATTTTTCCATAAAGGCATCGATTACTTGCCGATGCAAAACCTTCCGAAGATCTCCCCCAGCACCTTTTCGGAGAGTTCCCGGCCGGTGAGGGGGGCGAGGCGCTGCAGGGCGTCGCGCAGGTCGACGGCGGCCAGCTCGTGGCCGCTCCCCTCGCGGAGGCGGCTTTCGACGCGGTCGAGGATATCCCGGCATTCCACCAGGCGGGCGTGCTCGGCCGGGGAGACCAGGAAGGCGCTCTCCAGCGGGGGGGCGCTCCCGGCGGCTCCGGGCGAAGCCTCCCGCCGGCGCGCCCCCTCGATAATACGGTCCAGCAGCTCCTCGAGCCCCTCGCCGGTGCGCGCCGAGGTCAAGGCCGGCCGCTCGGGGAGCGCCGCCCACTCCTCCTTCTCCGCGGCGCTCAGGAGATCCGCCTTGGCGGCGATGAGGACCTTCACCAGATCCTGAAACGCGGCGGCCTGGCAAAGCTCGGAAAAGCCCTGGCGAGCCGCCTCGCGGCCGGCCGCGTCCGCGCCGTCCACCACCCACAGGGCCGCATCGGCCGTGGCCAGCTCGCGCTCGGAGATCCGCTGCAAGGCGGCGGAACCGGCCGGCTCGCCGCCCTGAAGCAGCCGCTCCAGGCTCCAGGACGACTCCTCGAGGCCGGCGAGATCAACCCACTCGAGCTGGCGGTCTCCGTGCCGCGTCACCGCCCGCACCGGATCTCGCGTCGTCCCAGCCCACTCTGAAACCAGGGCCACCGGCCGGCCGGCGAGAGCGTTCACCAGGCTCGACTTGCCGGCGTTGGGCTTTCCGAGCAGGGCGATGCGCCAGTGGCCGCGCTCGGGGAGGCGCAGGGCGGCGCTCCGGAGCAGCTCCTCGAGGGCGGAGCGGGCGGAGCGAGCCTGGCCGGACAGGACCGCGGGTGCGATGGCGGGGAGGTCCTCATCGGCGAAGTCAATGCCGGCCTCGACGAGGGCGAGGAGCTCGGTGAGCGCTCGCTCGGCGGCCTCGAGCCTCCGGGTGAAATCGCCGCCCAGCTGCCGGTAGGCGGCCCGCGCCTCGGCGGCTCCGCTCGCGTGGATCAAGCGGCCCACCGCCTCGGCCTGGGAAAGCTGCAGGCGGCCGTTCAAGAAGGCCCGCAAGGTGAACTCGCCGGGGCGGGCCAGCCGGATCGACCCAGCGGCCGGGCTTGCTGCCGCCGGCGCGGCGGTCAAAAACTGCCTGACCAGCCCGTCCAGGATCGGCAGTGATCCCGGCACGGTGGCCTCCACCAGATCCTCGCCGGTGAAGGAGCGCGGCCGGCGGAACACCGCCACCCGCGCCGGCACCGGGACTCCTTCCCAGTCGATGGCCCCCGTTTCCTGATGAAATCCCGGCAACTCCTGAAGCGTGATGCCGGAGTCCAGCCGGGTGATTGCGGCAACCCTTTCGATGACGTGCGGGCCGCTGAGCCGAATCACCGCCTGAGCGGATGTGCCCAAGGGGGAAGAAATGGCAATGATCGTATCCTCAAACACGGTCTTCATTGCCAAATTAAAACCTCTTTTCTTCTATCTTCTTTCTTCTCTGCGTCCTTTGCGTCTTCGTGGTTAGTCCCTCTTCCCCCTTACCGCCACGGCGACTTTTCCTTGGGCGGCTTCTTGGGCTTGATCACGCCCTTGGAAGGCGGATACAGCGACGCGCTGGGAGCGCCCGCCGCCGCCAGCGCCGGCCCGCCGTTCCTTTCCTCCTGGCGCTTGATGATGCGCTTGATGACCTTGGTTTCGATGAGGCCGAAGATGGCGCTCGCCAGGAAGTAAACCAGCAGGCCCGAGGCGAAGCCATAGAAGATGAAGCCGAAAGCGATCATCATGATCGACATCATCTTCTGCGTCTGCTGGGCTTGCGGATCGGTGGGCTTGGGCTGCATCTTCTGCTGCACCATCATCAAGGCGACGTAGAGGACGGGGAGGATGTTCAAGTCGGTCGGCAGGAAGCCGATGGAATGATCGAAGACGAAGAGGCGGTCCGGCTGGGAGAGGTCCTTGATCCACAGGAAGGGGGCCTGGCGCAGGTCGAGGGAGACGCCCAAGGTGTTGATGAGGCCGATCCACACCGGCAGCTGCAGGAAGACCATCAAGCAGCCCCCCATCATCTGCGCCGGGTTGATATTGTTCTCCTTGAAGAGCTTCTGCATCTCCTGGTTGAGCTTCAAGCGGTCGCCGCCGTAGCGCTCCTTCAGCTCCTGGAGCTGCGGCTGTATCTTCGAGATCTTCTTCTGGTACAGCATCATGCCGACCTGCTGGCGGCGGTTGATGGGATGGAGCGCCAGGCGCACCAGTATGGTCAAGCAGACGATCGCCAGCCCCCAGCTGCGCGTCACCCAGTGGAGGCCCGGCAGGATCCACAGGAACAGGTTGACCAGCCAGGTGGTCCAGCCCTGGCTGTTGATGGCGTCGAAGTTGAAGGCGGCGTAAGGCGCCAGGTAATCCGAGTGGCGCGGCCCCAGATAGAGGAGGTAGCGGTCGGTGCGGCTCTGGCCGGGCTCGATCTCAATCAGCTTGCTCCGCACCCCGCAGCGTGCCGTCCTCACCGCGTTCTCCTCGAGCTTGGTCTTCTCCTCGGCGGTCAGGTCGGCGAGGGCGCGGCCGGGGTAGTCCTGCTTGAGATGCTCCTCCCGCGACGCCGGATCGACGAAGGTCTCGGCGAAGCACTTGTCCAGGAGGTCCGCCGGAGCTTCTTTCGGCGCGCCGGCCTCCCCCACCGGCGCCAGGATGCCGGCGAAATAGTTGTTCTGATAGCCCACCCACGCCGGGCGGCTGGGGTTCTCCCAGCTTCCAGTCTTGGCCATGGCGGAGACGAAGTTTTGGGTCACCGCCGGCGGCCCGTTGGGCGAGAAGGAGCCGCTGACAATGGCGAGATCGCTCCCCGGTCCGCGGAGGGACTCCGAGCGGAGGCCCACCGGCCCCCACAAGGAGTACTGGAAGGAGACCTTGGCGGCGCTCCGGTTTTCAAAGGCTAGAGTCACCAGCAGGTGGTGCTGGCCGGTGACGGTGCTGATCTTCTTCGAGATGGCGAGGGCCGGGCCAGCTCCCGCCTCGCCGACTTGATTCCTGAACTCCACCTCGCCCTTCTGCGGCTCGGCCTGGGTCTCCCAGTCCTCCTGGTCCAGGGGCGGAAACGGCGGATCGTTGGGGCTGGGCGGATCGAGGCGGAGAGCCCCGGTTCGGGGGCCGTCTTCGAGTTCGGGGAGGAAGACCAGCTCTCGCTTGGGATCGAAGTAGTTCTTGAATTGAGGCAGCGCCACTTGCGCCAGAGCGGCCGACTGCGAGGTGACGTCGATCGCCAGGTTCCTGTCCGCGCTGAGGGCGGTTTTGACCCGTGGATAGGCCGGCCGCGGCGGCTGGGGGGCCTTCGCCTCCACCGCAGGCTTCTCTCCGGCCGCCTTCGCCGGGGCTTGCCCCTGAGGAGTCGATTCCTTCTGCGCCTGCTGCTGAGCTTGCTCTTCGGCCCTTTGCTGCGCGAGCTGCTGCTCTTTTCTGGTGCTGAAGATAAACCACATCAGGTAAAGAACGATGCAAAGGGTGACGGCGAGAACGGGACGGGGCTTCATGCGGCGTTTCTTCTATTTCCCTTCTTCCAGCCGGCGGGCCAGATATTCCGGCAGCTCGGGACAGGCCCGGAAGCGGGCGATGGTCCTCTGGACATCGTAGTCGATGCGCTTGAACTGGACGTTGCGGCCGTTCAGGACCACGTAAGAGGCGCGGTAATCTCCATCCCGGGGCTGCCCTACCGAGCCGACGTTGACAATGACGCGATAGGGAAGATTTTCGTGGTTGAATTGAAGGTTGAATGCCTTGGGCTCGTAAAAGCGGTAGGTATTTTCTTGGGTGAAGATGCCGGGGAAGTGCGTGTGACCGGTGAAGCAGATCTTCCAGCGGACCCCCTCGGGTGAGGCGAAGATTTCATCCATTTTTTTGCGGTCCTGCCAGTCCTGGTGGAAGATGTACTCGCGGGTCGGGTCGCGCGGCGAGCCGTGCACGAAAAGCTTCTCGCCATCGAGGTGCCGGCGCTTCAAGCTGCCCAGAAAGTTCCAGAGCTGGCGGTTCTTCTCCACCGGCTGGCTGTCGAGGTTCAGCTGGTCGCGCGTCCAGTCAATGGCGGCCTTGGCCTTCGGGTTGAAGCCGATGGCCCCCATGAGCACCGCTTCCTCGTGGTTGCCTAACAGGTTGATCGGAAATCGATGGGCCAGCTCCAGGCAGGCGCGCGGATCGGGGCCGTAGCCAATGATGTCCCCCAGGCAATAGATCTCATCGACCTTTTCCTTGGAGATATCGTCCAGCACGGCTTCAAAGGCCGCTAGATTGCCGTGGATATCGCTGATGATGGCTTGTTTCACAACTCAATCAGGGTCAGAACATGGCACCGGTACACAAAAAACAAATGCTACCACCGTGTTGAAAAGAGTGTCAATAAAATTGCTGTGTCAATAAGATTGCTGTGTCCATAAAATTTCAGGGGGGATTTCCCTCGGCCGTCCAGCTCGCCATTCATGCCAGGCCCAATCACATCAAGCAGAGCCCCACCAGCGTCAAGAGGCTCAAAAATCCGGCCCCCGCGATGGCGACATAAGGAAGGAAGCGGTCGCGCTCCCGAAGCGCCGATCGGAGGCCGGCATAAAAGGCCACCAGGGGGGCGCAGACGAGGAAGCTCTGGAGGAACGCCTCCGCCAGGACGTCGCGGGAAAAGAGATGGCCTTCCGCATCCGGCCCGGAAAGAGCCACTTTCAAGTGGAGGATCAGGACCCCGAGGAGGAGGAGGACGCCGGTGTGCCCCCCCGCGAGCGGCAGGACTTCCCGGGCGCAAAGGGCTCGGATTTTACCAACCGCTGAAAGGGGCATGGGGGCGTGTTCCCGCCGGCGCCGGGAGGAGAATTTCACCGGCAGCCGGTCAAACCGTCCGGCGTCGGATCCATGCCGGCTTGAGGGTAGGGCGGCGGGATGGAGCCCTTCCCCTGGTACAGGAAGCCGGTGAGCACCACGAAGTCGCCGGTGTTGATCAGCCCATCGTCGTTGACATCGATCGCGTCGATGTTCGGAATGCCCGCGCTGGCCGCGGTCAAGTACTCGCCCAGCGCTACGGCGTCGGAGATGTCAACGGCGCCGTTCTGGCTGACATCGCCGCGCACGAAAGCGGGGCGCCCATCCTGGTACTGGAACTTCTGGCCCCACTCGACGAACGGCCCGCCGTCAACGCTGATGGCGATAGCCGCCTCGCGGGTTCCCTCGGGAACCGCAGGGGTGTCCATCTCGATGCGGCCGGCGTCAATGTACTGGAAGGCGATGGCGGTCCCGTTGAAGCGCAGCTCGAGCTCCGGCTTGAATCCGGAGCCTTGAATCACCAGGCGCGTGCCGCCGCAGATCGAGCCGAATTTCGGATTGACATCGGTGATGGCCCCGATTTGCGGCACCAGATAGGTGAAGAGCCCCGCGCCGAAGGCCTGCGCCGTGCCGGCCTGGACGGTCACGTCCACCGGCCCCGCCGCCGGCGATGCCGGGGTGATGGCGCGCAGGACGTTGGCGCTCTGGAGCGCCACCCCGGTGGCGCTGGCGCTTCCGAACATCACCTTGAGCGTCCTGCCGGTCAGGTCGCCGAACCCTTGAACGGCGATCTCCACCGCCGTGCCGCCGCCTTGGAAGCCCTGGTTGGGGGCGATGGAGACGATCCGCGGCACGTCGCTCGCCTCGATGCGGAAGGGGAACGGCAGCCCGTCGCTCCCCAGCTGGGGCACCGCCACCTGCACGGTGGCGAGCTTTCCGGCAAAGCCGTTCATGGGCGGCGTGCGGATGGTCAGGCGCCGGCCGTTCGCGGCCGCCTCGACGACCTCCGCCTGGAGCCCCGGATCGCCCGCCTCGCCCGCTTCCCCTTGAATGCGGAAGCGCACCTCATTTCCTTCGAGCCTGGCCGGGAAGCCGAAGCCGGAGATCACCATGCGCTCGCCGCCCTGCTCGGAGCCGCTGGCGAGGTCGGCGGCCACGAGATCCAGGTTCTCGTAGGCGTAAGCTCCGGTCAGGATCGACCGGCCGTTGGGCGTCTCCAGCTCGAGGTCCATGGGCACCGAGGCGAAGCCGGGCTTGTAGAAGTAAGCTCCCGCTTCCGGGATGGTGAAGCGGATGAGGTTCTGGCCCGGTTCGAGAATCTGGGTCACCGCGGCCCGCCTTTCCTCGGGGCGGTAGACCAGCGACAGCTTCAAGTCCTTGGGGTCGATCACGCCCTTGAGGAGGTTGAAGCCGAAGGCCATGGCCTCGCCGCCGCCGACCAGGGAACCGCGCGCCGGATCCATGCCGATCAAGGTCGGCACGTCGCTGCGCGGCAGGATGTCGATGGCGCCGTCGAAGTAGGCTTCGAGCGAGCCGCCGCGGGCCACTTTTTCCGGCTCGAAGATGGTCGGCCGCGGCTCCGGCGGCCGCACCAGGTGGAGGAGGGCGAGGTCGCCCGCCGGGTTGGCCGGCACCTTGGGAAGGAACTTGACCACCAGGAGCGGCATGTTATAGCCGGGGTAAATGTAGGTGATCGGATTGCTTCCCAGGAGGTCAATCCACAGCCAGGGAATTTCCAGGTCGCCGGTCTGGCGCGCCTCGTCGAACTTGGCGCCGGTGGGGAAGAGGAAACCGCCGCCGGTCCCGACCACCGTCTCGAGCTGGTCGGTCTTCGTGATCGGCTGGAGGTCGAGCAAGGTGGGGTCGAATTTCAAGTGGATGGAGAAAGCGAGCAGGCGATAGTTGGGGTCCTCCTTCGGCTTGTCGAAGGTGCCGAGGACGCGGATCACCACCGGCCTGGTGCTCCCCGCGACGGCGGAGGCCCACTCCACCACCACGAAACGCTTGCGAACGAGCAGCTGGGCATCCTGGTCTTTAGCCTGCACCGCCACCGGGCTGGCCCCTTCATAAGTGTGGAAGGCCTGGCCGAGGAAGCGCAGGGAGTAGGCGCCGGCCAGCTCGAAGTTCTTGTCGACCTCGCCGATGATCCACGCCAGCACCTTGTTCTCGCCCGGCTGGAACTCGCCGCCGCTCGCCGAGAACGTGATCTGGCGGGTTCCCGGGGCGTCTCCCGCGGCCGGCGGCAAGACCTCGACCTTGGCATCCTTCGAGTTCAAGCGTACCAGCTTCTCCGGATGGGCCGGATCGTAGTCGAGGCGCAGCACCTCGGGGACCTCCACGGTGCAGGAAAAGCCGGTCAGCTTGCCCAGGACATCCGCTTGAATGGGCAGGAGCACGTTGCGCAGCCCGACGCCCGTCTCCACCGTGCCCAAGCGCATGGCCGGCTGGAACTCGAGGGTGCAGCTCCTCACCAGGGAGGGGGGCGGCGGCAGCAGGGAGGCCGGCAAGCCGCTCTCGTGAAGCGCCTTGACCGTGAAGGTGTACTCCCCTCCCGGCGGCAGCTTCTCGAAGGTGTATTCCGTGCTGCTCGTCGACACGAAAACGGTGGTGACGTTCCCGGCGGTGACGCTCCCGGACGGGGGATCGGCGAGCTTCTGGGAGGCTTGCGCCTCAATGGAAGTGTAGCCTTGCCACGGCCGGGTCCAGCTCAAGCGCACCGAGTCGCCCAGGACCCGGGTGCAGCTCAAGGCCGCTCCAAGGGGCGGCAGCGGCACCGGGAGAGCCGCCGACTTGACCTCGGCGCTGCGGTACTCCTCCTTGGTGCGGGGGTCGATGCGGACCGCTTGCAGGCTGAAGCGGTAGATCTGCGGCGCCACGCCGCCGCGCTGCGGGTCGCCCGCGGCAGCGTGCTCCGAGACCGAGCCGCTCAACGTCTCGGAGACCACCGGCTGCGCCTGGCCCTCGATGAAGAGCTTGAAGAGGATCTGGTCGTAGCCTTCGCTGTTGGTCCAGCGGAACTTGAGGACGTTGGGAGAATCGACGGCGGTGCGGTTCTGAAGCTCGATCGCCAGCGACTGGGGCGGATCGGTCCGGGTCGGCGTCGGGTCGCCCACCGGCCCATCCTGGCACTGCCCCTTGGGGCCGAGGCGGATGCCGACCATGCCCGCCACCTCATAGGAGTCGCCTCCCGTGCCGGTGGGATTGCGGTCGATGGCGCTGAAGACGTTCCCCGGAAGCGTCGCCAGCGCCTGCGAAGAGCCGTTCTTGTACACCCGGAACCAGTCGACCTGGCCCAGGATCGACCAGGAGAGCAGGTTCCGCTTGCCGACGCTGTCGTGCTCGCAGGTGACGATGGGCTTGTAGATGCCGGGAAGGAGCTGGCACTCGGCCGAGGCTATGACCTCGAGGGTGTCGGCCCGGCCGATCACCTTGACGTTCTGCGCCCCCGTCCCCGTCCAGGAGAACTCGTGGCGCCGCGCCGCGCCGGCGAGGGTGGCCAGGTGGTTGCCGGCGATCTCGATGACAAAGCTGGCGTACTGCTTGCCGGCCGGGGACTCCCAGCCCACCGCCGCCTGGAAGTCGACATCGCGCATCTCCAGGACCTGGCACTCGGTGATGACCAGGTTGGCGGGAGGAGGAGGCGGCGGCGGCGACACCGTCACCGGAAACGCTTCCTTTTCGATATCGGCGCGCAGGCTGAGCTGCGCATCGCCTTCGGGAACGGTCAGGAAGTTGCCGATCTCGTTCCCCATGTTATCCTTGAAGCCTTCGGCTAGAGAAATGCCGGTCTGCACCTGGCTCTGCACCGCGCGGCGCAGGAAGATGAACGTCCCCAGTTCCTGGCCGTCGCCTTTCGAGCCCAGGCTGTTCTTGAGGCTCATGCTGGCGCTGGCGAAGCCGGCGCAGCCCTTCTTCTGGGCATCGGGGCATGCCGTGAAGGCGCCGACGCCGCGGAAATCCGGCGGCTCCTGGAAGCGGCTGAACTCCAGCCAGCGCTCGTCGAAGTCGAGCGTCACCTGATAGCCCTTGAAATCGGCCCCCATGTTCCCCTTGACCACCACCGCCACCTCGGCCTTGTTTTCCAGGGAGTTGGTGCGGCCGCGGCTCTCGTCCACGTCGATGTAAAAGCGATGGGGATTTTCCAGGCTCGGGCCCACGACGCCGGCGGCCCGCAGGATTTCCAGGTTGGCGGCATCGCCCGGCGTGCGGGCGAGGATGACCAGGTCGAGGCCGGTGTCGCCGTCGGCATCGACGACCAGGCGGTCGGCGAGGTCCCCGGACACGGACGCCGCCAGCGGCGGCAGGCCGCTGCCGGCCGGCGGGTAAGCCTCGAACTCGAGCGCCTTCCCGGCCTTGCCGGTGAAGAGGTGCAGCCCCCCCGAGGGCTCGACCAGGAGCAGGTCCAGGGCCTGGTCGCCGTTCATATCGCCGAACCACGGGGCGATCGGGGCGCGGACGGGGGCCGGGAGGGGGAGATGCTGGGGGGGGATCTCCTCGAAGAGGAACCCCCGCGGCCGCGAGGCGGCCGGGTCCGCGGCCCGCGCCGGCTTGGGAAAGACCTTGTTCGTGAAGAGCCAGGCCCCCCGCTCGTCAAAGGCCAGGAGGTCGACATCCTTGTCGCCGTCGAGGTCGGCCAGGCCCCAGCTCGGCGGCGTGAAGGGCTGGCGGTTCGCGTCCTTGAGCTGCCGCGCGAAGACGAAGACGATGCGGTTCGTCCGCGTGCCGGCGTTGCGGTAAAGGATCAAGCCTTCATCCGCCTCCACCACCAGGTCGGGCTTGCCATCTCCGTCCAGGTCTCCGGCGGCAATGCGGCCGGGATGCTTCAGCTCCGGAATCGGGTTCTCCACCCGATGGAAGGCGGGATTTCCCAGGAGCGCCCCGAGGTTGCTGGGGTCGATTTGCGTGGGATCGATGGCACCGGTGCTTTTTTCGAAGACGGTGATGGTACCGGTTTCCTTCGGCGCCGAGCTGGCCTCCCCCTGCGCCGGAGTGGGCGTGTACGTGGTGTTTTCGTGCTGGATGAGGAGGTCGAGGAACCCGTTCGAGTCGAGGTCCGCGAGGAAGAAACCCTGCAACCGGGTGGCTGGAAAATTGAGCTCCTCTTTTTCAATCAAGGCGCCGGTGCTGCCGACCGTGTTCAGGGTGACCTTGCTCGAGTCGGGCCCCTCGAGGAGGAGGGCCACTTCGGCGGCGCCGTCGCGGTCCATGTCCCCGACGGCGACATCCACCGGATGGAAGCCGGCGTCGAAATGGTCGAGGCGGAACGAGTTCCACTGGCCGGGACTCTCCTGGTAAAAGATCTCCAGGCGATCCTTGTCCTTTTCCTTGGCCCTGTCCTTGTCAATGGATAGCGCCACGAACTCGATGCCGTCGTCGGCCGGCCGGAGGTTGCCGGCGGCGAGGCGGCGGGCTTCGGGTCCCGCCTTGACCGGCCCCTGCGAAAGCCAGCCCTGGGTCACTTTCCCGGCGACCACCTGGAAGCTGAAGGAGTAAGGGGAAAGGCGCACCGTGCCCGCGCCGGCGGCAGCGCCCCCGGTCGTGGCGGCGTCCGCCCCCAGGATCTCATCGCTCAAGGTGGCCGTCACCTGTTCGCCCGGCTGGAAGGCGTCGTCCTCCAGCAGCCGGGCGGCGATCTCGAGGATCTTGCCTTCCGCCTGCTTCTTGGTGTAGAGCACCTCTCCCACGGCATGCACACCGGAGTGCTCGCCGCGGAGGGTGAGGTTTTCCGCGAGCCGGTCGGGTTTCACCGCCTTCGAGAAGCGGGCGGTGATGACCGGGCGGGGGTCGGCCCCCAGGCGGTACGAGGCCGGCGAGGTCGACTCTACCCGCAAATCGCCTCCCGCCGCTTGCGAGGGATCGGTGAGGCGCACGCGGAAGGAGAACTGGAAGGGATCGATGCGGTTGCCGCGCACCTTGAGATCCTTCGAGACCCGCACGGTGATGCGCTCGCCGATCTTGAACTCCGTCCCCTGGGCCAGGGTGAAGACCAGGGTGTCCTCCCCGGTGTCAAAGAGGTTGGCGGTCGAGCTGGTGGACCGCGCCCCGCCCAGGCCGGTCGTATTGGCCTGCCCCGCCGTATTGCTGGTGCCGGCGCCGCTCGACTCCGTCGTGCCGGTCGTGGAAGAGGAGGTCGATCCGGTGGTGCTCGAAGCGCCGCGCAGGGTGTCTGTCAGGGCGCCGGAGGATGCCGGCTTCGATCCGGAAGCCGCGGCCGAGCCGCTTGCCGACGGAAACACCTCGGAAAACTTCTTCACCGCCACCGTGCCGGCATACGGCGCCGCGGTGCGGTCGCCGGTCACGGCGATGAACTGGCCGAGCGTCTGGCCGTCGGTTGGATCGGTCTTGGAAAAGGTGTTGGAGAGCCGGATGGCGATGCCGGTCTTGGGATCGACATCTTCAGCGCCGCTGGGAGGGAAAGTCTCCCGGACCCGAACCCGGTCATCGCAGCCGCTGGCGGCGAAAAAACCCAGCGCCATGAGGAAACCCAAGATTCCTGGCTTCATCCACCTCCCCCATCCCGCGCTTCCCGATTGTTGACCGAACCTTTTTTCCTGATCGTTCAAACCATCCATGATTTGCACGGAACATTCCTTTTTAAAATTTGTCCAAGCTACTTCAACGGTCGCACCGCGTGGAGCCCACGGGGCATTGCTCCGGGGTCAGGTCCGGATCGGTGCCGCAGGCCGGATACGGGCCCGGCGGCTTCGGATAAAGCGCCTCTCCGGCGTGCTTGCCGGGCTGGAGCTGCCACAGGAAGAGGTAGACCGCATCGGAGAGATCGACGCGGTTGTCATCGTTGGCGTCGGCGGCGCCGAGGCAGCGGGTGATGGGGCCGCCGTAGAACAAGTGGTTGATGATCCAGATACCATCGCCGATGTCGGCGCCGTGGGCATCGTCATTGGCGTTGCCGCGGACGAACCGGCCCACGGCCAGCCCCCCCGCTCCCAGGACGACGGTCTGCTTGGCCGAAAAATCGGGGGTCAAGCCGAGGCCGTCCTGCGACGTGAAGACGACGTCGGTCGGCTCGTTCTCGCCGATCACGTCCTTCACGAACTCGAGGGCCGTCGGCCGGTCCGGATCGCCCTGATTGATCTTGACCGCCGACTTGAGCTTGAGGGTCTCGAGGTGCAGGGCCGGGCCGCCGGCGGGCAGGACCAGGTCGTTGGCGAAGGGGGCCGCGAGATCGATCACCACGCCCGCCGTGACGCCTTGCACGGCCCCATCGGCGCTGCGGTCATCGATGTTGTAGGACTTGAAGTCCGGGCCCTTGCCGCCCTTGAGCGCGGCGGTGGCGGCGCCGGCGGCGAACTCGGCGGCGGCGAGGAGAGACTTGTCCAGCTTGATCGAGTAGGACCAGGCCAGCACCGCCAGCATGTCGCCCTGGGACTTGCGCTCCAGCAGGATGTTGACGGGCAGGACATCCTGCTGGTTGGCGATGAGCTTGCGATCCTGGGGCAGCGTCATGAAGAGGCGCAGGTCGGGCTGGGCCTGGATGCGGATCTGCACCTTGTTGTCCCGGCCGGTGGGCGTCATCGACACGCCATCGGCGACGGAGATGACCGTTTCCACCGCCGGGCCGCCGGGGGTGGCCGACAAGGAGTCGGAAAAGGCCAGCTCGGTGGTCAGCCCGGCGCCGATGTTGAGGCCGCCGCGCACCTTGTAGCGGGCCTTCACCATGACGAACCGGCTCTTCACCGGCAGCTCGGCATCGCCCGCCAGGGAAAGGATGATGGCTTGGGTGAAGCCGATGGCGATGTTGATCCCGGCGGGTCCGCCGGTGCAGATCGCATCCGACTGGCTGAAGCCCTGGGGCTGCTCGCAGGAGGGAACGGTGTTGTCGAACTTCTTGGTGAAGGGATCGAGGTCGGTGCCGGCGGTGGTCACGGAGACCAGCTCGAGCGTCTTTTCATCGTGGTCGACGCCGTAGGACCAGCCCTGCGATCCGGGAGCCTTCGACTCCACCACGATCTCGACGGTGAACTCCTCGGCCGGGCCGACGACGCTTCTCTCGGGCTCGATCTTGAAAATGTAATCGGTGGTGACCGGCTGCGGCTGCTGCGCCGCCGCGGGGCCGGCGCCGGCCATCAACGCCATGATGAGCAGCACCAGCCCGGCCGGTGCGAACGACAAGAACCTCATCCCGAATTTCATTTTTTTCTCCTTTTTAGCCTCGTTGGTGAAGAAAACTGCTTCCAGCCAAGAAATTTTACCGTCTCCAGTAACCACTTGATGGACTTGAGTTTATTTCAGCCTTTAAAAACCATCCTTCGTAAACAAACTGCCGGGGTGATCGAAAAGTTAGGTCAATTATAGGAGTCGGCCCCGCGTCTGTCAACGACCGTCACCGAGGGGGAAACAAAAAAAGCGCCCGGAGCTGAAATCCAGCTCCGGGCGCTTTTCAAACCCAAACTCTAAACCGGCTCAGAGGTTAGGGGCACTTGGTCGATCCCGGCGGGCACCGATCCGTGCTCGAATCGTCGTCCGTTCCGCAGCCAGGGAACGGCGGCGGCGGGGCGGAGCCGCCGCCGAATTGGTGGTTGATGATATAAACGGCATCCGCCAGATTGGGATCGTCAACGCTGTCGCTATCGTTGGCATCGCCGGCATCCTTGCAAAGAACCGGCGGCCCGCCTCGGAAATTGGCGTTGATGATGTAAATCGGATCGGCAATGTTGACCTTCCCATCGTCGTTGGCATCGCCGCGGATGAAATCGGCCTTGGCCAGCACCGGGACGAGGACGAAATCGGCCTCGGTCACGTTCTTGACCTCCGTCGGGGGGACGCTGCCGCCCTTCACGGTGACCCGGTTCTTGATCTTGATGCCGGGGCCAAAGTGGCAGTCGACCCACATGAGATTGGGGCTGAGATTGGCATCGCCCAGCGAGGTGAACGGGCTGGCTTGCTCCATCTCGATCTTGAGGACGCGGACCTTGCCGCTGGTCGGCAGCAACTTGCCGGCGCCCGGAGGAATCGCCAGGACCACGCCGGAGACGATGCCCTTCCCCTGGGGAGCGCCATCGGTCAGATCGCAGTCGGCTTCGAGGATCGGATCGACCTTGGTGTAAATCGCCGCCGCATCGACCCAGGACGGCGCCGTGCCTTCCGAGTGGTAGGTCTCGTTGAAGCCGAGGGTGCCGCCGAGGGCCGGAACGGCCGCGAAGAGCTCGTCCGCCGGAACGATGCTCAGGACGTTGAAATCGGGGCTGTAGGACAGCGAGAACTGCCAGCCGGAAACGCCCTCATCGCCGGAGATCGTGGAATCGATGGCGAGGTAAGCCGTGAGCTTGCCCTTCTCGCCGAGGGGGACGGGGACCTCGATCGGGGCGCCGTTGCCGCCGCCGCCGGTGCCGGGCCCGACGGCCTCGGCCACCAGGTTGACCACCGGGGGTTGCGGCCTGACGGTGAGGCGGCACTCGCCCAGGGTCAAGCGTCCGGTGGCCTGATCGATGGTCTTGCCGCCGGAGGTGATGCCGTTCTTGACCGGCTGGCCGGAGCCCTGGAGGCCGTCGGCGAAGAAGAAGCGGACGACGGTGCCGTCCTCGCTCTCCGGAACGGTCACTTCCGCCGTCACCCTGCCAACATCGGCGGTGCTGTTCCCCGCGATCGACTTGCCGATCAGGAAGGCGAGGCCATCGACGTAGCCCTCTCCCTGGGGGCCGCCGGCGAGCGGTCCGCTGTCGGGGGTCTTGGCAGGATCGACCGTCGAGGCCGAGCAGAAGAACTCGGTGATGGGAATGATCACATCGCCGTGGCCGCAGGAAGCGCCGCTCGCCGCGGTGGTTTGATCGCCATTGTGGCAAGTATCGCTAGTCTCGCCGTCGGGGCAAGGGGGGCCGCCCAGTAGGGGGCAAGCAGTGGCGGCGTCCGAGCAAGTATTGCTGACGCTGGCTCCAGGCACGCCGAGAAGATGGGCTTTTTCGGCCTTGTAGCCAATGGAAAATCCCGAGGCCCCCTTGCCCGATTCGAAGTCCGATTGGGTCAACGTGGCGATGACGTTGAACTTCACCGTGGAGCCCGGGGCACCCTTGATTTCACCGTCGCATGCTAAAGGGCTGCCATCCAGATTGGCGAGCTTGAAGCCCAGGGCGAACTTGATCTGTCCAAAGCTGGTCTCACTGAAGATGACCAGGCTTGCCAAAACGCTTAAAAACACTACCGATCGTTTCATTCTTAGTCTCCTCCCTTTTCGGGTATATGAAAAAGACCTAAAGACCACTTGATGTTGAGAAATCGAAGATCCACTCGCTCAAACACTCGCTCAAAACTGGCCTCCTCGACTTTCCCCGTGCAACGAACTCGACGCCCTTTCTAGCTGACAGAGCCGGCTGGCTGACGGACCCGGTGAAAGGCCCGACCCGGAAGCCGGCCGCCCGGCCTCCATGATACAGACACTTTTCCATGGAACGGTCCAGCGACCAACCATGCTAACGACCTTTCAGGCAAGCTCCCCGAGAGCTTGCGGCTCAAATCCTCACCCAATGTGCAAGGTGAACTTTGAAAGAAACGCGCCAACAATCAACAAAGACATCGGCCCTTCGGCCGAATGAGCATTTAACCATGCAACCAAAACTAAATTAATTCAACTTCGTCCCAAATTACAGAACAATACCAATGATAATAATTTTTCCTCCCGCTGTCAATCATTTTGAGGGAAATCGTTTTGATTTTTTTCCAGACCGATTGGCTTCCTCATCTCAAAAAAACCCCGGGCCTTGGATCCGGCCCGGGGTTTTCCATTCCGAACTCGCTTGACCCTTGGGCGGTCTTATTCACAAGACGTCGAGCCGGCGGGGCAAGACTCCGGAGTCGAGCTGGTGCTCCGATGGCAAGCCAGGTCGCCGACCGGAGCCGGGCCGTTCTCAAAAAGGTACATGATGGTGTGAACGGCATCGGCCAGACCTAACGCGTGGTCGCCGTTGGAGTCGCACGCATCATCGCAGGCGGGCTCCGGCCCGCCGCGGAAGAGGGCGTTGATCAGGTAGATCGGGTCGGCGATGTTGGTCTTCCTGTCGTTGTTGCAGTCGCCGCTGCGGAACTCGGCCGAGGGCAGCTCGCCGGCCTTGAAGGTGATGGAGAGGTTGGTCCGGTTCTTGGGCCGGATGGTGTTCCCCTTGACCGTCAAGCCGTTCTTGATCTTGACGCCCGGGCCCTGGAGGCAGTCCTTCCACTCGAAGGAGGCCACCTGGTCGGCATCGGTGGGCGTGCTGAAAGCCTGGGCCTGCTCGAACTCGATCCTGAAAACCCGGGTGTTGCTGGTGCCGGGAAGGAACTGGCCCGCCGACGGCGGCAGCCCGAAGACGACGCCCGAGACGATGCCCTTCCCTTGCGGCTGGCCCGGGGCCAGATCGCAGTCCGCTTCGATGACCGGATCGTTCACCTGATAAACCTTGCTCGGGTCCACATAAAGCGGCGGCGTGCCTTCCGAGTGATACGTCTCGTTGAAGCCGAGCGTCCCCCCCAGGGCCGGAACGGCGGCGAAGAGCGCCGGGGTTGGCGTGATGCTCTTGATGTTGATGGCGTCGGTGTAGCCCAGAGACAACTGCCAGCCGGAGACGCCCTCGGCGTCCTTCAGCTGGGAGTCGACGGCAATGTAGGCGACGCCCGAGGCCTTGTTGCCCGGAGTGCCGGTGATCATGTTACTATCGGCCTCCACCGCGACGTTGATGACCGGCGGTTCGGCCTCGATTTCAAGCACGCACTCGCCCAGGGTGAGCCGGCCGGTGGCGACATCGATGGTCTTGCCGCTGGAGGTGATGCCGTTCTTGACCGGCTGGCCGGAGCCCTGGAGGCCGTCGGCAAAGTACAGCCGGGCCGAAGACTTCCCGGCGGCCGGAATGGTGACCTCGCCGCGGACCTTGCCAACGGTGGAGGTGCCGTTCCCCGGGATCGACTTGCCGATCAGGAAGGCGAGGCCAACGACGTAGCCCACTCCCGGGGGCCCGCCGGCGAGCGGGCCGCAGTCGGGGGACTTGGCAGGATCGACCGTCGAGGCCGAGCAGAAGAACTCGGAGAGG
>JACQVS010000111.1 GCA_016209605.1 Planctomycetota bacterium
CTTTTGCATATTTTTGACCGTCTGCGGGCAAAAATATGCAAAAGCTAAGTGGATTTTTTGCTAATCCCAATTGAACTGGGATCGCACCGAAATTTCAGGTATTATACTAATTGTAAGTTCATAAGCGATAATTAAATGCGCAATTAACGCCTTTTGCACATTTTGGGAGCTGCAGACAGCTCGCAAAATGTGCAAAAGGCCAGATTTGTTTTTGATTGCTAAAATGCATATCTTGGTTAAGAAAAACTTGAATCCCGTCGTCGATCTGGTACATTAGTTGAATGTTACATCGAGAATTATTTACCTTTCGCCGCCACCGACCATCCTCATGCCTAAATTATTCTCCCAAGAACTGGAACGTTTGACGGCTGCGATCTTCACGGCCGCGGGGGCGACAGCCCAGGAAGCCGCCATCGTCAGCAAACACCTCGTCGAGGCTAACCTGGCGGGCCATGATTCCCACGGCGTTCTCAGGATTCCGCAGTACCTCGAGGCCATCCGCTCGGGGAATATCAAAATCGGAGCGCAGCCGGAGGTCATCTCGGAAACGGCGACGACGGCCGTCGTCGATGGGCGCCGGGGATTTGGACAAGTGGCGGCGACGGAGGCGATGCGGTTGGCCATCCGGAAAGCGCGCGCCAGTGGGATCGCGGCAGTCACGGTCAGAAACAGCAATCATACCGGCCGGCTGGCGAGCTATACCTTGATGGGAGCGGGGGAGGGTTTGATCTCCATCATCATGGTGAACGCCGGCGGCGGCGGCCAGTCCATGGCCCCGTTCGGCGGAATCTCCAGGCGTTTGGCCACCAATCCTATCTCCATCGCGGTCCCTTCGGGGAACTGCCATCCTCTGGTCCTGGATATCGCGACGAGCGTCGCTCCGGAGGGGAAAATCCGCGCCCATTACTTGCAAGGAAAATCTCTGCCGCCGGGATGGATCATCGACGCCCAAGGCCGCCCATCCAACGATCCCAAGGACTTTTACCATCCTCCCGGCGGGGCGCTGCTGCCCCTGGGGGGGGGGGCGGGCTACAAGGGATTCGGGCTGGGATTCATGATCGACATCCTCGCCGGCGCCCTCTCGGGAGCCGGCTGCTGCCGTTTTGAAGCTTCCGAGCCGCGCGATGGCTTCTTGATCCTGGCGCTGGAGATCGAGCGCTTCACGCCTCGGAAGACCTTTCATCAGCACGTCTCACAACTGGTGGAATACGTGAAGTCCTGCCCTCCCGCCCCTGGCTTCGAGGAAGTGTACGTTCCGGGGGAGTGGGAGTTCAACCAGGAAAGGAGGAGGCGGATTGAGGGCATTTTTGTGGATGAGCCGACCTGGCAGGCGATCGCCAAGATCGCCGCCGAGCATGGGGTGAGCGTGGAGGTGAAGTCGGAGGCTCATCATCCGGCCCATTGAGGGCCGTTCTGGCCGGGTTTTCTGTTCTGGTCGGAGTTGAGAGCGGAGTTGAGAACTATGGATAAACTGATCATCACGGTCACCTGTGACTCGACGATGTCCTACCCCAGCAATCCTAACAATCCCACCCGCCGGGGATGGAGGGCGGTCGCGGATGAATATGTCCGCAGCGTCAACGCGGGGGCGAGCATTTGCCATCTTCACGGCCCCTACACCGTGGATGTGGCGATCCGTGCCGATGGCACCAAGCTGTCTGACCTGGACATTCCCGGCTGGGCCAACCTCAAGCAAATGATCGATGAAAAATGCCGGCCGATCATCCAGTACGGCATCGCGAACGGCCGCTTCCCCCAGCGCAAAGAGCTGATGAAGCAGCGGCCGGACATGATGTCGATATGCTTCAACGCCCATGACGAGTGTTTCGAATACGAGCCCGGCAACCCACCGGTGGAGCTCTACGGCATCCATGACCGCAAGGAGCTGGCGGAGTACTGCGAGATCACGCGCGAGTACGGCGTCAAGCCGGAGGTGGAGGCTTTCCACTACGGGGGCATCTGGAACGCCCAGAGGTTTGTCGGCCAGGGAGTGTTGAAGACGCCGGTCTGGACCACGTTCTTCCTGGGCTGGAAGGGAGGATGCTGGACGCCGCCCACGCCCAAGGCTTTGATCTACATGCACGATCACAAACCTGACAATTTCATCTACAACGTCAGCGTCATGGATCCGCCCGCGCACTGGCAGATCTTGACGATGGCGATCATCCTCGGCGGCCACGTGCGCGTCGGCATGGAGGACAATCCTTTCCTGCGACCGGGAGAGTATGCCCGGAGCAACGCGGAGCTTGTGGAAAAAACCGTCCGCATCGCGCGCGAGCTGGGCCGGGATGTCGCCTCGCCCCAGGAAGCGCGCCAGATCATGGGAATTTGATTCCGGAAGGATTCCCCATGGCGCGGATCAACGCGGTCAGCTTTCACCACGATCCGAGCATCGAGCGCATCTGCCGGACCGTCCGCGAGGCGGGCTTCGATTCCCTGGAACTGTCCCGCCCGCCCTTTTTTGAGAAGCTCATCACCACCGGAACCCGCAAGGCCTTCGCGGCTTGGGCTCGCAAGCTCGGCTTGAGCCTCTACGGCTTCGATTGCTGGGTGGAGGTGGACCCTTACCAGGCTCGGGAGAAGACCCTCAACGGCTTCAAGGCGGCCGTCGAGTTCGCCGCCGACCTCGGCCTCGGCCTGGTCATATCGCACGATCCGTGGAAGCACGTCAACAGGGGGCGCAGCGCCTCCGAGTGCCTGAGAATCAACATCGACTTCTTCAGCGAGGTGGCCGATCTGGCGGCGCAAAAAGGGCTGGCGCTGGTCTTCGAGCCCCATCCGGACACTTTGAGCATGGACAACTCCTGGGCCATCGAATTCATCGATGGCCTCGGGCGGAAGAACGCCGGCTTGCTGTACGACTGCTGCCATTACGGCGTCGGCCAGCCTGAAGATTATATTCGCGCCATCGAAATTCTCGGCCAGCGCATCCACCATCTCCATTTTTCCGATGGCGACCGCCGCACTTACGCCCTTCACCTGCCACTGGGTGAAGGGGAGCTGGACCTGCCGGCGATCGTCGGCGCCCTCAAGGCGATCCGCTTCGGGGGAACCCTGACCAATGACATGTACAATTACCCGCTCCTGGAGGACGGAGCTCGGCGCAACGTCGAGAAGATCCGCCAGGTGGAGCGAGAGTTGGGGATCGCGAGCGCATGAAAGCCGCCGTTTTACGCCAAGCGGGCGCGCCCTTCGCCATCGAAGAAATGCCGATGCCGCAGATCGGCCCGGAAGAGGTCCTGGTAAAGACCCGCTCCTGCGGGATTTGCCGCACCGACCTTCACATTCAGGACGGGCTGGCTTACATTCCTGAGTTTCCGCACATCCCCGGGCACGAGCCGGCGGGGGTCGTCGCCGCGGCCGGCGACCGCGTCAAGGGGATCGAGGTCGGGCAGCGGGTGGTTCCACATCTTTTTGTGACCTGCGGCCACTGCAGCTATTGCCGCTCCGGCCGCGACGCCCAGTGCACCGATGTTCAAGGCATCCTCGGAGTCACCCTCCACGGCGGATTTGCGGAGTATTTCAAGGCGCCGGCGCGCAACCTGCTTCTTTTGCCTCATGCGGTCTCTTTCGAAGAGGGCGGTCTGGCCAGCTGCGCCGTGATCACCGCGGTGCACGCCTACCGGCGGGCGAGGCTGGGCGTGAACGACGCCGCGGTGGTGCTGGGAGCCGGCGGCATCGGCCAGATCCTGGTGCAGATCCTCCGGGCCGCCGGGGTGAAAGCGGCGGCGGTGAGCCGATCGCAGCAAAGCCTCGAGGCCGCCAAGAACGCGGGCGCCGAGTGGACGGCGCGGCTCGGCGAGCCGAACCTCGGCGCCATGGTGCGCGCCTTTTCGGGGGGCGATGGCGTGCACTGCGTTTTCGAGTGCGTCGGCACGGCGGCGACCATGAAGACCGCCGGCGAGCTGGTGAGGCGCGGCGGCCAGATCGTGGTGATTGGAGAAGAGCCGGAATTCCCCGAGATCGACACCATTCAAATCGCCCAGCGCGAGCTGGAGATCCTGGGCTCCCGCAACGGCTCGCGGCAGGATGCCGCGGACTCCATCGCGATGATGGCCCGCGGCCTCATCAAGCCGCCGGTGGTGCGGCGATATCCCCTGGAAGAGATCAATGAGGCCATGCGGTATTTGCGCAGCGGCGAGGCGCACGGCCGATTGGTGGTCATCCTGGATTGAGGGGATCGGGACCTGCCCCGGCGCGGCCCCGCCGCCGCCCGCCGCGAGGAGGTCGCCTTCAAGAAAATTCTTGACAAGCCCGGATCTGAAATTGAGGATGGATAAGGTTTGAATTTGATTATTCAATAATTGATTTTGAGCATTCAAAAGCTATTTGCCGGAAAGTTCCAATAAACCGCTTTTGGGGCGATTAAAAGGTAGTGGCGAGATCCGTTCAAGGGGCGAATGGAGGGTAAAACATGAGTCTTCATTCCATGATCCGGTCGAAAATCATCGCCGTTCTCGGTCTGGCGAGCCTTTTGACAATGCTTTTGGCAGTGCCCCTGCGGTGGCGAAGACGGTGGCTCACTACCGCTTTGAAGAGGGGGCGGGAACCGATGTGGTGGATTCGGTGAGCGGCGCAACGCATGGAACCTTGAACGAGTGGCACCACATCGCCATCATGCGCACTTATCTCGGCACCGGCAACGATTACCAGTGGCAGTGGTTCATCGATGGCGTGGAGAGCGCGAGTCACCTGTCGACGACCATCGCCGAGCTGCCCCTTTTTGGAGGTAAATTACGATGCAACGAACAGAACTGTGGATGCCGAGAGTGAAGGCTGCTGTCCTGGTGCTGACTTTGGCCGTCGGCATGGTATCCCTCACATCCTTTCGCAGCGAAGAGAACCAGCCACCCAAAGCGGCAGTCAGTCTGCAGGGACGTATGGTCTATGTGCCGACGCTTTTCCCGGATGGCTCCACCCGCTTTCATCTCATCTAACTCACCGCGTCTGCCGAAACTGAGATGATCGCGGTATCCGCCGGCGGCGTCCCCGTCGTGTCGGTATTGGCCCGGGACCCATTCGACTTGGGTAAGTCACAAAAGTGGCTCGACAAAGTGGGAACCACCACGGTGGAGGCGGGCGGCCTGGTGGCCGACAGCGGCCGTAATGAAGTCATTCTCGACAATCTCCAGGCCCGGGATGTGCGGGCCACCATGGAGATGAAACCGGACCAGCAGGGCGGCATCCTGGTCCGTTATCAAGATCCGAACAATTATGTCCTGGCCTTCCACGAAAGGGTTGATGGCAACTGGGGGGGCACGTGTGCCCCCGTGCCGGTTGGCCCCATCACCGCCACTCGCGTCCGGTTGACTGTGGAGCTTATAGGAAACCAGCTCAGCGTCATTCTCGAAGATGGTCCGTCTTAACTAGCCGGCACCCGAGGCACTCTGAGCAAACTGATCGGACCGGGAGCCGTGGGGCTTTACCACGACAGTTCCGTCGGAGCGGGCGCACAAATCTTTGACAATTTTCAGGTATCGCAGTTGCAAAGTATGGTCCCGAAAAACGCCGTCCAGGTGGTGATACCTGCGGCCATCATGGCGAGCGACTTTGTTTGGACCGCCGGCAATAAGGTGCGCGTCTAAGGCGTTGAGAGTGAGGGATAAGCAGTTGGCGGCAAGCTTCGCGCCGTGACTCTCCAGCAGGCAACGGACCTGGCCGGCATTGAGGAAGCTCCGGCGGACCGCACGCTCTTCACCGTCTGCGTGCCGCAGGGAAATTGGTTCCGTTTTCCGGCGGCGGGTTTTTTCGAGCCTGTCTGCGGCGTCGCGTACCGTATGACCGACCGAGTGACCAATGGCATGGCCCTGGGCGGGATCGATACGGGTTGTATCGACTGTCAAACCAGCGGCCTGCTGGGCTACTGCACTATTTTCAATACGCATGTGCCGCGCCGCGGGCCGCTGAATCTGCCCATTCTGGGACTGAGGGGGGCTCCCCCGCCTAAAGGCCTGATCATTACCCACATTTTTCGCCGGCTTCGCCGCAACCTGGCGATAGGTAGAGCGCCGGCCAGCCACCCGCCTGCGAGGGCTCCCGGTGAAATCCCCCACTAGTTATGTTTCAAAC
>JACQVS010000112.1 GCA_016209605.1 Planctomycetota bacterium
GAGTATCGACGAGCGAGCGCAACGCCGCCAGGAGACAAAAGCACCGGCATCACCCTACAAGAATTTAAGAAAGACGGAACTAAGTTGTAGACCGTCTCGATGGCAATCCTCGAGCTGCTTCCGCGTCAAAACTCACCCCCGGCAGACCAGCGGGTCCGGCGTCGGATCGATGCCCGGCGCGTCGAACGGCGGCGGCGGGGCTGCGGCCCCCTTGAAGAGGTAGAGGAGCAGGCGCACGGCGTCGGCGATGTCGACCGCGCCATTGTCGTTGGCGTCGGCGGCGTCCGGGCAGAGGAGCGCCCGTTTCTTGAAGAGGTACTCGAGGATGGCGATGGCGTCGGCAATTTCGACGGCGCCATCGCCGCTCAAGTCGCCGCGGCGGAAGGGGGCGTTGAGCGACTGGTAGGTGTAGGCGAACGGCAGCGTCCCCAGCTTGCCGTCGGCGTTGAGCACGGTGAGGTCGACGGTCCCCTCGCCCGGCGGCGCCTCCGCCAGAAGATCCCGGCGCGGCGGCTGGAAGGGCCGCGGCACCTGCACGAGGGTCACCTGAGGCGAGGCTTTCAGCCCGAAGAGCACCTGGGCCCCTTCCTGGAAGCCCTCGCCCAGAACCGTCACCGGATTGCCCCCCTCCTCCGGCCCCTCGGCGGGAGCGACTGCCGTGACCACCGGCGGATCCCATACAGCGGTCGAGCGGATCAGGGTGCTGGCGCTGCCGATCATGTTGCCGGCGTCATCGAACGCGAAGAGATCGATGGGATTGTCGCCGGGATGGACGGCCAAGGTGAGGGTCCAGCTCTGCACCTGCGTCCAGTCCGGCTGCGCGAGCTTTTCGCCGAGAAGCAGGGCGGCCATTTGATACGGGGCGGTCCCCTGGAGCGTCGTTTCGGAAGCGCTTGTCGTCAGCGGGTTGGGCGAGGTTATCTTGAAGGCGGCGCTGGCCGGCAGGATGGCGCGCGCTAGCGGGCTGCGGCTCGAGAGGAAACTGTAAATGCCCGCCGGATTTCCTACTCCCTCCGCCTGCATGGCGGCTCGGGTGCGGTCGAGGTAGGCGCTCAGATGATCGGAGGTCTGCGGATCGGTGGCGAGGAAATCGATGAAGCGGAAGTACAGGCGCCGGTAGGCGGGGGTGTTGAACAGGCGCACGAGCTCGGCGTAGAAGCCGTTCGGCCACAGCGGCGCGTTGATGTTGCCGAAGGTGTTGTCGCTGTCCCAGGGCAGGAGCTTCCAGCGGCCCTCGACCGAGGCGTGATAGAGATAGGCGTTCTTGGCGCCCAGCCCGTAAGTGTCCCAGTCATCATTGAAGATCCGCACCGCCAGGATGCGCATCCACTCCTCGACATCCACGAGCTTCTCCACCTGCTGGCGAAAGGCGGCGTCGTTGGTCACGGCGGGGTCCATCAAGCGCGCCAGGGCAATCAGGTTGCCGAAATTGTCCTTTTCCTCGTTGGAGCGGGGCGAGAAATTGTAGCGGTACTGTTCCTCGTCGTTGTTGATGTAGTCGAGGGCGAGGTTGCGGACGTTGGCGGTGTTGTAGCTGTCGTCAATGTCCATGCGCATGTCGATCTTGAAGAGGTTGCCCTGGTTGTCCCCGGGGAACCAGGTGTCGACGTAGCTGGTGTCGACCTGCTGGACGTGCTCGTACAGCCCCAGGCGCGAGCCGTTGAAGCGCAGGACGGCGTGCGACTGCTGGCTGTAAGGCACCTTGATCGCGCCGGAGTTGTAGCGGATCATGTAAAAGGCGGCGCGCTCGCGCAGCTCCCAGCCGGTGACATCAAGGTTGATCTTCCTCCAGCCGTGGAAGGGCGCATCTTTATTGAGGCGAACGCGGTACGATTTGGGATTGCCGGGGCGCAGCCAGGGGCTGCCGCGGTAGCGCACGCCGACGTTGTAATAGGCTTCGCCGCTTTCAAAGACGAAGGTGCCGTCGAGGAGGTCATTGCTGAGGGCCTTGCGCGACTGCAGGGTCTGAGTGCTGGCGTTGGAGAGGATGATGCGGTACTGCGGCGCCGGCGATTGAATGCTGGGGGTGTCCACCTGGTACATCAAGGGGCGCTGCGGCGACTCCACCGGAAAGGTCCGCGCCGCTCCGAGAGCGTCGGCGGCTTCCAGGTAATAGAGGACCTTCGCCCCCGCGGCGATGCCGGGAATCTCGCCTGCATACAGGCCATCGCCGGCCCGCCCGTCGCCGTGCTGGCCATCGTCAAGGAGCGGCGTGGGGATGAAGGAGCTCAAGGTGCCGTCCTGCTTGTATTGAACCAGCGCCGAGGCGACGCCGTCGGAATCGCTGATCCTCGCCAGGACGCGCACCGGCTGCGCCGCATCGGCCACGATCGGTTCCTGGCGCACCCCATCGATCACCGGACCCAGGTTTTCCTGCGCCGTGGAGTTGCGGGCGCCCGGCGTGCCGGTGTTCTTGGGGACTGGAAGCTCGATGGTCTTTGGAAAGCCGTGGTTCGAGCCGCGGGTGGTGACTAGGTTGGTGCCGCGCACCCAGCGGGCGGCGTAGCTGATGTTGAGGGTGACGTTGCCCGGCAGCGCCGGCGAGGTGTCGGCTTCGATCTTGTTGACGCGGGAGTCGCCGCGCCCGCTCGAGGTCAGCTCCAGGGCCCCAGCGCCGGCGAACGACTCGGCGGCAGTGCGGCGGGCGTGCACGTGCGTTCCTTCAAAGACCCAGCCGCTGGTGTTGGCATCGAAATGGCCGTTGGGGAGGTAGTTGGCGACGCCGTTGCCGCTCACCTTGATCTCATCCAGGAGCACCGTCCCGCGGTGCTGGAGGATGATGTGGAACTCCGACTCGCCCCCCGCCGGAACGCTGGGATAAATCACCGTTTTCCAAGGCGCCTTTTTGCTTTCATCGCTCGCTGCCCAGGCGCTTCCTGGACCGTTGTCCTGCCAGGGATCGATCAACTCGAGGCTGGAGCCGCCGCCATCGGCCCACCTGGACCAGATGCCGTCATCGCGGTAGCGCACTTCGTCGGCGATGTTGCCGCGCGCATCCTCGAGCACCAGCCGCTCGCCGTCATCGGCGAGCACCCCTTCGTAAGGCCCGAGCGCGCCGCTCAGGCCGTGGGCGCCCTGGAGAGCCGGCGGATCGGCCGCCACCACCAGGTAGCCGCCGGCTGGAAGCACCGTTCCCGGCGCGAAGTTGTAGCGCACGCCCTTGGTGAAGGCCCAGCCGGAGAGGTCGATGTCCCTCGAGCTCCGGTTGAAGAGCTCGATGAACTCGAGCGAGGCGTTGAGATTGCCGGAGGCTACCAGGGAGCCGTGATGGGGGTGGTAGTTGATCTCGTTGATAACCACATCGGTCTCCACCGTGACCTGGTTGGCGGCGCCGGGAGTCGGATCGGCGGCCTGGCTCCACTCGTTGCCGCCATCGACAGCGTCCGCTCGGAGGGAAAGAGGGGGGGAGGTATAGCGGGCGATGCTCACGGCGCTCTCCGCCGGCATCGAGAAGCGCTGGGCGCCGGCCACGCGGTCGCCGGAGGGCGCGCTCAGAAAGATTGACAGGTCCTCGCCGGTGGCCGGGGCCAGCGGGAAGGGGAGCTGGGCCTCCGTCACCGTGAGATGGCCGCGGGCGGGAACGCTCGTTCCTGGCGGAAAGGCGAAAAGCTTCAAATCGCCAGGGTCGTTGGACAGCCAGTAGCCGCTCAGGTCGGCCGCGGCGCTCGAGGTGTTGAAAAGCTCGAGCCAGCGGATCCCCTCTCCAGGGTAAAGCTCGTTGAGCACCACCGGCAAGACGTAGAGCGGCTGGGGCTGCAGGGTGCGGCGCCGGATCAGCACCGGCCGCAAGCTGAAATCGCTGCTGGTGAGGGAGGCGTTGTGGCCCTCGAGGCCCAGAACGTTGTCCCCCTCGAGGAGGCTCTTCGGCAGGGTGAAAGCCTCGAAGCCGGCGGCTTCGTGGCTGATGGAGGCCGGAGCGTCGAATGGGGTGCTGTCGCCGGGGCTGCCGATGCCGGTGCGGGCGGCCTCGGCGCCGTTCAAGTAGGCGATGAACGCATCGTCAAAGCTGAGGAGGAGGACCAGGCTCTCATCGCCTTCGAGGTCGCTCTCCAGCAGGTTGAAGCGATGGCGGATGAAGACCGAGTAGTAGCCGTTCGCCATGTCGCCGAGGACGGTCTGGTCGTCATCATCCCCATAGCCGAAGCCGGCCGGACCTTTTTGCCAGGCGGAATCATCGAAGCTCTGCTGGCGCCAGCGGTCGAGGGGGCTCGAGGGCGCGGCCGTCCCCTTGGCGTAGGACCAGGCGTCAAGGTCCGGAATCAGGTCCCGGTCCAGGAAGGTGACGCCGGCGGGGAAGTTGCCGCGGCCCGGCGTGCCGCCCATCTCGGCGCTCCAGGTCCAGCTTTCGCTTTCGGAGGGATCCAGGTTGACGCTGCGAAGGGCGAGCGAGTGCCCCGTCCCGTCGGCGGCATGGGGCCAGCGGCCGGCGTCGTTGTAGTCGACGCGCGCCACCGGAACTCCGGCTGGATTGGCCAGCACCAGCTCCTCGCCCTTGTTGTCGAGGCGGCCGCTGAAGTTGCCAAGGATGGCGACCTGGGGATGGAGGGCGCGCAAGGCGTCCTGGTTCGAGGCGACGGCAAGGTAGGAGTGGCCGGCGATGAAGGTCTGCGGCGCGAACTCGAAGAGGATGCCCTTCGAGAAGCGGTAGCCGCTCAAGTCAAAGGGAGTGGGGTCCTGGTTGTAGATCTCCACGAACTCGAGAGCGGCCTCGTTGGCGCCGGCGGGGTGGTACAGGATCTCGGTGATGGTGACGCCCATACCGATGGCCAGAAGCTCCGTTGAGAGCGCGAATACGATGGCGCTGGCCGCCAAGAATCCCCCCCAACGAGAAAAACAGATCCGGACCATGATTTTTGACTTCTTAAAATCCTTCCTTAATTCTATATTGTCCAGTTTAACATGATGGGACGATTCACGCTTTTTCAATTTGGTGTAGCGCTGTGCGAGAAGCAAAACTTTTAATGCCGGGTATATTAGGAGCAACAGGGTTAGAATTGGAATGCCATTTGCGAATGATTTTCTTGGGGATCTTGATACGAAGCTTGACGAAAAGAGGAGAAGTCATGACGAACCGGATTTTTCGCGATGAGCTTGACGATCTCAAAATCCAGGTCAAGACCGAAAACTACCAGTTCTCGGCGGAAGAATGGGACCAAATCGAGAACCAGCTCGACAGCTTGAAGAGACTGGTCAAAGATTTTCCGGTTGCCGAGCTGCACGTGCAGATCCACTGGCACCGTCGCAGCCAGACGTTTCACGTCAAGACCAACTTGCACCTCCTCAAGCAGAACCTCTTCACCGGCGAGCGCGATGTCCTGTGGCATCCGGCATACGAGCGCTGCATCCGCAAGCTCATGAACAAGGTCAAGGGCCTCAAGGAAAAGCTCGCCAAGAAGTCGGTATATTCCAAGGTGGCGAGCGGAACCTTGCATCAGGTGATCCCGGAGAGGGAGCCGGACCCGGAGAAGCTCGAGCAGGCCTTCAAAGACCAGGACTTTCTGGCTTTCCGCCAGGCGATGAGCGTTTATGATGATGCCCTCTCCAAGCGCCTTGGGCGTTGGATCGAGCGCTACCCGGCGGTCAGCGCCAGGCTGGGGAGCGAGTTCACGCTATCGGATCTGGTCGAAGAAGTCTACCTGAACGCCTTCGAGCAATTCGGCTCGCGGCCGGTGGACCGGATCGGCAACTGGCTTGAGCATCTCATCGATCCTTCGGTAAAAGCTTTTATCCAACACCCCGAGCTGGAAAAGGAAAACCTGGGATACCTGGAAGGCTTGAAATGAACGGCCGCGACGATCGCTGCAACTCCACCGCATGCAGTTTCGAGGCCATGCGCCGGCGCATGGTCGAGGAGCAGCTTCGTCCTCGCGGCATTCAAGACCCGCGGGTCCTGGAAGCCATGGCCGCGGTGCCGCGCGAGGAGTTCGTTCCGGCGGCGCTGCGGGAAGAAGCGTACGACGACAATCCCTTGCCGATCGGCGCTGGCCAGACCATCTCGCAGCCCTTCACCGTCGCCTTCATGTGCCAGGCGCTGCAGCTCAAGGGCGATGAAAAAGTCCTCGAGATCGGCGCCGGCTCCGGCTACGGGGCTGCGGTGCTGTCGAAGCTGGCGAGCCGGATCTTGACCGTGGAGTACATCCCCGAGCTGGCGGAGGAAGCGCGGCGCCGGCTCGCCCGGCTCGGCTACCGCAACATCGAAGGGCGCGAAGGGGATGGGAGCCTCGGCTGCCCCGATGAGGCTCCTTTCGATGGCATCGTGGTGACCGCTGGCGCTTGCGACCTGCCGCTCCCCTACCTGGAGCAATTGAGCGAAGGGGGACGGCTGGTCATTCCCTTGGGGAGCCAGTACTATGGCCAGACGCTTTACCGGTTCATCCGCCACCAGGGGCGCCTGGGGATCGAGAACCTTGGGATTTTCGTCTTTGTGCCGCTCCTGGGACGGTATGGGCTTGAGGAGGTTCGTTAATTTCGGTCGCAAAATGCCTGGTCCCGGAAGAAGAAAGAGGAATTTTTCATGATGCCCAGAAAAAAAACACCGCCAAAATCGCCGGAAATACCGCCCCGAAGCCCTCCGGAAACCCCGCCCCGGGAACCGCCCGATGAAGCGCCTCCCAAGGGGCCGCCCGAGGTCTTCCCCGAGCCGCCCGAGGAGGTGCCCCCTTACGGGCCTCCCGAGGCGCCGCCCCAGGAGACGCCGGAAGTCGGCCGCGAGCTGATTGAATCCGAATCCTTGAAGGGCTTTGCCGTCCTCAAGGCCACAGCTCGCGAAGCTCCCCTGGTAAGATATTCGGAGTGATAAGATGACTAAAAGAAGCCTTGCCCTGCCGGCCAGCTTGTTGCTCGCCACTTTCTGGGCGCAGGACGCTCCCGCCGATTCGCGAGTCGTGCCTCCGGCGGATTCCGATCCGCTGAGCTGGCCGCCGATATCCCAGGAAACCCGGCCGTGGTCCTATTGGTGGTGGCTCGGCAGCGCGGTGGACCCGACGAACCTGACGCGCGAGTTGGAGCGTTACCATGACGCTGGCTGGGGCGGCGTCCACATCATCCCCATTTACGGCGCGAAAGGATGGGAGGATAAATACATCCATTATCTCAGCCCGAAATGGATGGAGATGCTGCGCCACACCGTCACCGAGGCGCGGCGATTCGGCATGGGTGTGGACATGACCACTGGCACGGGGTGGTGCTTCGGCGGGCCCAATGTCGGCGATCGCGAAGCTTGCTCGGCGGTCGTGGTGAACACGTTTGATCTGCGCGCCGGCCAGAAGTTGAAAGAGAAACTCGACCGCCAAGGGACGCTGGCACTGGTGGCGGTTTCGCCGGAGGGGAATGGCATCGATCTTACGGGAAAAATTGAGGAGGACGGCGCGGTGGAATGGACCGCTCAAGGCGGTGACTGGCGCGTTTACGCGGTCGCGCAGCGGCCCACCTCGAGAGTGAAGCGCGCGGCGCCCGGCGGTGAAGGATTCATGCTCAACCCGCTCTTCGATGAGGCGATCCGCGATTATCTCCGCCGGTTTGACGAAGCGTTCGCCGGCTACAGCGGACCGAAACCGCGTGCCATGTATCACGACTCGTTCGAATACGGCGCGAACTGGTCGCCGGACCTTTTCGCGCAGTTTGAAAAGCGGCGCGGCTACCGCTTGCAGAACGAGTTGCCCGCCCTCTTCGGCAAGGAGCAAAACGATCATGCGGCTCGCGTCAAATCCGATTACCGCGAGACGGTTTCCGACCTGATGATCGAAGGCTCGCTGCCAATTTGGGTGGACTGGTCGCATGAGCACGGCTTTCTGACTCGCAACCAGGCGCACGGTTCGCCGGGAAACCTGCTGGACCTCTATGCGCTGGCCGACATCCCGGAAACCGAGATGTTTCACAAGGACCGCCGTCCGCTGGTGGCCAAGTTCGCCTCCTCCGCGGCGCACGTCGTGGGCCGGAAGCTCGTTGCCGCCGAGACCGGCACGTGGCTCATGGAGCATTTCACCGAGACGCTCGCCGAGCTGAAGTATCTGCTCGACGATCTGTTCCTCTCCGGCGTGAACCACGCCATCTTCCACGGCACCTGCTACTCGCCGGACGAATCTGGCTGGCCGGGCTGGCTATTTTACGCCTCCACCGAGATGCACCCGCGCAACTCGATCTGGCGCGACGTGCCGGCGCTGGCCGACTACATGGCGCGCTGCCAGGGCGTGCTGCAGTCCGGCAGCCCCGACAACGACGTTCTCATCCACTGGCCGGTCCATGACAGCTGGCATGACGCCTCGGGGATGCTGGTGAACTTCTCCGTGCACGGGGCGGCGTGGTTCGAGGGCAAGCCGATCGGGAAACTCGCCCAGCGGCTGTGGAACAGAGGATTCACTTTCGATTATGTCTCCGATCGCCAGTTGGCCGCGGCGAAAGTAGTGACCGGCGGCGTGGAATTGCCTGGTGGCGCATATCGCGCTGTGGTTGTGCCCGCTTGCGAGCGCGTTCCGGAAAAAACGCTGGCTGTGTTGCTCGCGCTGGCCGAGGCGGGCGCGGCGGTCATCTTTGAAACGCGACTGCCGGGCGACGTGCCGGGCTGGGGCGGGCTGGAGGAACGCCGGGCGGAGTTTAAGAAAATGTTAGGGTCCTTGAAGCTGGTCGAAACCGCCGACGGAAAACTGAAGGAAGCCAAAGCCGGCAAAGGCCGCGTGCTGGTGGGCGACCTTGAAACGGCGCTGGCTTGCGCCGGGGTGGCGCGCGAGCCGATGATCGACCACGCCGGGCTGTTTTTCATCCGGCGCTCCTTCACCGGCGGCCGGCAATACTTCATCGCCGATCGCGGCGAGCGACCGGTGGATGGCTGGGTGCCGCTAGCCACGGCGGCGCGCGCGGTGGCGATCATGGACCCCCTGAGCGGCCGCGCCGGCATCGGCGCGCTCCGCGCGGGCATCGCCGGCAACGCGGAGGTCTTCCTTCAGCTTCAACCCGGCGAGTCGATTATTCTCCGCGCCTTCAACGAACTCGACCTCAGCGGCCCGGCCTGGAATTACTTGCAGCCGGCCGGCGCGCCGGTTGAACTTGCCGGGAGATGGCAAGTCAAGTTCATCGAGGGCGGCCCGCAACTTCCTCCTTCGTTGGAAACGGACAAACTGATTTCCTGGACCGAGCTTGGCGGCGAAGAGGTCCAGCGCTTCGCCGGCACCGCTCGTTACACCATCGCCTTCGATGCTCCGGCAAAGCCGGCGGAGCAATGGCTCATCGACCTAGGGAAAGTTTGCCAGAGCGCGCGCGTGCGTCTCAACGGGCATGACCTTGGCATCTTGTTCACGCCGCCTTTCCGGGCCGCCGTCAAGGAACTGAAACCGAAAGCCAACGTGCTGGAAATCGAATTGACGAACGTCTCCGCCAACCGCATTCGCGACCTCGACCGCCGCCGGGTGAACTGGAAGAATTTCCACGACATCAACTTCGTGAACATTGGCTACAAGCCGTTCGATGCGTCGAACTGGCCGCTGGCCGACTCCGGCCTGCTGGGGCCGGTCCAGTTGCTGCCCGTTCGGGTGAGTAAAGTGCCGGAGTGACCGTTCCGGCCGCGATTTTCTCCCAGCCGGCGGCTTTTCACCCCTGGATCTTGCCGAGCCTTGGCTACTAAAATTTACCATAATTTCCTATAATTTACTTGAATCCTCGGGGAAGAGA
>JACQVS010000113.1 GCA_016209605.1 Planctomycetota bacterium
GGGTCAGGTCGAGCGATTTTGGCTACTGGCAAGGCGCGCCCGCGAAGGCGATACGGGACGGAGTACCGCCGAGCGGGCGCAACGCCGCCAGGAGACGAAAGCGCCGGCATCACCCTACAAGGATTTAAGAAAGACGGAACTAAGAGAGGGCCCGGCGACGGAATCCGGATCGCGGTCGAGAGGATTCTTGAACAGATGGAAGCGGCGGCGGAAAAACTCTTTTCCGGAGAAGGCAGCCGCAAGAGCGATTTCTTTCGCGATCTGGCCGGCAGCTGCTATTTGCAGCAGGCCGAGGTTGAGGCCAGGAGCGCCGGCGTGGGCTTCGACCTCCTCGCCGGCCTTTACGATCAGGCCATCCTCGAAGTCGAAAATACCATGCCGGGAGAGGGGATTTTCCAGGCCCACGCCTCCGCCGCCTGGCGCGCCATGGACAGGGCGGTTCCTGAGCTGGCCGCGGCGGTGGAGCGGGCCGCCGGCGCCGAGCTCCGCCAGGTCGCCAGCGCCGGCACCGGCTACGGCCGGCAGAGGCTGCCGTTTCTGAAAAGCCAGATCCGCTCGGAAGTTCTCTGCCACGGCCTCGGAGCCCATGCGATCTTTCCAGGCACGAGGACCGTGCTGGATATCGGCGGGCAAGACATGAAGGCGATCCAGCTCGATGAACAGGGCCTGGTCACTTCTTTTCAGATGAACGATCGCTGCGCGGCGGGCTGTGGAAGATACCTGGGCTATATCGCCGATGATATGAACATCGGCTTGCATGAGCTCGGGCCGCTGGCGGCCAGATCGTGCCGGCCGGTTCGCATCAACTCCACCTGCACGGTCTTCGCGGGCGCCGAGCTCAGGCAGCGCCTCTCCCTGGGAGAAAAACGAGAGGATATCCTCGCTGGCCTGCATCGGGCCATCATCCTCAGGGCCATGTCCCTGCTGGCGCGTTCCGGAGGGATCCGGAACGAGTTCACCTTCACCGGCGGAGTCGCGAAGAACGATGCGGCGGTAGGCGCGCTGCGCCAGCTGGTTGCCGAAAACTACGGCCAGGTGAAGCTAAATATCTCGCCGGACTCGATCTACATGGGAGCCCTCGGGGCTGCCTTGTTTGCGCTCCAATCGCGCCCGCCGTCAAATATGGAATCGTGTCCCCAGAAAAAGGATTCTGCAATTAAAAAATGTTGAGCCCGATCGAACCTGAAGTCTTGCTCACCGCCGGCATCGACGTCGGCTCCTCGGCCATCAAGGTCGCTGTCCTGCGGGAGGCGGCGGCGGACGGAGCCCGGATCCTGGCCGCGCGCTGTGAACGGATCCGCAGGCGGGAGCCCGCGAACGTCGCCGAGGCAATACTCCGGGAAACCCTCGCGGCGGCTGGGGTTGCCCTGGATGAGCTGGCCTACGTGGCGACCACCGGTGAGGGGGAGATCATCAAACGGCGGACCGGGCACTTTTATGGAATGACGGCCCACGCCCGCGGCGGATTGTTCCTCGATCCCGAGGCCCGGGCCATCATCGACATCGGAGCCCTGTACGCGCGCGCCGTGCTGATGGACGAAAGGGCCAAGGTGCTCAGCCACCGGATGAGCAGCCAGTGCGCCTCGGGCTCGGGCCAGTTCCTCGAGAACATCAGCCGTTACCTCGGGGTTGCTCTGGCCGAGATCGGACCTCTTTCGCTTCAGGCCGACCGGCCCGAGCAATGCTCCTCGATTTGCGCGGTGCTGGCCGAGACCGACGTCATCAACATGGTTTCTCGAGGGATCTCGATCCCCAACATCCTCAAGGGCATCCACCAGTCGATGGCCGGCCGATACCTGAGGCTCCTGGCCTCGACCGGGGCGCGGGGAGTTGTGCTGGTCACCGGCGGGCTGGCTGCCGACCGCGGACTGCTCTCGGCCTTGCGGGAAGCCGCTACCGAGCAAGGTTCGCCGGTCGAGATCCGCAGCCATGAAAACTCGGTCCTGGCCGGAGCTCTCGGGGCGGCCCTCTGGGGCGCCTTCCGGGTCAGGAAACTCGCCGGCAAGGGGATCGCTCTCGGCGCAGGAGGCCAGCGATGAGCCCTTCAGCAGGCGCCCGAGAGCTTTACTTATTTTTCCAGACCGGCTTTCGTTTTTCGAGGAAAGCTCTCAATCCCTCGCCAGCGTCATCGGTGCGCATGAGCTCATCCAGAAAAATTTTTTCAACTCTGGAAATCCCCTCAGCGAAGCTCACGTGCATTCCCTGGTCCACGGCCTTCTTGGTCAACCTCAAAACTGGAGCGCTCGAGGCGGCCAGCCTGGCGACAAACCCTTCCGCTTGCTCCTGGAAACTTTCGGTCGGAAAAACTTTGTTGATGAGCCCCAGCTTTTCTGCCTCCGCGGCCCCCACCACCTCTCCCGTCAAAAGCAATTCCAGGGTCCGGTGGCGGGCGATCAGGGGGGGGTAGAAGACCGCGGCGATGGGTGGAAAAACCCCCACCTTGATTTCCGGCTGGCCAAAAGTGGATTGAGCGGAGGCGATGGCGAGGTCGCAGCAGGCCGCCAGTTCACAGCCGCCGCCCAAAGCCGCTCCGTTGACTGCCGCCAGCGTGGGCGGCTCCAGAGAAGTCAGCAGCCGGAACATGCCATGAAAGACCTCGATCATCTCCTCAACCTTGTCGCCGGTGTGGTCCTTGATATCCACGCCAGCCGAAAAAGCCTTCCCCCGGTGGTCGATGACCAGCAGCTTGACGTCTTTTTCAGATTCAAGGCTCTTCAGGGCGGAGTTGATCTCCCGGATCATGGGAATGTTCATGACGTTCAAGGGCGGCCGGTTCAGGGTTATCCTGGCCACCCCGCCCTGGTTGGTAAAGATGATGCTCTGGTATTCATATGCCGACATGAGGTTCCTCCTTAATGACGCCTCGGCGCGCCAGGTTTTTCATAGCTTCCGGTTTTCGCCTTAAAACTTTCAGGATTCACCGGCATCCAGAACAGGTATGCCAGCAGCGCGCCGAACAGCGCTGCGGCGACGGCGATCTTCAGGGCGTACGGGATGGTCGGCTCGTTGACCTGGCTGAAGCCGCCTTCGATGGTCCCCGCGATTACCAGCAGGCTGGCGGTGCCGACGAGGAGGTCCACCAGCGCCGGGCGGAGGAGGCGGAGCTGCTGCCGCAGGGTGCCGGCGTCGCGCCGGAACTGGGCGCGCGCCAGCATCAGCCCCGCCGTGCAGCCGAAGAGGACGCAGGGGAGCTCGATGGAGCCGTGCGGGCCGACCCAGGCGATGAAGAAGGTCAACACCCCCTCTTGCCAATACTGGCAGGCGATGCTCCCCAGCATGGCGCCGTTGAAGAAGAGGACGGCCACGGTGCCGATCCCGAAGGTGAAGCCGAGGGCGAAGGCGAGGATGGTCATTCGGATGTTGCGGGTGAAGAGGAAGGTGCTGAAGGCAGCGTGCTTCTCGGCGGTGTCGACGCGCGTCCGGCCCTTGCGCTCCAGCTCCTCCAGCTTGGCGACACGCTCCTTGGGGGTCCGCTCCAGATGTTCGCAGGGGAGGAAGACCTCGGCGGTGTGGGGGGCGAGCAGGGTCGCCAGGAAGCCGAAGATAGCGCCCGCCGCCAGCGTCAGGAAAGTAATGGAGAATAGTTTTCTCTCGGCGCGGATGGCGGCGGGGAAGCGGTGCCGCACGATTCGCCACCAGGCCCTCAGGGGATGGATTTCCCGCGGCCCCTCGAGGTTGGCAAAAGCCCGGCCGACCAGGCTCTCCAGGTAATCGAGCAGCGCCGGGTTGCCGGTGCGGGTCTGCACCAGGTTGAGGTCGCTCGAGACCAGGCGGTAGAGCGCGAACAGCTCCTCGGCCTCGGGCGGCGCGAGGCTTTTCAAGCTGCGCCGGTCCACCTGGTCCAAGAGGACGCTCAGCCGGTGCCAGCGCGGCCGCCGCTCCTTGATGAAGTGGTCGAGATCCATGGAGCCATTTTGACAAAGCCCCGCGATTCCGGCAAAATGTTTTTGCCATGAAGCGGCATCAAATCATCACTCCCGAACAGGTGGTCTTCCACTACGAGATTGCCGGCCTGGTCACCCGGGCCATGGCCTGGACGGTCGATCTCGTCCTTTTGACCTTGATGCGGATCGCCGTGCTGATCGGACTGACGCGGATCGGAGTCTTCGGACTGGCCTTGATTTTCCTGGGGCTGTTCCTGGTCAATTTCGGCTATTACCTGTTTTTTGAAACCTACTGGGGAGGGCAGTCGCCCGGCAAGCGGCTGTTCCAGCTTCGGGTGATTTCCGCGAACGGCGGCAAGCTGCGCCTGCCGGATATCGTCATCCGCAACTCGATGCGCCTCCTCGACACGCCCTTCGACCTCCTGCCGATCGCCGCCATCGTCGCCTTCTTCGACCCGCTGCACCGGCGCCTGGGCGACATGGCTGCGGAAACGCTGGTGGTGCGCGATGTCCGGGTGCGCCTGCGGCAGGCGCTGGTGGGGCGGCAGAGCCGCGCCAACTCCTTCGAAGCCGACCCCGCCCTGCGCGGGCGCATCCTCGCCCGGGTGACGCGGGAGGAGCGCGACCTCATCCTCGATCTGATGGCGCGCCGCGACGAGCTGGAGGTCACCAACCGCGAGCAGCTCTTCGCCCAGGCGGCGGCGCACTTCCGCAAGCGCTTCGGCCTCCCCCAGGACCTCGAGCACTTGAGCGACGAGCAGGTGGTGCTCAACCTGGCGCTGGTGATCCAGGGGACGAAGTTCACCGCTTGACGGTCGCCGGGAAATCACTTGCTCTGGTTATTGGGGCTGGACCGTGCCAGCGATTGCGGTTAAATTGTTGCGGTCAACAAGGCGATATTTCAACAGGGAGTTGCAATGTCCGTTGATCAACCGCTCGCCGAGCTGAGCCCCGAGTTCGCCGGCATGGTCAAGTGCGCCGTCACCGGGAAGTGGGTGCCGGTCGATGAGATCGTCGAAATTCAGGGGCTCAGGGTGTGCGCCGAGGGGAAGGAGGTGCTGCTCTCGCGCTTGAAGAGCGGCGAGGCGCCGCCCGGGCAGCTGGAGCGCCCCTCCTCCTGGCGGCGGATCGGCTGCATGATCCTCGACAACTTCTTCATGAGCATCATCTTCGGCATCTTCTATGGCATCTTTATTTTCGCCTATCTGATCCGGCAGGGCGATTTGATGGCTCCGGCTGCCAACTTGAAGATGCAGGTGTTCGCGGGCTTCGTCGGGAGCGCCTTCTTCATCGCTTACTTCGCCTTCTTCCACGGCTGGCGCGGGCAGTCGATCGGCAAGATGGCCGGCCGGATCCGCGTCGTCAAGCTGGATGGTTCGCCGGTGGAGGTGCGGACGGCCTTCCTGCGGGCGGTTTATTACATTGCCCCCAACTTCCTGCCGGCGCTGGCGGGCGTGGTCTTCTCCCAGCTCGTGAATCCGGATGATGCGATGATCTTTGTCGGGTTCACCAGCCTGTTCGTGTACCTCTACTGGTTCGCCAACTGCGTCGTGGCCCTGGTGGATCGCGACAAGCAGCAAGCCATTCATGACCGCCTGGCCAAGACCCGGGTGGTCATGGTTCCATGAAAGGCGGTTTGACCATGGAAACGGCTGCCCCGGCGGCTGCCGCCATCCAGTGTCCGCGCTGCGCCGCCTCTTTGCACGTGGAAAACCTGGGCTTGAACCAGTGTCCCATGTGCGACTGGGCCGGGGAAGTTTACCTCTTCAGCCCGCCGGTCCAGGAGGCCGAAAAGGCCGAGAAGGCGCTCCCGGATGAAGCGACCTGCGCCCACCATCCGTCGAAGAAAGCGGTGGCCGTTTGCGCTGGGACCGGCGACTACATCTGCTCCCTCTGCGCCATCACGCTGGAGGGGAAGGTCTACAGCGCCCAGTTCCTCAACCGCGGCGGCCGTGCGAAGCTGGAGAAGGCCTTCGACCGCTACCTGTCGCGGCCGGACCGGCAAGTCGCCCTGGCGCTCCTCCTCACGCTCCTTTTCTGGATTGCCTCTCCCTTGACCGTCCCCTACGGCCTCTTGCGGTGCTTCTCCGTCTTCAAGCTGAGGCGGGAAAACGAGCTCTTCCGGCGGGTGGTCGGCGGGGGGCAGGCGGCGCTGCTGGTCATCCTGGTTCTCATCTTCGCGGCCTTTTTCGGCCTCATGATTGCTTTCATGGTGATAGGAATCGTCCATGGGCGTTGACCTGAAAATCCAGCGTTGGTTCCATCGGGAGAGCCTCGTCTTGTGGGACGACTGCCTCATCCAGCTCGAGCACGAGATGATCCAAGACCGGGTGCGGCGGATCTTTTATGAGCAGGTGGAGAGCGTGGTAGCGTGGAAGGTGGCGCCGTGGGCGCAGATCGTCATCGTCCTGATCCTCCTTGGCCTTCCCGGGCTGCTGATCCTCCTCTTCAACGAGATTCCCGCCTACGTCATAGGGGGCATTATCCTGGCCCTGGCCGCCATCCTGTTGTTGCGATATCTCCTCTATCGCAAGACCCTCATCCGCATCCGCCGGGCCGGCGAGGTGAAGGACTTCGCGGCCATCGCCAGCCCCGCGCGCATCAACCGCTTCCTCCGCCGCCTGCGCGCCGGCATCGACCAGGCCCAGGGCGAGGCCAAGGCGCGCCAGGCGGCCCGGGAGGCGGAAAGCCCGGCCGCGGCGCCGCCGCTAGAGGAGCCGGGGCGGCCTATCGAAGAGCCCGCCCGGACTGTTGAAGAGCCCGCCCGGACTGTTGAAGAGCCCGCCCGGACTGTTGAAGAGCCCGCCCCGCCCCAAGCCGCACCGTGAGGGATTCCCTCAAGTAAAATGTCATTTGTTGGCGTCAAACCAACAGATAGCCCATTTCCCCGGCGCTCCGCGAAGCGGACTTCTCGCCGTTTTTATATCTTCGGAAAGCTTTCGGGATTCAATCCCTGCAGGTCCTCCGGCACGAAGAGGCCGTCCTTGCGGATCAGCTCGCCGTCGAGGCGGATCTCGCCGCCGCCGTACTCCGGGCGCTGGATGGTCACCAGGTCCCAGTGCACGCCGGAGCGGTTGCCGTTGTCCGCCTCCTCGTAGGCCTGGCCGGGGGTGAAGTGGAAGGAGCCGGCGATCTTCTCGTCGAAGAGGGTGTCGAGGAGGGGGTGGAGGATCTTGGGGTTGAAGGCGATGGAGAACTCGCCGATGTACCGGCCCCCCTCGTCCGAGTTCAGGATCTCCTCGAGGCGCTTTTGATGGTTGGCGGTCATCGTCTCGATGCGGCCGCGCCGGAACTCGAGGGCGATGTGGTCGAAAACCATGCCGTAGTAGAGGCTCTGGGTGTTGACGGAGAGCTTTCCCTCGACCGAGTCGCGCACCGGTGCCGTGAACATCTCGCCGTCGGGGATGTTCATCGTGCCGGCGCAGCCGATGACCGGAATCCCCTCGATGGAGAAGCGCAGGTCGGTGCCGGGGCCGGCGATGTGCACCCGCTTCGCCTTTTCCATGCGCTCCCTGAGGGGCTGCATGGCCCGTTCCATGGCGGCGTAGTCGACGGTGCAGACGTCGAAGTAGAAGTCCTCGAAGGCTTCGGTCGACATCTTGGCGAGCTGGGCCATGGAGGGGCTCGGCCAGCGCAGCACCACCCAGCGGGTCTTGCGGATGCGGACTTCGGTATGCACCTTCTTCCACAGCGTCCTCTGGAAGAGGGCCATCTGGTCGGCGGGGACATCGGACAGCTCGGTGACGTTGAGCGCCCCGCGCACCCCCATGTAAACCTGCACGCCTTCCATCTGGGCGCGCTCGATGGAGGCCCAGAACTCCATCCCCTCCTCGGTGGCGTGGCGGAAGAGCTCGCGCAGGACGCGGTTGTGCTTGGTCATGCATAACGGCACGCCGCCGGCCTCGGCGATGGAGCGGATGAGGACGGCCAGAAACTCCTCGGGGATGTCGAAGGCCTCCACCAGCACCTTGTCGCCGGGCTTGATCCGGGTGGAATGATGGACCAAAAGGCTCGCCAGCTTCCGGTATCGAGGATCGGTCACGGAAATCTCCTGTCCATTTGATGCTTTCAGTTGAGGTCTTTCTTAAAATACCTGGAAGTATGGTCTCCGCTTGGCTCGCGAAAGTCAAAAATCTTATCAACGCTCTCCGGTCCTCGCGCCGGGCCCAACTCTCCCTTTTAACCCTGGCGCTCCTGGCCCTGAGCGGCATCCTGCTGCACTCCTCCTGGCGCAAGGGGGGCCTCTGGGATGAATCCCGATTCAACGATTTCCGCGCCTACCACACCGCCAGCCGGCTGGTGCTCCGCCAGGAGCTGCATTCCGCCTACGAAGAGACCCAGCGCCCGTATCAGTACCCGCCGACGCTGGCGGCCCTGCTCGCGCCGCTGGGCCTCCTGCCGGAGCGGGCGGCGCTGGTCCTCTGGTCGCTGGGCTGCCTGGCGGCGCTCCTCTGGACCTTTCGCGTCCTCGATGAGCTTCTGGGGCCGCCGGTGACCGGCCTCGACAAGTTCCTGGGCCTCGTCCTGGTCTTCCGGCTAGTGGAGAGCGATTTCGCCAACTCCAACGCCAACACCCTGGTGCTGGGGCTCGTGGCCGGCGGCTTCCTGCTCGAGCGTCGGCAGCGTCCGGCCTGGAGCGGCTTCGCCATCGCCCTGGCGGCCTGCGTCAAGGTTTTTCCGGCGCTGATCTTCCCGTGGATGCTCTACCGCGGCCGCTGGCGGATGGCCCTCGGCTTTCTGGGGGGCTTGCTCCTCTGGGGGGTGGTCGTTCCGGGTACGATCATCGGCCCGAGCGATTTCGCGGCCAGCTTTCGGGCCTGGCATCGGCACATGCTCGCCCCCTTGAGCCCGGATGCCCCCTCCGCGCAGGCGTCGGCGCCGGACTACGTCCCCGGGCAATCGCTGCGTTCCCTCCTCCATCACCTGCTCCGGCGGACCGACTCCACCGCCCACGATGAGGAGGCGGTGGCCGTGAATCTCGTCGACTGGCCGCGGCCGGCGGTGGAATGGATTTACCGGGCGCTGGGGGCCGGCCTCCTGGGCGGCGCGCTTCTCCTCTTCCGCTCCCTCAGCTCTTGCCGGCGCATGAGCGGGCCGGAGATCTCCGCGGCGGGCGCGCTGGCGGTGCTGATCTCACCGCTCTCGCGCAAGGCCCACTTCGTCCTGCTCCTGCCGGCGGCGGCCATGGGCTTCGCCCTGGCGCGGACTTCCTGGCGAGAGGGGCGGCGCTGGCCGGCGGCGCTGTGGGGAGCCGCCTTTCTCCTGATCGTCCTTTCTTCAAACCTGCTGGGCGACCGCCTCTCCGCCCTGGCCATGGCCTTCTGCCCGCTCTCCCTCGCCGCCCTCCTCCTCCTCGCCCTCCAGGTCGAGGCGGAGCGGCGGTTGACTTCCGGATCAGCGTGAGGAGACCGCGGCCTGAGGGACTGCGCCGAAGCGGCGCTCGCGGCGGCGGAACTCCTCGAGCACGGCCTGCAGGTGTCCGGAGGTGAAATCCGGCCACAGCTCCTTGACGAAGAACAGCTCGGCGTAGGCGCTCTCCCAGAGGAGGAAATCGCTGAGGCGCTGCTCGCCTCCGGTGCGGATGAGGACGTCGACATCGGGGGCCGGCGCGCTGCCGTGCTCCGCCTCCCCCAGCCAGCGGGAGAAAGCCTCGCGCGTCGAGTCGCCGCCCCGGGCGGCGGCCTTTTCCAGGCGGCCTGCCGCGGCGAGGATGGCATCGCGGCTCGAGTAGTCGACCGCCAGGCGCAGGTGCAGCGTCTCGCCGGCCCGGGTCCGCTCCTCGGTCCTGGAGATGGCCTCCTGCAGGGGGATGGGCAGGCGGTCGCGGCGGCCGATGACGCTGACGCGCACGCCGTTCCTGATACAGCGCTCGGTCTCGGAGGCGAGGTACATCCGGAAAAGCCGCATCAGGGTCGACACCTCGAGCACCGGCCGCTTCCAGTTGTCGGAGGAAAAGGCGAAGAGGGTGAGGATCCGGATCCCCAGGCCGGGGGCGGCCTCGATGACGCGCCGGACGGACCTCGCGCCCGCTTGATGGCCGGCGTGCCGGGGCAGGCCTCGGGCGGTGGCCCAGCGGCCGTTCCCATCCATGATGATGGCGACGTGCAAGGTGGGAGGATCGGTTTCTTCAAAAGTACTTTTTATCATAAAGTATAAAGTCGAAAAAAGCGGACTACTGATAAGTTCGGGACATTCTCAATCGCCGGTCTGCAGATCGCGCATGGCGCGGATCAACGCCTCCATGCAGTTCAAGTATCTTTCGAAAGCCTGGCGTCCGAGGAAAGTCAGGCGGTACTCGGTTTTGGGGAAGCGGCCGCTGAAGTACTTCTTGCAGCTCACGTATTGGGCCTCCTCGAGCTTGCGGGCGTGCACACTCAAGTTGCCGTCGGTGGTCTTGAGGAGCTTCTTCAGGTCGTGGAAGGTGAGCGACTTGTTGACGGCCAGGGCGCTGACGATCCCCAGGCGCATGCGCTCGTGGATGAGGCGGTCCAGATCCGGGGCCAGGCTCTCCGGCGCCGCCTCCGGCCCTTCCTTCTCCGCGGCCGCCTTGGAGCGGATCTTGCGCTCATCGTCCCTGGAAAGCAAGCTCGATCTACCCACCGTACCTCCAGGCGATCACCAGTCCGAAAACCACGTGCAGGACTCCGAATCCGAGGATCATGAGCCAGGCGCCCCACTGCGGCCCCAGAAAGAGGGCGCAGGCGCCCAGCACCATGAATCCGGTGCCCATGACCGGGACGACCTTCACCGAAAAGGCCCCGCCCGTCACCACGCCCGTTCCGTAGAGGAGCAGCCACAGCGCGGGGGCGAGGTCGGTCAAATTCTTTTGATAGAGCACGACGGTGAGGAGCAACCCGGCGACGATGGGCGGGGAAAGCGTCAGGACAAACCGGCGGCCCGGCCCGGAAAGGATGGGAAGGTTGGCCTTGCGGGCCTTGTGAGCCATGGCCGCGATCCCGATCACGAGGGCGAGCAACGCCTCGGCCAGCCAGACGAGCAGCCAGTCAGCCGGAGTTTTCTGCCTCCAGGCCAGCCAGCTGGCAATGAGCGCGGTCATGCCCATGATCGCCATGCCCCAGCCGGGCACCGCCGTGAAGGAGCCGGCCGATTCCATGGTCTCGCGGATGTAGCGCAGGTCGTCAATCGCTCGAGTGTGAAGCTCTTTAAGATTCGAGGAGCGGGTGCGAAAATCAGAATTCATGGAATTGAAAAATACAAGGCTTGGCCGTAATTGTCAAGTACTTTGTATTGTAAAGCGCTAAGGCGGCGGACAAGGGGGTGTACCGATCTTTTACAGCCGGGAAAGCCACGCTGCGGCTCCAGATTTTCTTGGCGCTCTTTGTCCATGATCCGCCAAGGGTTGTGGAGCGAGCTTCATTTTCCTGGTACCCTTCCTGGCCATTTGTGGTAACATGGAATTCGATTTATTTTCCGGCCTTTTTCCACGGGAATGAATGAGATAATCGAGACCACGGCATGATTCGGGAGAGCCTCTCCCATTCTGGGACTGGTTGGTTGAATTGAGGGGCGTTTAAGAGAAGAAAAAATGACAGGACCGAATCTTCTAACCGCTGTTTTGGTGGGGGCCGTATCCGTTTTCATCGCTCGATCGGCGCCGGGAGAAAACCGGCTGATTCTGGGATACGCCGAGGGAGAACCCGGCGACCGCGGCGTGGCGGTGATGATCACCGCGCTCCACGACCAGCCCATCCATGGTTATTCCCTGGCCATCACCTATCCCGCCGCGGCCCTCAGCTTGCTGGAGATTGCCAAGCGCGGCACCATGGTGGAGCCCCTCGAGCCGGACTTTTACCAGCAGCAGATCGATCCTGACAAGGGCCAGGCAGTGCTGGGCGTCATCTTCTCTTACCAGCAGCCGGTGGTTTACGCGGAGCTTCCCCCGACCCTTCCCGGCGGCCGCCCGCAGCTCATTGGCCGGCTGAGCTTCGATGTGAAGGCCGGCGCCAGTCCCGGCCTGTACCCGCTGCGTTTCGAGGATGGCCTCCTGGCCCCGCCCATCTACAACCGCTTCTCAAATCGCGGCGCCTCGATCGCCCCTGCCCTGACGGACGGCGTTTTCAAGGTGAACAGCAAGAACGTCTTGTTGGTGGAGGCGAAGTTAGCCTTCTCCGGCTTTCGCAACACCTACCTCGCCTCGGTGCACCATCCGGCGCCGCTCCAGGGCTACCAGGTGGCCCTGTGCTATGACAACCGCGCCTTGACGATGGTTGACGCCACCATTGAAGGCACCGACATGCTCTCCCTGTTGGGCGGGATCCGCAGGGTGGAGTTCAAAGATGTCAAGATCGATCCCAGCTTCTCACCCACACAGGGTCGCGTTACAGCCGGCGTGGTCTTCGACTACTTGCAGCCCTTCGACGCCCGGCAGGTGCTGCCGCCGGACACCAGCTCGCCTGCCGGCCAGTCGGTGATGAAGTACAACATTACCGTGAACGACAATGCCGACCAGTTCGGCCAAAATTTTCCGCTCCTCCTCTGCGATGTGGCGGTGGCCGGCAGCATCAACAACGTTTTCATCATCGATGCTAAGAGCGAGATCCCGAAACTGGTGAATGGAAACATCTATTTCTCCACCGGTTCCTTGACCGGGCGGGTGGTCGACTACAACACCGGCCAGCCGGTCAGCGGCGTTGCCATCCAGACCGATCCGGCGGGCCTGGCCGACACCACCGATGCCAACGGAGTTTACCGCTTCGACGACATCCCCCCCGATTTTTACGCCCTCAAGGCGACCAGGACCGGCTACTTCCCCAACTGGCTGAGCGGCGTCAAGGTGGAGGGGAAAAGCGCGGTCACCGAAGCGGTCGACCTGCTCATCTTCTCAAGGCCCGCCTCGACCGGCGGATTCAAACGCGGGATGATCAACGAGGACACGAGGGTCGACATCTCGGACGGCATCGTCGTCTTCGCCTACTTGTTCCTGGGCAAGGACCCGCCCGTCTGCTCCAAAGCGGCCGATGTCAATGACGATGGCAAGGTCGACCTCAGCGATGGCATCGGCCTCTTGAGCTACCTCTTCCTCGGCAGCGCGCCCCCGCAGCCGCCCTTCGCCGAGTGCGGCGATGATCCGACGCCGGACACCCTCAGCTGCGATGCCCCCGCGAGTTGCAACTAATTGACGCCCTTCATCATCTCTCGATGCACGGCTTCGGAAGTTCTCAAGCGGCTCAAATCCGCGGGTAAAGGCGGAGAGGCGCGGTCACCCACCGATTTCAACTCCACATTCACGCGCTTTCAAATCCAAGGAGGCCGGGTCTTCTTCGAGAGCCGGTCTCCGGCCCTGCCGCGACTCTCTATTGAAATCCCGGTGCGGGTGTTCGAAGAGTGCTTCCAGCGCAACCTCGCCTACCGGATTTCGATGGAGCGCCGAAGCGCCGCCGGCGAGCCCGCCGAAACCGTAGCCCAGCACGCCGCGCCGGGAGAATGGATTCCTCCCCGGCTGGAAGTGACGCTGGAGGGAGAAAGCGGGCCGTGGATCGCGCTCCTCGATCCCCTGGTGCTGCGGGCCAAGGCCGACGGTAAGGTGTTCAAGCTCTCGGAACCCGAGCTGGAGCGGGGGATGCTGGGGCCCATCCTGGAGATGGAAGGGATGAAGATGCACCTTACCCAGGGATTTTCCTCCGCTTTCGAGTTCTCGGGGCTGCTGGCTTCTTCAGCCGGCGTCAAGCCGGCTCATGATGTTCTCGATCTTTTTTTCGGCATGGGCTACTCCGCCAAGGAGGCCATCCGGCTTGGCGCGCGGAGGGTTTTCACCTTCGAGAAGTATCCCGAGGTCATCGAGCTGGCGCGGCGCAATCCCTTCGCGGTCGACCTTCAGGCGCCGCAGCTGCGCCTTCACCCCGAACCCCTGGACCTCGAGAAGGACGCGAAGAGGTTTTTTCAGGCTCTCGAGGAAGCCGCCGTCCTCTTTGACGCCGTGATCCTGGATCCTCCGCGGCGGCAGGTCATGCTCAAAGTCTACTCCCGGCCGTTCCTCCGGGAGCTCTCGGCCTTCGTCAAGAAAGGCGCGCGGGTTTCCGCCTATGTTCCCGGCGGCACATCGAGGCGGTTCAAGGTGGTCCTCGGCAAGGCGGCGGAGGTTTTCGAGGAGACGGGGGAATTCCGGTTCGCGAGGAGGAGCCCGAGGTCGGAGTTCATCTGCGTCTTTCAGAAAACCTAGCCTGAATTTTTCGCCTCAAAGAGGCGAAAAATTCAGTGTAATGGTTGCCATAGGATTTCTAGTTACAGGTCGGCTTCAGACATTCGAGCCCCGGACCCGCCGCCTCGCCGCACTCTGGAAACGGGGCCGCCGGCGGCGGGCCGCCGATGAGGAGATGCTCGAGAAGCAGTATGGCATCGGTCAGCTCCATCCGGCCATCGGCGTTCACGTCCGCCGCCGCCAGGCAGCCGGGAGCAGCATCTCCCAGGAAGAGCGCCCGCAGCTCGGAGATCGCATCGCTCTCCGCCAGGGCGCCATCGCCGTTCACGTCGCCTCGGATGAAGCGCGGCGGCGCAATCGTAACGGAGCAGCGGATCCGCTCGGCGTAGACATCGTCCTTCGAGAGGGCCACCAGCTCGATCTGCTGCTCTCCGGAGAGGCCCGGCGGTAGCTCGATGGCGGCCTCCTCCGCCGTGCCGTTCACCGTTTTGAGATACTCTCCGTTCAAGCGCACCTGCAGCAGTCGGTAGGTCCCCTGGTTCTTCCAATGCAACTCCACGACACTTCCCGAGCGGAGCTGGCAGGTGAGTTCCGCAGCCGGCTTGGGAAGCGAGGCCAGCAGGAAGTCGCTGCGCAGCGTCACCCATCCCTTCAGCTCCTCCACCCGGTCCTGGTAGTTCCAGGTGACGGGATTGCCCCAGGACCCCCACTTGCCGCGGTCGAGGGGCACTTCATCCTTCACCAGCTCGCGAAGCGCATCCATGCGCGGGTGGAGATGGGCGGGGGTGAGGTAGGTCTCCAGGGTCTCCTCGATGCGGTCCCGGAACATGGCGTTGGTGGGCTCGGAGACCAGAAAGGTGTCGATCATCTTGTTCCACGGCCCGTCGCACTTGGGGTGGCGCGCGGTGCCGAGCAGGATGTGGTTCTTCCAGCGGATGCAGTCGCGGTCCGAGCCGCCGGGTGGAAACTTGCCGCCGCTGCAGGAGGACTCGCACTCGTGGTTCTGCCCGAAGGTCAAGTCCATATCCCAGGGGAACTGCGTCCAGCGGCTGGAGGTGGAGTCCCTGAACATGTAATGGTTCTTATGGGGATGGTCGGCGTTGGAGATGACCGCGGTGGTTACGAGGTAGTCCCGGAAGCGCTCGGCATCGAAAGCCTCGGCGATGAACTTCTCCCGCTCCGTTTCGCTCCTGGCCCGGCCCATCCGGGCAATGAACTCGTTGAGCTGCTGGTTGCCGGCCCGCAGGTTGGTCTTTTTTTCATAGCCTCCCGCGGAAACGGCGGTGCCGGAGGAGGACTTCCAGATGTCCCCTTGCTCGTCGAGCTGGTTTCGCCGCAAGAAGGCCTCATCCACTTGCTCGAGGTGGATGAACAGGCCATGGTACTCGTCGTTCAGCTCGACGCGGGCGTGCTCCACGTACGAGGAGGGGCAGCCGATCTCCTCGAAGGCCTCGTAGGCGAGCAACTCGCGCTCGAAGTCCTTGTTGGTCCACCAGGCGTTGAGGTTGATCTTGCGGCGCGGCTCGCCGAAAACTTCCGGAATGCCGCGGTCGAAGAGATGGTCCTTGTGGAACTTCACCTTCCAGGGCTTCTTGGCGTTGCCGGCCGTGTTGCTGCCGCGATGGCGGAAGCCGTGCAGGCCGACGTTGCTCGCCGCGGCGGCGGGCTGGTTGGGATGGCCGTTCAGGTCCAGGCCCAGATCGTACACCTCCCCCTCGAAGATCAGCGTCCCCGGCTGGTAGATGTCGGCTCGGGCGGTGAGGGCAGCCAGCTGCTGCTTGGCGATTTCAAACTGAAAGGCCGCGATCGCTGGTGCGGGGTCGCGGGGATTCTCGACGAAGTAAGCCATGGCTTCGGTCGGCTCGCCGGGAATGGGGAACTCCTCGGTCTGGCCGTCGATGTCCCTGGCAATGACACGGTAGCGCACCAGGCTGCGATGGGGACGGGGAGCGAGCTGAGCCGCCCACACTCCATCCCCGGGGGCGCCATCGCCGGAGAGGCCATCATCGCGCATATCGATGCTGCTGACCTGGTCGTTTTCGTGGACCTCGAGGGTGACGGCGCTGACCCTGGCGCCGTTTTCCGTCACCACCGCCGAGATCGCCACGATGTCCGACGGGGCCGACCGCTTGGGGGAGTGGGATACCGAGAGGATCGAAGGGGGGAGTCGGCCGGCGCGCACGGTGTTTTCCGATCCCGGCGTGCCGGTCAACTCTACGACGGCGAACGGGCTGCCGGTTTTCATGCCGAAGGCGACCGGCGTCGTCCCCTCGAGCCACCGGGCCCAGAAGGAAATGGTCGCCTGAGATCCCACGGGCGGCGGGTTGGCGAGGGTGAACTCCACCTGGCTGCTTGAGGAGCCGGCCCCGGTGGAAGCGACCTTGAAGGAGGCGCTGCCGCCGTGGCCGGCTCCGGGCTCCCAGGCGGAGTTGCGATGGGAGCTTTTTCCAGCCCAGCCTTCGGCGCCGGCCTCGAAGTTCCCGGCGCCGTTCAAGAGGTCAGCGCTGCTCCCCTGGAGGGTCACGGTGACATCGTCCACCAGCAGGGCGCCGGGGCCGGTCCGCCGGAAGAAGAGGATGCCGGACTTGACCTCGCCGGCGGCGGAAAAGAAGCGCCAGCTGCCTCGGCTCGCCCGCCAGTTGGCGGGCTGGTCGTTGTCCCCGGTCGGTTGCCGGCGCTCCAGGGACGGTCCGTCGCCGTCCGGCAGCGTCGGGAAGGGCGGCCCATCCCTCCAGATGAAGGACTCGATGGTGATGCCGGCGGCGTTGCGAAGGGTGAGACGCTCGCCGGAGTTGCTCAGCACCCCTTCGTAGTTGCCGATGGCGCCCGCGATCTGGTGGAGCTTCTGGAGGTTGTCAGCATTCTTTGCCACCACCAGGTAGCCGCCGGCTTGAATGGCGGCGCCGGCAGGAAAGGTGAAGGCCACCCCGTTGGTGAATGACCAGCCTTCCAGGGAAACGGCTTCGCTGCCGCGGTTGTAGAGTTCGATGTACTCCTCACCGTCGTCGTCGCTGGCCGGGTGGTAGTGGATCTCGTTGATGATGACATCGGCGTCGGCGGCCAGGATGGGCAGCGATGAGAGGATCGAAAAGGCCAATAGCGTCGAAATTTTCAATCTCATTGCTTTATCCCTGCAATACGCACCTTGAAATTCCCTTGGAATCCCTGAAGATGATTTTACTTGTCAGCCGTGGATTTGGAAACCTTGAGAAACCGGTCATTTTTTAGAGCGAGAAATTTTCCCATGAGCAAGATCGCCATCAAACCGCTGGTCTGCATCTTGATTGTCAATAGCGTCCCGGCCTTGACGGCGCCGCCGGCGGTTCCGGCGGCGGAGGGCGAGATCGAAAATCGGAGCGACGTGGTTTATGGAAAGGTCGATGAGGTGGAGCTCAAGCTCGACTGGGCCAGACCCCAGGGGGCGAAAGGGGGTCTGCCGGGAGTGGTGTGCGTCCACGGCGGCGGCTGGAGCGGCGGCAAGCGCCAGGATTTCAAGTTCCTGGTCGAGCGCCTGGCGCGCTCCGGTTACTTCGCCGCCACCGTGAGCTATCGCCTGGCGCCGAAGCACCAGTTCCCCGCCCAGGTGGAGGATGTGAAGTGCGCGGTGAGCTGGTTGCGGGCCCATGCCCAGGAGCTGGGCCTGGACCCCAACCGCCTCGGCGCGGTGGGCGGCTCGGCCGGCGGGCACCTGGTCCTGATGCTGGGCGTCCTGGGCCCCGGCGATGGCTTCAAGGGGCCGTGCGCCGACGGCGCCATCTCGAGCCAGGTGGAGGCGGTGGTGAACCTCTTCGGCCCCGCCGACCTCACCACCCGGCGTTGGAGCGAGGCGGCCCAGGGCATCCTCAACAACTTCCTCGGCGGCACACCCGATGAGAAGCTCGACGCCTACAAGGCCGCTTCGCCGGTCGTTTACATCACCAGGGATGATCCGCCCATCCTCACCTTTCACGGCACCGCCGATCCCCTCGTCCCCTTCGAACAGGCCGAGATCTTGCACCGCGCGCTGACCGCGGCCGGAGTTGCCAACCGCCTGGTACCCATGGAAGGGCATGGCCACGGCTGGGGCGGCAAGGATCTCGAGCGCACCCTCCGCGAGCTGGATTTCTTCTTCGACCGCCACCTCAAAGGCCGCAAGGTGGAATGGTTTTGAGGCAAGCCCTACGGATTTCGAGAAAAATCGCGGAATTCTTCGACCTCTGCCGCCGGGAGCGTGAAATAGAAGGCAGCTCCTTTACCGACTTCACCATCGGCCCAGACTTCGCCGCCGTGGCGGCGGATGATCCGCTGGACGGTAGCGAGGCCGAGGCCCGTTCCTTCGAATTCCTCCTGGGAATGCAATCGCTGGAAGGCTCTGAAGAGCTTGTCCACGTAGGCCATGTCGAAGCCGGCCCCGTTGTCACGGACAAAATATATCAATCCTTTCTCTTCGGATTTCGCGCCGAACTCGATCCAGGATTGAGGGCATTTACTCGTGTATTTCCACGCGTTGCCGAGCAGGTTGGCCAATACGATCCGCAACAGGGGGAGATCCCCCCTCGTCACCAGGCCATCGGCAATGAAAAACTCCACCTTGCGCATGGGATCGCTGCGCTTCAATTCCTCGGTTACTGATCGAGCGATGGAACTCAAGTCCACGGCCTCAAGCTGCATCTCGCTCCTTGTGACACGAGAAAGTTCGAGAAGCGCGTCGATGAGTTCGGCCATTTGCCGGGTGGCATCGCGAATCATCTGCAAGTAACGTTTCCCCCTCTCGTCCAGCTTGTCCGCATAATCCTCCTGCAAGGCTTGGCTGAACCCGCTCATGGCCCGAAGGGGAGCGCGCAGGTCGTGGGAAACGGAAAAACTGAACGATTCGAGCTCCTCGTTTTTGTGTTTCAAATCGGCCAGTAACCTGGCGCGGGTCCCTGCCAGTTCCTTGGCAGCCCGTGCTTCCAAGGCCTCCAGTTCCTTCTGGAGAAGTTGCTCGCGGATCCGGCGGTTCTCGTCCTCGAACTGCTTGCGCCGCAGTTGCGCGCGTACTCGGGCTTTGAGAACTTCGAAGTCTCCTGACTTGGTAATGTAATCATCGGCGCCGGCGTTGATCCCAGCGATCATCGCCTCGCTTTCATCAAGCGCTGTCAACATGATCAACGGGATGTCGCGCCAAGCGGGAGAATCCTTGATCCGCTTGCACGTTTCCTGGCCCGAGAGTCCCGGCATGAGGAGGTCCAACAGGATGCAGTCGACCGACTGGACTGCGAGCAACTCCAAGGCTTCCTCGCCGGACCGAGTCAAAACCGTGTCGTATCCTTCCTGGCGAAGTTGCATGGAGAGTTCCTGGAGATACGTCAAGCTATCGTCCACAGCAAGGATCTTCTTCGGTCCAAGGAAACCCATTGCGGAACGAGAGATGGCAGGGCCACTGGCGCTGCGTAAAACGGCGGCTAATCGCACCAGGATGACGGCCATGCCCGTTTCCTTGCCGACGTATGCGTCCGCCCCCGCTTCGAGGGCTTTGACCTCGTTGCGGCAGTCCTCCGAAGCGGTAAGCAAAAGGCAGGGGGTATGGCGAAGCGCCGTGTCCGATCGAAGGCGGCGAATAACAGTCGCGCCATCAATACCCGGCAGCAAACCATCGACGATGATGATGCTTGGCCTCAGGATGGCGGCCTTCCGCAGACCTTCCTCGCCGGTGGCAGCCGTGATGACGGAATACTTGGCCGATTCCAATGCTGATCTGAGCTCCTCGCGAAAGGTCATGCAGTCATCGACGACCAGCACTGTTGTTGGGGCGGGACCGGGAGATATCGACCCCTCATTGAGGAGGAGCTGCCGACTGCGTGAAACCACATAAGCGGCATCGTACGGCTTCCCGACGTATTCGTCCGCACCGGTCCTCAGCCCCCGGATCCGGTCGCGGACCTCAGCCTCCGTGGAAAGGAGCATCACGGGAACAGAAGTCGTGGCCGGGGACTTTTTTATTTCCCCCAAAAGTTCGACGCCGTCTCCATCGGGCAGGAGCACATCTAGCAAGATCAGCGAGAAGGCCGTTTTTTTCATGGCTTCACGCGCCGTCGCCAGGGTGGCGCACAGGGCAGTCTCGTAACCGGCTTCTCGGAAGGCCTCATCGAGGTCCATTCGGACCGTAAGGCTGTCGTCCACGATCAGCACCGAATGCCTCATATTCGCCTCCGAGAACTTTGGCCGGCGGCCAAGGCCGCGAGGCTGGGCGCGATCTGGTCCAGGGGCAATGTCCGTTCCGCGGCTTCCAGGAGAATGGCTTCCCTGGGCATGCCGAAAACCACACAGGTGCCTTCATCCTGGACGATGGTCAATCCGCCCTGACGGCGAATGGCGAGCAGCCCTTCGGCCCCATCCCTCCCCATGCCTGTCAATAAGCAAGCGGTCGAACGGGGGCCAAACTCCAAGGCAACCGACTCAAACAGGACATCGACGGAAGGCCGGCAGGAATGCCTTTCCGGATCGGACGTCAGATGCAACTCTCCCTGGGCGACGACCAAATGCCGGTCCGGAGGAGCCAGGATCACTTTGCCCGCCCCTTTTTGGGGCAACGGTTCGCCATCTCTAGCATAGGATACGCGAAGCGGCGACTGTCCATCGAGCCATTCGGCGAACGAGTCGGCGAACGGCCGTCCGATGTGGATCACCAGGAGAATGGGAATCTGGAAGTCGGGCGGCAGGTTTCGGAGGATATCGACCAGAGCTGCGGGTCCACCCGTGGATGCTCCAATTGCAATCAATCGACAATTTTCTGGATTCTCGAATGCGGATTCCGGCATCGCAGCGGGCTTTGAGCCGCCTGAGAGTCCAAGCCTGGCGCGCGGGTGCGTGATGACCTTGATCCGAGAAATCAGCTTTACGGTCGCGACAAACAGGCGTTCCCAGCTTCCGTCCGTTTCATCGCCTGATGGCTTTTCGAGGACATCCAAAGCTCCGGCGGCAAGGGCGTCGTATGTCCGGAAGAGTTCTCCTCGATTTTTTGATGCCGATACGATCAGAATAGGAGTTGGGCAATATGACATGATGTATTCGGTGGCCGCCAGTCCGGTCATTACGGGCATCATCATATCCATGGTGATTACATCTGGCCGAAGACTCCGGCAAAGCTCGATGGCGCGCTTCCCGTCCTCCGCCTCGCCGGCGACCTCCAGGGCAGGATCCCCCGCCAGCACTTCGACCAGGCGCTTGCGAATGGTGAGGGAGTCCTCGACGACCAACACGCGAATCGTTGACATAGCCTAACCCACTAAATTCCGGATTGTCTGAAGCAGAGAATCCTGGTTGAACTCATCCTTCACCATATAAGCGCGCGCGCCCACCCGTTTTCCACGAAGACGGTCTTCAGGAGATCCGCGGGAGGTAACGAGAATGGAGGGGACTTCGCGCAACAGCGGGTCGGACCGGACGCGCTCGACGAAATCGAATCCATCCATACCCGGCATTTCCACGTCCACTATGAAAAGGTCGTACTTGCGTCCGCGGGCCTTTTCAAGAGCATCTTCCGCGGAGATTGCAAAGTCCACCTCATAGCCCGCCGACTCCAGGATGCTACGTTCGAGCATCCGCGTCGTCAGGGAGTCGTCGATCACCAGCACGGGATGACGATTCGGCGTCTCCGGCTCCTTGGGCAGGCTCTTGTTTGCGCTCGCGGCCAAGACGAGGCCGCGTGGATTGAGCACGAGCTCCGGGTTTCCTTCGGTATTCAGGGAAGCGCCCGCAATGAACTCTTCAGGGTCGATGGAAGGCGGTAGAGACCGTGCGACTATATTCGCTGTACCGAGCAGCCGCTCGACTCCGATGGCCGCAAGTCCGTTGGAAGCCTGTACGATCACCGCCACTCGAGGCCGGTGATAATTTGCGGCACCCGTTCTCTTCTCCAGCAACTCGGTCAACGATAGGAAAGGAATGGGCAGGCCGTCGCTGACCATCGATACGCCATCGCCGGAGCGGACAAGGTCGGATGCGTTCACCCGAACGGTCCTTTTCACGGCATCCAGCGGAATGGATGCAGTCATCTCTGCTGACTCGACGCGAAGGGCCGCCAGCGAAGCGAGGGATACAGGAACGCACACCTCAACGGCGGTGCCGCGCCCGCGTTCTGAGCGAATCGAAACCTCCCCCTTGAGCCGTGCGGCAGTCGCGCGCACGACGTCCAACCCGATGCCCCGCCCCGAGACCTCGGTCACGGCGCCTGTCGTCGAAACGCCTCCTCTGAGGATGAGCTGGACAATTTCTTCGAGACTGGGGGCTTCGGCGTGGCCGGGCTCCAGCAGGCCTCGCTTTACGGCGGCCTGACGCAAGGCTGTTACGTCGATGCCACCGCCGTCGTCCTGGCAAATGAACGCGATCCGATTGCCCCGGCGCTCGACGAGGAGCCGGACGGCTCCCGCCAATGGTTTTCCGGAGGCAGCACGCTGTGGCTCCGTTTCGATTCCGTGGGCCACGGCGTTCCGAACGACGTGAATAAGGGCATCCTGTAGAGCCGCTAAAACGTACGCGTCCAAGCGCGTCTCGCCGCCCGTCGCCTCGAATTTTATTTTCTTCTGAAGAGTCTGGGCGGCGTCGCGCGCCGCCCGTTCCAGCGATGCAAAGATGGCGCCTGACGGAAGCAACCGGAGCTGGGTCGCCGTATCGCGAGCCTGCGCGAGCTCGGCGCTCGATTGCTGGAGCCCTATGGCCAAGCCTTCTTTGACATCGTTCAATAGCGCCCGGATCTCCTCTGCAATCGGGGCCACCTTCCCGGCTCCCGCCCAGCCCCGGGGCCCGTTCCCGAGGTTCCCGAGGCGGGCGACCTCGTCAAGCAGGAAATCGGCCAGTTGCCTGGCGCGGTTGAGCGCTTCGGCCTCTCGCCGGATGGAGCTCAGACAAAATCCGATCTCTGAAAGGCCATTCAGCAGCGTGTCCAGCTCGCCGACGTCTACCCGCACCGTCTCGATGGATTCCTCTGTTACGGGCCGGTTTTCGGACGGCTTGTTGACCTGATCGGCTTCGGAGACCAGCGACCCCAAGCCGGCGGAAATCGCGTCCAACATGCTGAGCATTTCGTTGACACGATCCTTTGGAATAACGGCTCCGCCCTCGCGGTAGGGGGCCAGGGCACCCTCCAAGGAATGCGCGAGCTCGGAGATCTTCGGCTGCTTCACCACGCGGGCTGCACCTTTGAGAGTATGAGCTTGCCGGAGAAGCCGTCCGACCAGCTCGTCCTTACCGGCACCTTTTTCCAGGTCGAGGATCCCCTGGGTCAACTTCTCCAGAAGCTCGTGCGCCTCGACGCGGAAGTATTGGTAAGGATCCCTCGCCATACCTCATGCCCCTGCGGGTTGGATGAGCCGGGCCAGGTCGCGGGAGAGGCTCGTCAGCTGAGAAGCGGTTTGGTACGTCTGGCAGGAGCTGGCCTCCGTCTCCTTGGTGGCCTGTGCCACATTGGAGACTGCCAGGTTGACCTGCTCCACGGCCGTGGCCTGCTGCTTCGTGCTGAGCTCGATCTCGCGGGCTGCTTCCGTCGTCGTGCCGACCAGGCTGTTGATTTGCTTGAAGGCTGTCGCGACTTCGTTGAACTGCCGCATTCCTATATCAACCGCCTTCGAGCCGCCTTCCGTGGCCATGACGGTCGAGTTCACCGCGGCGCGGATTTCATCGATGAGACCTCGGATCTCCTTGGTGGAGCCGCCAACGCGGTCGGCCAGCTTGCGGATCTCGTCGGCCACCACAGTAAATCGTTTACCGGCATCGCCGGCTCCCGATGCCTCGATGGTCGCGTTGATCGCCAGGATGTTCGTTTGCTCGGTCAGTTCGTTGATTATCTCCAGAATGCCGCCGATCTGCTGAGACTTCTTCCCCAGATCGAGCATGTGATTGACGATCAGGTCCACCTGGCGCCGGATGCCCGAGACGGATTCCAGCGATTTCTGCACCGTATGATCTCCCGAAGACGCGCCTGATGCCGTCTGATCGGCGATCTGGGCTACCCGCTGAGCACTCTCAGCAATCTGGCGGGATGTGGCGAGAAGTTCGCTGATCGTCGTGGTGATCTCATTCATGGCCGTGGCCTGCTCTTTCGCGCTCGTGGCTTGCTGGTTGGCCGCCGCCTGGAGCTCGCTCGATGAACTCTGGACGTGCTGGACCGCAGAGCTGATCTGGCGAGACAGGGAAGTGGTCAAGAAGAAGGCCAGGCAAATGGAGAGGACTGTTGCTACGACCGTGATGATGACTACGAATTTGATCGAAGTCGTTGCCGTATCGCTGGCGGCCCGTTTCCCCTCTTCCAGCATTTTTTCCTCCCGCTGCACAAACGCCTGGAGCTGCTGGTTGAGGAACGCACGCTTCGGCGCGAGTTGCTCGTCAAACATCCGCACCGAGGCGTCCAGGTTGGGATCGCTCTTTCTTAGCGCGATCACCTTCTCGAGAACGGCATGATGGTCGGCTTCAGCTCGCTCGATCTGCTCCACCGAACGGCGTCCCTCTTCGGTTATTACCTGGCCTTTCAGCCGCTCGAGAATTCCCAGAAGTTCAGCCCTGACGGTATTTGCAAACTCCAAATACTTGTCGTCACGGCTGAACAGGAATCCGCGCGTCGCGCTGGATTTTCGCTCGATGAGCGCGCTCAATCGCTCCACACTGATGAGGTTTTGCGCGTTCGTCGTGATGACGAGATCCTTGCTCTCAACGACGGTTTGCAGGGTATAAACGGCGATTGCCGCGATCAGGACCAATAGGATCACGGTGGCCGCGAAACCTGTCCCGATCTTTTTTCTGAACGTCCAGGTTGGTCCCATGGCTTATTTTCCCTCCTAGGGATCTTTGATTGACATGACCAGATTTGAAACGTTGATGATCGTGTGAACGCACGATCCGACAACCACGTATTCCGGGCTTCCGGCACTGCTCAGGGAGCCTTCGGGTACGCTGAAGGCCGCCTTTGGCAGATGACGGCATCCTTCAAATTCACCAATTGCGAAACCGAGCCGGGACGGCTCCCTGCACAAAAAGATCCAGTTCGCCTCCTCGTGGCAGGCGTAGCCGAGCAGCTTGGCCGTTGAAAAGATGGGGACCAGTTCGCCGCGAATTCCAGCCAGCCCCAGCAAGGCTCTGGTTTTGGCGGGGACCGGAACGAGATTTCCGCTTTTCACAAGTCCCGCGATTTCGCGGAGGCGTACGGCAAATCGATCCTCGGCCACCCGAAAAACGAGGATGCCTTCCACCTCTTCCGTTTTCGGGTCAAGCGCGGCGGCAAAGGATCGGTCAAAAGCCCGCCGGATGTCAGCCGCGCGAGTTGAAAAGAGACCTGCTTCCTTGGTCACAGAACACCTCCAATGGCCTGGAGTTCTGACCGGCATAGAGCTATCAGCGCATCACGGCTGAACCCCCCGCCGAAGAGCAAAATTCGCGAGGCATCTTCGCGGAGGATAAGTGTCAAGGCGTTCGAGAGTTCGCGCCGTGCCGTTTCCAGGTCTCCGGACCGCCGGGCCATCAGGCCGAGGTGAAAGTGGGGCATGGCGAAGTCGGCATCCAGGTAGACCGCAGCGTGATCGTGTTCAGCGGCCGACGGCTTGTCCCCGGCGTGCTCGCAGCAAAGGGCCATCAGGTAGTGGGCGCCTGCGTTCATCTCATCAAGATCGAGTAGCCGGCGGCAAACTCCCTCTGCTTCCTCCTGGCGGCCGGCATTCGTCAAGAGAACGGCGTGCAACAACTGAGTGTCCGTGTCGCGCTGGGCTTCCGGCGGCAGGGCGCGCAAGGATTCCAAGGCATCGGCGAATCGTTCTTGCTTTATGAGCCCCAATGTTATCCCCATGTTCCAGTGGACAGGGAATGATCGGATCGAAGCCGTTTCTTGGTTTGCAAGTGATGGTTGGTCCGGCTTACGAGCGAGACAGGCAATCCTTTCTGAGGCGCGTTGTATGGCTTCCACCCAACTCGCATCGAATTCCGGAGGCCATGGCGGGATCTCCGGGCGCGCGGGCGAGGAAGATTCCCGGTATGGAACGGTCTCATCTGGAATGAAGTCTTCATGCCGCTGGTAGTAGAAGGTGTCGTGACTGTGGCACAGATGGAAGTCGTGGGAAATGCCGCGGAGCGTTTCTGCATGGCCTAAAAAGAGATGGCCCCTTGGGGCCAAGGCTCTGCCGATCCGGGAAACGACGGAACGGGTGACTTCCGGACAGAAGTACATGGTGACGTTACGGCAGAACACTACGTCGAAAGCGCCCGCGCGCCAGAAAACCGGATCGTCCTCAGCCAGATTTCGCTCCTCAAAGGTGACCATCGAGCGGATCGACTCGCACAATTTATAATCACGGCCTTCGGTCCGAAAATACTGCGCCTTGATCTGTTCGTCCGTATCTCGCAGCGCCCACGCCGAGTAGCGCGCGCGAAGGGCCCTCTCAATCATCGAAGGATTCACGTCGATTCCCAAGATTTTGATGTCCCACGTTTCGATCTCGGAAATGTTTTGAAGCAACGAGATCGCGATTGAATAGGCTTCCTCGCCAGAGGCACAACCGGCGGACAGGATGCGCAGTTGCCGCTGCCCTGCATTCACTTTTGTGTGTGCTGGAAGAACCGCATCTGTGAAAGCGCAAAAATGATTCTGGTTGCGGAAGAAGTAGGTCTCGGCTACGGTCAGACGCTCGGCTAAGGCGCGCAGTTCTCGCCGGCTTTCCTGTGATGATGACAGTCGCGAAAGGTACATGGCCGCTTGCCCGCATCCCGTCTCCTCGACTCGCTGGCGCAGCACATCGGAAAGATAATCCCGTTTCCCATCATCGAACTGGAGCCCCAGATGGCGGGCGATTATCTCCCTAAAACGCTCAACCTCGACTCGTTCCGGGAAGTTCGTCACTTTCATTCCCCCCGGTTTTGGAGATTCTTCCAGGCCTCATCGGGCAGGATTCGCGCCGTCTTGAGAATCAGCAGGAGCTGTTCGTCGAGGGCGCCAATGGCTTCGACAATCTGGCCATTGGCATGCTTCACCAAAGGAGGCAGCTCGTGGAGGTCGATATTTTCAAGATCGGAAACGCCAATCACCTCGGTGACCGCGAGCGCTACGATCCGATCCTGAACGCGGATCGTCACGAATCGGGACACGGTCTCGGTCTTTGCCCCTCTTAGCATCAATTCCAAGGAAACGACCGGGACGGCTGCCCCCCGGATAACCGCAAGCCCCAGCACAAATTCCGGCATACCGGATACGGGCTCGATCTCCAGGGGGCGCATGGTTTCTGAGACGTGTATTGTGGGTATGGCGCAAAGGAGAGACCCGGCGCGGAGGAACAAAGAGGGATTTCGGTTTAGCTCTGCGACTATCAATGCGACGACAACCTTATTTTCTCGACCGTAGTATTGAAGTTTAGCTTGCGACTTACCATACCCGTATTTACGATCGGCGGCTCAGGGACAATTCTTAACCCATTGTCACCATTGAGGGGGATTTGAAATTCCGCTTCAAGGCAGTGCATTCCGGAGGAGGCCGAAGACCGATCAACCGCCGCTGAAAGCCGGCGCTTTCAGCCGGAGAGGGCGACACGGGATTTCAACCACCGACGCCTGAATACGGTGGTCTCCGGCGGGGAGCACCCTCTCGGTGAAGTGTGAATTCAAGCGAAAATTTATAACCCTGTTCAGGAAGGATTCTCTTCTCTTTCCACCCACCGCGGGACCGAGTTACCGGCCGCCAACTCACCATTCTGGTAAAATATTCGGATTCGATTGCCGATCGCCGCTTGCAGGCACCAAGTTCCACGTTTTTGGATTTTCCAACTAAAAGACTTGGATTTTCCAGCTACTGCTTTTGCAGGCCTTAAAAACTCCCCAAGATTTTACCGATAAACATTGGAGGTATAAAAGCCCATTGAATTATTCAAGGAGCGCTCCGGCTCACGGAGGAGCCCGTCTTTCCAGGGACCAGGGCTCCTGAGAAGGGAGCGCTGTGGGATCAATTTAAAGTTCGTTTCGAAATGAAGCTTTGAGGCCCGGCGGAGGGGCGTTTTGAGATGGGCTCGAGGACTGGGTCGGCACAGGAACGTTTTTTCAGGGGAATTTTATCATGCCCGTCCACCGTACACCGAGCTTGGACACCAGCGACTCGAGTCCTGAGCTAAAAGATGCTCCGCTTATCGATAAGGGTTGCGGGCTTCGAAAAGAAAGTTCTTGGAGGAAAAGTTTGGAGGTTTTGAAGGCCCCTCTTCACCCGGCGCCTGACCGCGCCGCCATCAGGTCATGTTCCAGGATTTCCGGTGCTCTGGCGATCGGCTTGGGCTGCCTCGCTTTTGCAGGCTGGCTGCTGGAGAGCGCAGGCCTCAAAAACGTTTTATTCGGCTGGTTGGCCATGGAGGGGAAAACGGCGCTCATGTTCATTCTGACGGGAGCATCGCTCTGGTTTTCTCGGCGCATGAAAGAAAGCACTCGATCCCGCATCCCGGCTCGAGTTTGCGCCTGCCTGGCGGCCCTGGTTGGCGCCCTGGCCTTATCCCAGCACCTCTCAGGCTGGAGTCTGGGCCTTGATCAGGTGTTGTTCGCCGGAGCATCGGGAACAGGCGGGCCTTTCGCTCCAGGTCGGATGTCCCCGGCAACCTCGTTGAACTTTTTTCTGGCAGGAAGCGCTCTGCTGCTCTTTGAATGCAAACCCCGCTTCCATTGGTTATTGGAAGGCTTCGCCATCATCATCGGGTTTTTTTCTTTGCTGGCCTTGATAGGCCATATTTATGGAGCGGGATCGATTGCCAGCGCCGCCTCCAACATGCAAATCTCCTTCCTCCCGGCTCTAGTGTTCCTTGTAATCGCCGCCGGGATCTTTTGCCTTCACCCTGACCGCGGCCTTTCCTCGCTCGTCCTGAGCGATCAGATGGGAGGCATCCTCGCGCGCCGCCTGTTGCCGGCTGCTCTAGGTGTGCCGTTTTTTTTGGGATGGTTGAGGCTGCAAGGCGAGCAAATGGGCCTTTATGGCACCGAGTTCGGCCTGACCCTGGTCGTTCTGAGCAGCATGATCATCTTCACGTCGGTAGTCCTGTGGAATGCAAAAACATTGAATTCGATCGAACTCGAGCGCCAAGAGGCCGAGGTGAAGTTTCAAACCTTGCTGGAAGCCGCGCCGGATGGGGTGGTCATCACTGACATCAGCGGCCGCATCGTGCTCGTGAGCGCTCAGACGGAGAAGATGTTGGGGCACAGCCGCGCTGAGTTGTTCGGCAAACCGGTTGAAGTTTTGATTCCAGAACGTTGCCGCGGTCGGCATGAGGGATACCGCCGGCGCTATTTCTCCGAATCCCGCACGCAGGCGATGCGCATGGTCGTTGATATCTTTGCCCTCAAGAAGGGTGGCGGCGAACTGCCGGTGGAAATCAACCTCAGCCCGATTCAGGTGAAGGGGGGGATGCTGGCCATGGCCACGATCCGGGACATCACCGAGCGGAAGAAGGCGCACGAAGAAATCAAGCGGCTCAACAACGACCTCGAAAGGCGAGTCGCGGCACGAACGGCAGAGCTGGAGGCTGCCATCAAGGAGCTGGAGGCATTCTCGTATTCCGTCTCTCATGATTTGCGCGCTCCTCTCCGAGCGATCGATGGGTTCTCGAGAATTCTCCTTGAAGACTTTTCGGGAAAGCTTGATGCGGAAGGGCAAAGGATCCTCAACGTCGTCCGCGCGAATACAATGAAGATGAGCCAGCTTATCGATGACCTCCTTGCCTTCTCCAGGCTCAGCAGAAAGGGGATGGAGAGATCGAAGATAGACATGACCGAATTATGCCGATCGGTAATTGAAGAGCTTCGGAGGTCAGAGCCCGAGCGTTCGGTTGAGGTCACCTTGGGATCCATGCCCGATACTGAAGGCGACCGCGCGATGATCCGGCAAGCGCTCGCCAATCTGCTTTCCAATGCGTTCAAGTTCACTCGACGCCAGCCGGAACCTGCCGTGGAAATCGGCGGCCATAGCGACGGCGATATGAACGTTTACCACATCAAAGACAATGGCGTCGGCTTCGATATGCAATATTCGCACAAGCTGTTCGGAGTCTTCCAGCGGCTGCACGGCGCCGATGAGTTTGAAGGAACGGGAGTTGGGCTTGCCATTGTCCATCGGATCATCTCCCGTCACGGCGGAAAAGTATGGGGCGAGGGCCTGGTCAACTCGGGAGCAACTTTTCATTTTGCTCTCCCAAGAAAAAAGGAGCAGGAATAATGGATAAGAGCGTCATTGAAATACTACTGGTCGAGGACAATCCCAACGACGCCGAGCTTGCGCTCAGGGCGCTCAAGAAAAACAACCTGGCCAACAATATCGTCATTGCCAGAGATGGGGAAGAGGCGCTCAAACTGCTCTTCGGGAGCAACTACCGCATTCGGCCGGAAATCGGGAATCTCCCCAAGGTCATCCTGCTCGATTTGAAGCTCCCGAAGGTCGACGGCATCGAAGTCCTCCGGAAGCTCAAGTCGGAAGAATCGACCCGGTCCATTCCGGTGGTTGTGCTCACTTCCTCGAAGGAAGAAAAGGACATCATCGAGAGCTACAAAATCGGCGTCAACAGCTACATCGTCAAGCCGGTCGAGTTCAACAAGTTTGTCAACTGCGTGGCTGAATTGGGACTTTACTGGCTCTTGCTCAACCAGCCGCCGGTGATGATCAATGCCGCGGCCAAGGGAGTGGCTTGGAGTGGCATGTAGGCCTCGTTCCAGGATTGAATCCAGTATCCGGTCAGGAAGGATGAAACCGAGATGCCCGTTCCTCTTCGCGTGATCGTTCTTGAAGACGTGCCGGCCGATGCAGAAATAATGGTTCGTGAACTTCGCCGGGCCGGCTTCGATCCCGCCTGGCAGCGGGTGGAGACGGAATCGGAGTACCTTTACCATCTTGACCCTCCGCCCGAATTGATCCTCGCCGACTATTACTTGCCGAACTTCGACGCGCCCCGAGCGCTGCGCAAGCTTCATGAAAGCGGTTTGGACATCCCGTTCATTATCGTTTCTGGATCAATTGGCGAGGAAACGGCCGTGTCCGCCATGCGGGAGGGGGCCGATGATTACTTGCTCAAAGACAGGTTGACCCGTCTGGGGCCAGCGGTGGCGCAGGCGCTGGAACGAAAACGGCTTCGTGAGGAGAAACGCCGAATAGCCGAGTCGCTGGCGGAGCGGACTCGCCTGGCCGTGCTGGGTGCGGACGTGGGGGCTGCTCTCATCAACGGGAAAGATTTGAGGGAAATGCTGCGATTTTGTGCCGAGTCGATGGTTCGAAATCTGGATGCGGCATTCGCCCGCATCTGGACGCTCCATCAAGAGGAGGGCATGCTGGAGTTGCAAGCCAGCGCCGGGATTTACACCCACCTCGACGGCCCCCACAGCCGTATTCCGGTGGGAAAGCTGAAAATCGGCTCCATTGCCCTGGAGCACGAGCCCCGTTTGACGCACGATGTTTACAATGATCCTCAAATTCAAGACAAAGAATGGGCCAGGCGCAAGGGCCTGGTCGCCTTCGCCGGATACCCCTTGCTGGTTGGGGACCGGCTGGTCGGAGTCTTGGCGATGTTCGCCCGCAAGCTCCTCCCTCCGGCCACATTGGGAGCGATGGCATCGGTGGTTAACCAGATCGCGCTGGGCATCGAGCGCGAATGGTCAAAGCAGAAACTGGCGGAGAGCGAGCGGCGGTTTCACACCCTGGCGCAGATATCGCCGGTTGGCATTTTTCGATCGAATGGGAAAGGTGAATTGATTTACGTCAACGAACGCTGGTGCGAGATTTCGGGCCTTGATCCCGGCGGCCCCTTTGAAACGGGCTGGACGAGAAGCGTCCATCCCGATGATCGCGCGCGGATAACCGAACTTTGGCGCGGCGCCGTGGCAGGAGGCTTCGAGTTCCATGCGGAATGCCGTTTCCAGCGGCCGGACGGCGTGGTGACATGGGTACTGGGCCAGGCTGCCAAGGAGACCGATGCCAATGGCAATGTCGCGGGTTATGTGGGGACGATCACCGACATCACCGGGGGCAAAGAGGTGGAAAAAAAGCTGCGAGAAGCGAAGGAGGCGGCTGAAGCCGCGAACCGCGCCAAGAGCGAGTTCCTGGCCAATATGAGCCATGAGCTGCGCACCCCCATGAGTGCCGTGATTGGCATGACCGAGCTTGCGCTCGATACCCAGCTGACCGATGGCCAGCGTGAATGCCTTGAACTGGCGCGTGCCTCCGGGATTTCATTGATAGGTTTGATCAACGACATTCTGGACTTCTCTAAAATAGAAACTGGAAAGCTGAGGCTGGATCCTGTGCCTTTCAGTTTTCGCAAGAGTCTCTCAGAAACGGTAAAGCCGCTGGCGCAGAGGGCCGACAATAAGGACCTGCAATTTGATTGGGAGGTGTCTCCGGAGGTGCCGGAGGCCTTGGTCGGTGATGATTCTCGTTTGCGCCAGGTTTACGTCAACTTGATTGATAATGCCATCAAATTTACGGAGAAGGGCTCAGTCGGGGTGAAGGTTGAGTCGAGGTCCATGGAGAACCAGCAAGCTTTGCTTCACTTTGCCGTGAAGGATACCGGCATTGGAATTCCGGTTGAGTCCCACCACAGAATTTTTGAAGCCTTCATCCAGGCCGATGGCTCCTCGACGCGCAAGTACGGAGGAACTGGATTGGGGCTGGCAATTGCCTCCGAGCTAGTAAAAAAAATGGGAGGCGAAATCTGGGTTGAGAGTGAAGCGGGAAAGGGGAGCACGTTCCACTTCACCGTCCTTCTCCATGAGCAGAATGTCCCCGTTTCATGAACTTTGTTCGCCGTTTGGCGACGATGTTGAAAGGTACTTCATCGACCTGGGCATCGATTTCAAATGGTGAATCGGTCGATCCGGCGAAGGCGAATCAAGAATTGGCTGAAACTCGAACCAGCTTAATTCCCACGAGGATGACGATCGGGTAGCGAAAATGGATCTCGTCGCCTTCCTTGCGGGCGCCGACTCCCATGGCGTCATCCTTGAGGGAGTCCTGGAACATCTGCCGCACCTTCTCAGCATCGCCGGGGCGGGGATGGGAGCCTTGCTGCAGCAGGGACTCCACCTCGAACTCCAGTCGATGGAAGGCCAACCGCGGCTCGGACAAACCGGCCTCGCGGTAAAGATCCTGCAGCTCCGCAAGCGGCAGGGCGCGGGTGTGGGAAGGGTCGCGCAGCCGTTCCATGCGATTGAAGGCGTCGGCCTTCGCGGGGTCGTCCGAGGCCGTGACGTCGGCGATGACGACCTTGCCGCCGGCCCTGGCGACGCGCGCCATCTCCGCCAACACCCGCCGCGGCTCGGGGAAGTGGTGGAAGGAGTACCGCGAGACGGCGATTGAAAAGGAGGCCTCCGGAAAGGGCAGGGTCGCGACATCGCCGATTTGCCAGGTGACGTTCTTCAGCCCCTTCTCCGCCTGCACCTCTTTAGCCTTCTCGATCATCGCCGGCGTCAGGTCGATGCCGGTGGCATGCCGGACCACCTCGGCGAAGGCGCACACCACCAGGCCGGGCCCGCAGGCCACATCCAGCACCGTGTCCTCGGCCGTGGCGCCCGAAAATTGCACCAGCAGCCGCAGCGCCTCCTCGTTCTTGATCTGCGGGGCCGTGGCAAACGATTCTGCCTTGACGGCGAACTGCTCGAGGATGAGGTCTTGATGTCGGGTCACGGCGGCTCCAGCAAAAAATCACAGTCGAGGCCGTCGAAGCTGGGGTCCAGCCCGGCGTTCGGGAACGGCGGCGCCGGCGGATCTCCCGCGATGAAGAGGTAGGTGAGCAGCACGATGGCATCGGTGATCTCCACGGCGCCGTTGTCATCGACGTCGGCGGCGTCGAGACAGGCGGGCTGGCGCCGGCCGAGGAAGAGGTACTCCAGGACGGCGATGGCGTCGGTGATGTCGAGTTCGCGATCCTCTTCCACGTCGCCGCGGCGGAAAGTCCGCGCCGCGGTGAGGGTGAGCGCCGCCGCCGGTCCGCTGCCGGGGGCGGTGCGGGGGCGCAGCACGTAGGTGGCGCGACTATTGAGCGGCAGCTCGGCATCGAGGAAGGAGGCGGCCTCTCCCGGCAAGGCGGCGATGACCTTTCCCCCGCCGCCCAGCCCGCGCCAGAGTTCGAGGCTCCGCCAGCGGCGGTCGCCCCGCCAGGAGAGCCGCACCTCCCGGCCGGCGGCCTCGGCGGCGAAGCCTAGCGGAGCCGGCAAGTCCTCAAAAATCTTCAACCGCACCAGGTCCGAGGCGGAGCCGCGGCGCGACTGAGCCACGGCGGTGCTGGTTTCGAGGGCGAAGCCGGCGTGCTCGCGGTAAAAATCCCGGTCGAGAGGGATCTCGAAGCCGGTGGGCAGGCCGGCGCGCGTCAGCTCGACGATGCGGGTGATCTGAAAATCGCGGCGGCCGGCGCCGGCGAGGTAAAGGAGCCCGCGCTCGCCGTCGGCCCACAGGCCGTAGTTGAAGACGCCGTCCTGGTGCGGGTGGGCCGGGTTGGGGAAGTGCTCCAGCACCCGGCCCTCGAGGTCGAGGTGGATGATGGTGCGGGTGTTGCGCTCCAGGTACCAGAAAGTGTCATCGGAGGAGTCCCAGGCCAGCCCGGCCGGGTAGCTGACGAAGAGGGAGCTGGTCACCGGCAGATCGGTGAAGAGCTCCGCCGCCACGGCGCCGCTCTCATCCTGCACGCGGATGGGAAAGCGGTTTTGTTCGCCCGGGCTCTTGGCCGGGTTCCAGCCCAGGGAGTAGAGCCACTTCTTCCCGACCGGATCCCGGCGGTAAGCGAGGCCGGCGGTTTGAAACGGCGCGGCGAAGGCGGCCGGCCGCTCCTCGGCGAAGGAGAGGTCGCTCCGGTATCGGAAAAGCTTTCCGGAGATGCGGTTGGCGCTCGACGCGCACAGGAAGGATCCATCCGCAGGATCGCGCGCCAGGGCGGTGAACAAGGTGCCGGGGTAGGTGAATGCTCTAGCCAGGATGGCTCCGGTTCCGACCTGGAGCGAGCACTCGCGGCTTTCGGCCGCGACGGCGCCGCGCCGGACTTTCAGCCGGTAGCGATGGGCTCCCGGTGGAGCCGAGGCGTCGAGGTAGTCCGCGGCCTCGGCCGGCAGCGCGGCGAGGAGCGCGCCATCGCGCCAGAGCTCCAGGGCATGGTAGGGGCCGTGGCCGCTGAAGGTGATGTGGACATGGTCGTCAAGATCCTCCTGCCGGCAGGAGAAGTCGGTCGGTGCGAGGAGCGGCGGCTCCTCGCGGGAGACTTCAAAGAGCAGCGAGGGGGTGGGGAGGGTTTTCAGAACGTAGCTCACCGGCCGGCCGTTGTGGAGGCTGTCGTGAATGCCCATCTGGTAAATGGCGCTTCCGCCAGCCGCCGCCTCGATCCCGGCCATGGGGATCTCGAAGCCGGTCGGCCGGCAGGCGCCGGCCTCGAGGCGGAGGATGCGGGTGATCTGCCCATCGCGCGCCGAGCCGCCGGGCAGGTCGAGCTGCCGGAAAAAGGATCCGGGGACCGGCGTCATTCCCGAGGCGAAGGTGATGAGCGGCGAGTCCGCCGGCTCCGGGTCCCTCAACGAGTCGGGATGGGGGCAGCGGGAGAGCAGCCCTCCTTCCCGGGAAAGCTCGCGGACCTCCGCCGTGAGCATCTCGTAGTAGAGGAACGATCCCCGGCCGCCGTTCCCCTGGGGATTGAAGAGCATCGCGCCGGCCGCCGGCTCGTCCTCGGGGTCGGGGCCCCGCGGCTGGAGTCCGCTCGCGAAAGGAGGCTGGATCAGCTCTCCTTCGAGGGTGATCTCTGCGACCAGGTTGGAGCCGAAGTTGTAGACCAGGAGGCTCTCCTCCGGGGGATTGAAGGCGATGCCGCTCAAGCGGTCGCCGGGATCGATGAAGGGGGAAGGGACCTCGTCGAGGAGCAGGAGGTTCTTGTCGTAGATGAAGATTCGGTTTTCGAGGTCGGTGACGTAGAGGTTTCCTCGCGCGTCCTCCGCCATGGCGACGGCGATCTTCCCTTCGAAGCGCGCCTGGCGGATGACCTGGCCCGCCCCGATCACCACACGGCACTCGGAGGAGGCCGTGCCGGCGCCGTTGTCCCCCTGCACGCGGTAGAGATGGATGCCGACTGGCGCGTCGGCGTCGAGGTAGGCGTTTTCCGAGCCGGGAAGGCTCTCGAGCAAGGCGCCGTCGCGGAAAATTTTGATCTCCTGAGCGTACTCTTCGCCGTTCCGCCAGCTCAAGGACACTTTCTCCTGGGAGGCGGCGCACTGCAAATCGAGGATTTCGCGGACCGGCGGCTCCGAGGCGTCAATGGCCAGGATTTCCGCGGACGACTGGACGGTGAAGTAGGCGATCGGGCGCAACTCCCCGCTCGCCGGGTCGCTCCAGAGGCCGCGGGCCATGCCGCCGATGGTCCCGCCGGCCTCGAGGACCGGGATGCGAATGCCCAGCGGCCGGCCTTCCGGGTCGACCCCGATGATGGAGTCGACGCGCTCGCTCCCCGAGCCGAGGTCGAGCCCGAGGAACTCGCCCTTTTTGCCGAGGCGCAGATCGAGGCAAGTCGCCGGAATGGCGTTGGCCTTGGCGGGATCGCAGGCCTTGGGGTAGGACGGATGGCAGAACCAGTTGAGCAAGAGGCCGTTCAGGTCGATCCGGTAAACGGCGCCGAAGCGCGGCTCGAGGACCCAGATGGTCTCCTGATCCTGGCCGCTCTCCGGAAGGTAGGCGAGCCCCTGCGGGAAGGGATGGGGGTCGAGGCCAGCGACGGTGAAGAGAGGGAGGGCGAAGCGGAGGTCGGTCAGCGAGCCGTCCTTGTGAATCTCCTGCACTTCCCCCAGCACGGGATTGAGGACGAGGAGGGTGTCGGTTCTCGATCGCCAGGCGATGCCGCTCAGCTCCTTCGAGACCTCGAAGGGGGCGGGGAGGGATCCAACGTACTCGAGCCGGGCGCTGTAATGGAGGATGCGCCCGCCGATGGCGCTGGTGATCCACAGCGAGCCGTCGGAGCCGTCGAGGGCGAGATCCTGGGGGGCCTCGACGGCTGCGGTCACCGGCCCCAGGACGAGGTCCCCCGGCGCCGCGGCGAGAAATGATACTCCGTCCGCGAATCCAAGGGCCGCTGGAAAAAGGAGCCAAGAAATTTTCGAGCCGATCTTGATAAGGCACCTCCTCGGTCTTTTGCGATGCTCAAACCACCCTGCAATTTTTTCACATCTTTCGGGGCGGCGCCATCATTTGATGGAGGGGCATTTGATGGAGGGGCAATTGATGGGGAGGCGGGGATTTTATATGCTAAGAGTCTATCCCGGTAGGCGCTTCGAGGCCCGAGGCCGCGACCACCCCGCTCCGCGGGGCGGTGCCCGAGCGCGCCAGGCAAGGGTGAGCTCCGAGTGCTCGGAGGAGCGAACGCCCGGAGCAGCCGGCACCAGCCGCAGGCTGGTGGCTGCGAGGGCCGCCCGGAGGCTGAGCGCGACAGCGCGAAGACCGTAGGGGGCCGACGTAGCCTTATTAACGGAGAAATAAGGCGAGGAGGCCCGACGCCGAATGGCGCGCTTGCAGCCGGCCCCGTGCCTTCAAAAGAGTGGCCGAA